>DAORUN010000140.1:0-7440 GCA_035433205.1 Thermoflexales bacterium | reverse complement strand
TCCCTCCGGTCGCTCAGAATGACATTTTCACCTCGTTTTGCTTATCCAAAACTCGCGTTAAAACAAGTCTTTAGCTGGCGTGCTTCTTATTCTTGCGAAGCGCAAAGACAGCGAGGATGAACGAGGCGCCTGCCAGGGCGATCAGGGCGCCCTCAAAAATCGCCATTTGTTGATCTGCCTCCGCGCCCGATACGGGCAGGGTGACGACGCCAGTCAGAAATTGGCGAATGCCCATCCCCAGCGTTGGGCGATTGTTCATTTTGAAGAGGGTTTCAAAAGATTTGGCCTGGGCATCGCTCACGTCAACGGTGTTTTTCATTACAAGCCACTTCACGCCCTCGCTGCAAGGTGGCGTGGTGAGTGAGCCGTTATAGCGGTAATACGCGTGGTCTGCTGGCAGCAATGCGTTCAAATCCAGCGAGACCCCATCAACTTTTTTGGTGTCATTTTCTTTTGCGGGCAGATTTTTGAAGATGTTGCTATACGCCGCATTGTCCCCGCCGCGCTTGATGAGGACGCCAATTACGGCAAGGTGGCCTTGCGCGCTTTTGTGCACCAAATGCAACTCCAGATCGGTGTTCTTGCCATCAAATGTGTGCTCGCTTTTATCATGGAAGTGGAATTGCGCGAGGTCGTAGCGGACGCCATCTACCAAAATATAGCTGCCCGGGTCTATGTTGGCTTGCACGGTGTGGCCGTTGTTGATCATGTTCAAAGCGGTGGGCGAATACTTGATCGTGATTGCGGCGGTATCCACCGGGGCGCTGGATGGAATATCAATGGGCGATTGCTGAAGACCGACCGCGCACGCTTCGTAATCATGGCTGAGAGACCCCCATTTGTCCGGGCCTGTTGCCCCTTCGTACCCCCATGGCGCCCCCGATGACGCCAAAGCGGTGGCCGCAAACAACAAACTGGCCGATGTCATTAACGAAACGACTGCTAACTTGACTTTCATGATTTCTCTCCTGAATAAATACCCAAACATCTTATGCGTGGACGGATTTAGCAAGCACAAAACACCCCCCGGTGATCTGGCGCATGGGGCAAGCCGAAATTCGTTAGCAAGAGATATTTGGTATGTGTAAGGTGAAAAAAAGTATAACATGCGCCAGCCCTGTTTGCGCGAAATTTTTTGGGCTAAATGGCTGCCAAAACGGGTTATTCTGAAAACCCGCGTCACATTAGCTTAGTTTCTCTCCAATTCATACACTTTGCTAATCCATCCCGCGTATAGTTCTACGCACTTGAGCGTATTACAATGCGCCTGAGAGGAGAAGAGTTCTGTGGCAAATGACAAACTATCGCGGTTTACCGTTCGGGCGCGGCGCGTCCTTCAACTTTCGTCGGAATCGGCGCAAGAGCTAAAGCACAATTACATTGGCACCGAGCATTTGTTGCTGGGGCTGGTGAGAGAAGAAGCCGGTATTGCCGGGCGTGTATTGCGTGACTTGGGCGCAACCCCAGAGCGCACACTAGACATGGTGGAGCGCCTGACCGGGGCGGGCAAACGCGCCAACCCGGGCCAGCCAGACCTGACCCCGCGCACCAAACAGGTGATTGAATACGCGGTGGATGAGGCGCGCAAACTCAGCCACAGCTACATCGGCACAGAGCATCTCCTGCTCGGCCTCATCCGCCAAACCGATGGGATTGCGATTGATGTGATGAAGCAGCTCGGCCTCACGCCAGAGCGCATCCGCCGCGAGACGCTGCGGGCTGTTCAGCAAGAGCAACCCGAGACCGGGACTGCCCCAGAAACCGCGGGCAAGACCCCCTCGCAATCGGTGAAGAAAGACCGCCCCAAGACCCCATCCCTTGACCAGCTTGGCACAGACCTGACCGCGCTGGCCGAGAAGGGCAAGCTGGACCCGGTGGTGGGTCGCGAGACCGAGATTGAGCGCATGATTCAGATTCTCTCGCGCCGCACCAAGAACAACCCCGCGCTCATTGGCGAGCCGGGCGTGGGCAAGACCGCGATTGTGGAAGGTCTGGCCCAGCGCATCGTGGAGGGCATGGCCCCGGAGCCGCTGCTGAACAAGCGCGTGGTGCAGTTGGATGTCGGCTCGCTGGTGGCGGGCACAATGTATCGCGGGCAGTTTGAGGAGCGCTTGAAGCGCGTCATTGAAGAGGTAAAAACCAGCGACACCATTTTGTTTATTGATGAATTGCACATGCTGGTGGGCGCTGGCAGCGCGGGCAGCAGCGTGGACGCGGCCAACATTCTTAAGCCAGCGTTGGCGCGCGGCGAGTTTCAGGTGGTTGGCGCGACCACGCTGAATGAATACCGCAAGCACATTGAGAGCGACGCGGCATTGGAGCGCCGCTTCCAGCCCATTTACGTGGAAGAACCCACGCAAGATCAGGCGTTGGAAATTTTGCGCGGGATCAAGGGCGCGTATGAGCAGCATCACAAACTCAAGATCAGCCCAGAGGCGCTCAAGGCGGCGGTGCAATTGTCATCGCGCTATGTAAGTGAGCGGTTTTTGCCAGACAAGGCGATTGACCTTGTGGACGAATCCTCGGCCCGCGTGCGGATGTACAAGAGCAAGCAGTCCATCAGCCTGAAAGAGGCGTTTAAGGAACTGCGCGAGGCGCAGCGCGAGCGCAACGAGGCGATGGAGCAAAGCCGCTACGATGAGGCGGCCCTCTTGCGCGACCGCGAGAAAAAAGCCACTGAGCGCATTGAAGAATTGCGCCACAATTTTGACCCGAACGCGGAAGGCCCAACCGTGACCGAAGAGGATATCGCCGAGGTGATCTCGATGTGGACGGGCATCCCGCTCAAGCGCATCGCGGGCAGCGAGAGCGAGCGCCTCATCCATTTGGAAACGTCGTTGAAAGAAAGAATTGTCGGCCAGCGTGAAGCCATCGAGGCCATTGCCAAGGCGGTGCGGCGCGGGCGGGTTGGGTTGAAGGACCCCCGGCGGCCGCTCGGCTCGTTTATCTTCCTTGGTCCCACCGGGGTGGGCAAAACCGAGCTGACCAAGGCGCTGGCTGAATTTTTGTTTGGCAGCGAAGACGCCATGATTGTGCTGGACATGAGCGAATTTATGGAGCGGCACACCGTGGCGCGGCTGGTTGGCGCGCCTCCGGGGTATGTGGGCTACGAGGATGCGGGCCAGCTCACCGAGAGCATCCGCCGGCGGCCATACTCAATTGTGGTGTTTGACGAAATTGAGAAGGCGCACCCGGAAGTGTTCAACATGCTTTTGCAGATCATGGAAGAAGGCCGCCTGAGCGACGCCCGCGGGCGCAAGGTGGACTTTCGCAACACGATCATCATCATGACCAGCAACGTGGGCGCGGAATTGATTCGGCGCGAGAGCAAGCTGGGGTTTGCGGTGAAGAAAGACGAAGTGAAGGACGCGGAAAAACAGTTTGCCGAGGTGAAGGACAAATTGTTGGGGCAGCTCAAAAAGTTGTTCCGCCCGGAATTCCTCAACCGTGTGGATGGCACGGTGGTGTTCCGCCCGCTCACCCGCGATGAGATTGGCGAAATTGTCTCGCTGGAGCTGACCAAGGCTCAGAAACGCATCACTGAGCACGCCGTTACGCTGGATGTGAGCGACGCTGCCAAGATGTATTTGGCCGAGAAGGGCTACGACCCCGAATATGGCGCGCGCCCGCTTCGCCGCGTGATTCAGAATCAGGTGGAAGACGCGCTTTCGGATGGCCTGCTTAGCGGGCGCATCCCAGACGGCAGCGCGGTGAAGATTGACTTGATTGACGGCAAGCTGGATTTCAGCGTGAACGGCGCAACGATCAAACCCGCCGCAGTTGAGGACGCCCCGCCGGACGTGGTTGCGCCAACGGATGAGGTAACGCCAGAGTTAAGCGCGGCGTAGCGGTTGTTGGGTAATTGGGTTTTGGTTGATGGGTGTTGGGCAGGTGAAATTGCCCAACACCCATTTTTTTTATTAGTTGTTGGTTGTTGGTTGTTGGTTGCTGAACACCAATATCACTCACGATTCATCAAGCAACAACCAATAACCAGTAATTAACGTCAGTTGTGGATAAGAGAAAGCCTGTCATTCTGAGGAGCAAAGCGGCGCGAAGCAAAGCTGCGCGACGAAGAATCTCTGCGAAATCCCGGCCAAGAAAGGGTTGGCCAGAGATTCTTCGCTCCCTCCGGTCGCTCAGAATGACAGTTTTCAGCTCATTTCGCTTATCCAACTCGCGTTAATTAACTCACCATGCGCTTGCCCAAACTCTGAGCGTGTTCGGAAGATAAAAATAGCGCCACGGGCTTTCATACGCGCCAGCATCGCAACCGCTGCCTTGCGGACGGGCTACACCATTTTGGCTTGTTTGCGCCGCGCACGCGCTTAGCGGAACAAAATTTATCGCTAAGCTGGGTGGCATCAAAGCAATGCTCGGTGTTGCCCCGCCATTATTTTGCGGCCCAGCGGGGTCTAATCCGAAATTGAGCGTGTAAAGATTGGAGCTTGGAATGGTGGGTGTTACAACACAAGATGGATTCAACACGTTGTAATTGCCAATATAGGTGCTGGTGGGATGCGCATAGGAAAAATATGAATCGCAAAGCCCGGTAATCAAGCTGCTATTTACGGTGATGCTCATATTTCCCGACCCTCGCGACTCTATTGCATAGGTGCTTGCGCCATCTGGCACAAGAGTAACATGAACCAGGGCTAAATTTCCCGCATAAAACACGGTTGATTCTGCGCCATCACCAAATTGATAGTTATTGTGAAACAAAGTGGAATTGGTGAGCGTAAATGAGCCTGAATTTCCGATATTAATCGCGGATCCAAACGCGCTTCCGTTGTAGGCCATATACAACTTATCCCCAATGCCAATGCCAGTGCCAAAAAATGAGATTGCGCCACCGCCTGTCCGAGCCATGTATGAGCTGCGCGCGGTATTACTCAAAAAATTAGTAGAGCGTATTTCTGCAAAGCCAGCGTTAAAAATTGCTCCTCCGCCTGGTCCGCCAAGATCTCCCACACAAACCAGGCAGTCACCCGCCTGATTGTTTAAGAAAGTGCTTCCGGTAACAAGAATTGAACCCCAATTTGCAATGCCGCCTCCGCCAGGCAAGGGCGTCTCCAGTTCTGCGTAGCCTGCGCGATTGCCCTCAACAAGAGTGTTGACCATTGTCAGATTGCCCGAATTTGAAATTGCCCCGCCAGACCCCGCGTGAAAATCTGCCATTGAACAATCAAATCCCTTGGCAACTGTGCAGCCGTTGTCGCCAGCGCGGTTGTTTTGAAATGCTGAGTCTATAAGGGTCAATTGGCCGGCATTGAGAATGGCGCCCCCATCTCCCGCGTAGGAAGCCGTAACCGTGATGAATGGGCCATCTACCGCATGGCCGCCAGCAAGGGTTAGATTGATTAAAGTTAATTGGGAGTTGGTCAGCACGCTTAAGAAACGAAATTGCGGCGCGGCAGGGTCGCGCGATATCGTTGCGCCATTGCCAGTTATTGTGAGAGAAACGGTGTTGCTTATGACAGGCAAACCATTTAAATCTACGCCAGAGCCAGAGTTGACTTGCGTAAGCGTGTAAATGCAACTGGGCGCAAGACTAATAGATTGAGACCCGCCGGTGGTTACCGAAGATTGAATTGCGGAAATCAGATCATTTGCGCGAGTTATTGCATTGGGATCACAACCCACCGAGGTATTAGCTGAAATTGGACTTGCATGAAAGAAAAGATATGCACATGCAAGTGACAAGGCGCAACACACTTTTTTATTCAAGATGATTTTTACCCCATTTGGCCTTAACAGCAGACCAGATTGGATTGTATCTCTTGCCTGATTTTTTGCAAGCGCGGCCAAATGAGAGGATGCGGGCAAAAGATGAGGAAGAGAGAAGAGTTCAATCGCGCTGAGCGCCCGTCTTGATCAATTAACACCTCGCAAATACTCTTCCAACACAAAACTAACGCGCTGGCTATAATCTCATTGGGAATGCGGCAAACGGCAAGGCTTTGTCGCATCTGGAGTAACCATACATGAGATTTGACCGATTTACCGAACGAGCGCAAGACGCGGCGCAGCGCTCGGTTGAAATTTTACAAAGATACAGCCACACCCAGGTGGACACCGAGCATATTCTGCTGGCATTGCTGGAACAGCCCGATGGCCTGGTGCCCGCCGTGCTGGAAAAGCTGGGCGTGGATGTGGCCGGGCTGTCCGAGAAAGTGGATCAAGCTCTGCGCCAATCGCCGCGCGTGAGCATTTACGGCGGCGGCGGCGAGCAGGTGATGATCACCCCGCGCGTGAAGCGCCTGCTGGACCTGGCCCGCGAAGAAGCCAACAAAATGAAGGATGAGTACATCAGCACGGAACACATTTTCCTTGCGGTGTGCTCAGAGCGCAACACGCCCGCCGCCCGCCTGTTTGCCGAGGCCAACATCACCAAAGAGCGGGTGATGGAAGCCGTGACCGCCATACGCGGCGGCAAAACCGCGCAAGACCCGCAGGCCGAAACGAAATATCGCGTTCTGGCAAAATATTCCCGCGACCTGACCCAGATGGCGAAGGAAGGCAAGCTAGACCCCATCGTGGGCCGAGACAAGGAAATTGCCCGCGTGATTCAAGTGCTGGCGCGGCGCACAAAAAACAACCCCGTGCTCATCGGCGATGCCGGCGTGGGCAAGACGGCCATCATTGAAGGGCTGGCCCAAAAAATTGTGGGCGCGGATGTGCCAGAGATTCTGGCGGGCAAAAAAGTGCTCGCCCTGGATTTGGCGGGCATGATCGCCGGTTCGCGCTTTCGCGGCGATTTTGAAGAACGGCTAAAAGGTGTGCTGGATGAGGTCACGCGCAGCGAAGGCGAAGTGATCCTCTTTGTGGACGAACTGCACAACGTGGTTGGCGCGGGCAGCGGCGGCGGCAGCATGGACGCGGGCAATATGCTCAAGCCAGCGCTGGCCCGCGGCGAGCTGCAACTTATTGGCGCGACCACGCTGGATGAATACCGCAAATACATTGAAAAAGACAGCGCCCTGGAACGCCGTTTTGCGCCGGTGTATGTGGATGAGCCGAGCGTGGAAGACACCATCCGCATGTTGCACGGCATTCGCGATAAATACGAGGCGCACCACAAAGTGCATTTTGCCGAAGATGCGCTGGTGGCGGCGGCCAAACTCAGCGACCGCTATTTGCCGGATCGCAAGCTGCCGGATAAAGCGATTGACCTGATGGATGAGGCGGCGGCCAAGTTGCGCCTGGCGCTTTACACGTTGCCGCCAGAACTCAAAACCCGCCAGAGCGAACTCGAAAAAATGCGGGTGGAAGAAGAACAGGCCGCCATCCGCCAGGATTACCAGCGGGCCGCCGAGTGCAAAGTTCAGCGCCTGCGCCTCCAACAAGAATTTGATGAGGGCCGCCAAAAATGGTTTGAGGAAAAGAACCTCGATGAGATCGTGGATCAAGAGGACATTGGTGAGGTCGTCTCGCAAATCA
>DAORUN010000139.1:0-7512 GCA_035433205.1 Thermoflexales bacterium | reverse complement strand
CCCCTCAAAACTCATCCTCGCCGCGCCCGCGCTCAATCAGCACAAACCCGATGGCTGAGGCGACCAGCAGCAACACACTCATAGCCAGGGCGGTGGCATAGTTCAACGCGCCGGGCAAGCCCAAAAACCGAAAGATGACCATGGAAATGGTGGGGAAGTCTGGCCGCGAGATGAGCAGCGCCGCGCCAAACTCGCCCATGGAAACGGTGAACGCAAACACACCCGCCACCGCGATGCTTCGCGCGGTGAGGGGCAGGTCAATTGTGCGCCAAAGCGTCATCCGCCCAGCCCCCAGCAGCGCCGCCGATTCGCGCAGTTGCGGCTCAATGCGCCGCACGGCGGGCAGCAGCGAGCGCACCACAAACGGCATGGCAATCAGCGTGTGCGCCAGCGGGATGAGAACCGGCGAGGAACGCAAGTCCACATCAAACAGGCCAAACAGCGGCGGCCCAAACGCCAAAATATAGCCCAGCCCCAGCGTCACGGCGGAGGTGCCGATGGGCAGCATGAGCAGCGGGTCCAGCCAGCGCGCCGCGCGAGAGGCGCGGTTGGCCAGCGCATACGTGGCCGGGATGCCGACCATCAGCGACATCACAACCGCCATCAACGCAACGCCCAGCGAATTGCGGATAGCGATGATGGGCGGCGCGCCAAACGCCGCATCTGCGTTTTGAAATAACGCGGCGTATCCGCGCAGGCCGGCCACGCTGAGCGATTGCGCCACCAGCGCCAGCAGCGGCACAGCAAACAGGGCGGCCACAAAACCCATCACCAAAACAGCCAGCCCGCGGGCGGCGGGCGTGTTGATGGGCTTCTCGATGGCGCGTTGGCCGCGCAAGGCCAGCGCCACCGCGCTGCGCGTTTGCAGCCGCGTAAAAAACACAGTAAGCGCCAGCGTAAACGCCATTTGCAAAAGCGAGAGCGCCGCCGCAACCGGCAAGTTCAAAAAGCTGGCGACCTGGGTGTAAATCTCCACCTCCAGCGTGGCGTAGCGCGGCCCGGCCAGCAGCAACACCGTGCCAAACGCGCTAAAGCAAAACGCAAAAACCAACAGCGCGGCAGAGCCAATGGCGGGCAGGGCGATGGGCAGCGTGACTGTGCGAAATACCTGCCAGCGCGATGCGCCCATGCCCGCCGCGGCTTCCTCCACCTGCGGGTCCAAGTTGCTCCAAAAACCGCCCACGATGCGCAGCACCAGCGTAAAGTTGTAAAAAATGTGAGCCACAAACATCAGCGCCAGCGAGTGCTGGGTGGTCATGCCCAGCCCCAGCGCGTTCAGCCAGCCGCGTGGGCCAATCACCGCGCTGAACATGGTCGCCACCACGATGGCGGGCATGACAAATGGCAGGGTGGCCAGCGCGCGCAATGCCGTTTTTCCGGGAAAGGCATAGCGCGCAAACACATAGGCCGCAGGCAGCCCAACCAGCAGCGTGAGCGCGGTGGACAGCGCGGCTTGCCACAAACTAAACCACACCACCTCGCGGTAATACTCGTTTTGGGCAATCTCGCCAAATGCGCTCAGGTCAAGCGCGCCATCGGGCGCAAAACTGCGGGCAAACAGGGCCGCCAGCGGGTAAAAATAGAACAGCGCCAAAAATACAAAGGGCGCCGCGCCCGGCAAAATGGCCGCAAGCGAGATTTTTTTGTTCAATGCGGGTGAATTTTAACTTTTGTCTTTCACCGCCGAGACGCAGAGAATTCTCTTTTTCTCCGCGTCTCGGCGTCTCGGCGGTGAAAAAACTGGACTTAGACAGAATGTCGTGTTGAGCCTGCCAAAGGCTTCGCCATTGGGCGAAACATCTCTGGCTAACTCATTCTTAGAATAAATTTGCCAGAGACCCCTCGCTCCGCTCAGGGTGACAAGTATTACTTTTTCTTGAATAACACATTTTGCGTAAGTCCAGAAAAATATAAAACAATCTCAAATCCAGCTTTCCAGCTTTTCAGTGGATGAGCCGAGTTTTTTATGAGGTTGACAAAACTCTTTATAGCTGCTGTTGCGCGATTGGGGTTTGGGCCAGCCGTTGCTGCGCCACGCGGATCGCATCTGGGCTGGCGTCCACCCCAATCCATTGGCGGCCCAGTTTTTGCGCGGCCACCAGCGTTGTGCCGCTCCCGCAAAACGGGTCCAGCACGGTGTCGCCCTTGTTGCTGGCCAAAAGAATGATGCGCTCCAGCAGCGCCAGCGGTTTTTGGGTGGGGTAGCCCGCGCGTTCCTTGCCCGTTGGCGAAATAGCCGGAATATTCCACACGTCATCCAGTGGTTTGCCGCCTTGAAGGTAATACTTTTTGCCGTAAGAATTCATGTAACGCCGCCCATCCTCATCGGTGTGGCGGTATTTGCTCAGCATGGCGGGGGATGGGTCTGTGCGCTGCAAATTAAACGTATACTCCGGCGAGCGGGCGTACCAAAAAATCACATCGTGCTTGCTCATCAGTTGGCGCTTGGCCCGCGCCGCGCCCAACCCGTAATGCCAAATGATCTCGTTGACAAACACGCCATCGGCAAAAATTTCATCCAGCATCAGCCGGGCGTGATGGCCCATGCGCCAGTCGCAATGAAAGAACAACGCGCCGTTTGGCTTTAGCGCGCAGCGCATTTGCTCTGCCCGCGGGCGCATAAACGCAATGTAATTCTGCGCCGAGCCAAACGCGTCATCGTAGCTCGCCTCGCCCGCCCTGCGCCGTGTGTTGGTGTTAAACGGCGGGTCAAGATAAATCAAATCGGCGCAGGCCTCTGGCAGATTTTGCAAGGCAGGCAGGCAATCGGAGCAGATGAGCATTGGTTGGGATTGTAGACGATGGACGATGGACCATAGACGATAGAAATCGTCCATCGTCTATGGTCTATCGTCCATCAAGAATCAACTTGCGCACCGCATCCAGCGCTTGCAAAGCGGTGAGGTTGCGAATGGTGTTACCGTAATTCATATGCGCGCCGGTGAAGTAGGTGGATTTCCCATCTGGCGAGGTGTTGAAGTGAATGCCATCCGAGACGAGGCCGCCGTTTGGCAAACCGAGCACTTGGCTGCGCAAATCCAGCAAGGGCACGCCATATTCGCGGCTGATATTTTTGATGATCGTGTTCACATATTCCAGCGAGGCGCCGTATTTTTGCCACTCCAGCGCATCGCCTTTGGTCATCAGCACGGGCACAATCCCCCGCGCAATCGTCAATTTCACCAAATCGCGGTAGTTTTCCTCAAACGTGCGCCATTCCACCGCGTCGTTTGTGCCCAGCAAAATGAGCGCCACACTGGGCTTTTTAAGGCGGTACTCGCACTCCACCAGCGATTCGCCCGCCGAGCAGCCTGCGGGCGGCTGGCGTGGCGGCGTGAGCAGCCGCAACGCGGTGTAGCCAATCACCGCGGCCACGCTTTTGTGGTTAAACGAGCCGCGAAAATACGCCACGCTCGGCTCCAGCGCGGCGTATGCGCCCAGGTCGTAATTGCCATCGTCAAACGCCCGCAAATACGATTCGCTGGCCGAGTTGCTATCGCCAATCACGGCAAAAACGCGCGGGTTGTTGCCCAGCGCCAGCCCGCGCTGGTAAATTTGGCGGGCATTCTCGGTAAACCCGCTCAAATAGCTGGGGATGGCGTAGCCGCCCGCGCTAATCCCCGTTTTGTTGATGGCGCTTGCGGCGGCTGCGGCGGCAGCCGTTGGCGGCAGGGTCACCGTTTTGGATGGCAACTGCGCCAGCCCAGACACTTGCGCCACAAATTGCGCCTTTACCCAGCCGCGGGTTCCATCTGGCACAGCCACCTCCAGCCACTGGCTGTCTGCGCTGCGGGCAAACACATTCAGCGGGGTGAGCGCCAGCAAGTAGCGTTGCACGTCTGCGCTGGTGCTGGGGGCCGTGCGTAGCCGAAGCCCGTCCGCGTCTGCGTCCACATGCGGGCCAGCGGGTGTGGGCAGCGCCATCACCACCTGCGCCCCGCTGACCGGGATGTTGAGCACATCGCCGGGGTGAATCAACGTTGGGTTCATGCCCGGGTTGGCGCTGGTCAGCTCATCCAGCGAGAGATGAAACATGGCCGCGATGTCCCAGAACGTGTCGTTTGGCTTGACCGTGTATTTTTGCGGCGCGGGGGTGGGCGTGGCAGGCGCAAGCGCGGGCAATGGCGCAGCTTGCGGCGCGGCGGTCGCCATCACCTGCGTTGGAAAAATGGTGACAACCGGCATGGCCGCTGGCGCGGGGCTTTGCGACCCGCAGGCGGTCATCGCCACCGCGAGCGCCATCACCCCAAACTTGCGTAACTGCACGCCAGAGATTGTAAATGCTGACGCCTTGCCTGCCAGCGCGCAAAGCGCCCGCAACGCCCCGTGCGCTAAGCTTGTCTTTGCGTCTTAAAACCGCAGGTGCTTCACCGTCAGCCCGTTGTTGATCAACTGTTTGAGCGAGTCAATCCCAATTTTGATGTGCAGGTCAACGTAATTTTTGGTGATGCCGGTGTCGCTCTTCTCGGTCTTTACGCCGTCGGGGGTCATGGGCTGGTCAGATACAAGCAGCAGCGCGCCGGTGGGAATCTCGTTGGCAAAACCGCAAATAAAAATGGTGGCGGTCTCCATATCCACCGCCATCGCGCGGATTTGGCGCAGATAATCCTTGAACTCCTCGTCCCATTCCCACACGCGGCGGTTGGTGGTATACACCGTGCCCGTCCAGTAATCCTGCGCGTAATCTCGTATGGTGGTGCTGATGGCTTTCTGGAGCGCGAAGGCCGGCAGCGAGGGCACTTCGGGCGGGAAATAATCGTTGCTCGTGCCCTCGCCGCGGATGGCCGCGATGGGCAAAATAAAATCACCCAGCTCGGCCACGTGCTTAAGGCTGCCGCACTTGCCAAGGAATAGCGCGGCCTTTGGCGCAATCGCGCTCAGCAAATCCATGATGGTGGCCGCGTTTGGGCTGCCCATGCCAAAGTTGATGATGGTGATGCCCTCGGCCGTGGCGCTGCTCATGCTGCGGTCGCGGCCCAGCACCGGCACGTCGTGCCACTCTGCAAATTTGTCCACGTAATTTTGAAAGTTGGTGAGCAGCAGATATTCGCCAAACTCATCCAGCGCCCGCCCGGTGTAGCGCGGCAGCCAGTTTTTTACAATTTCTTCTTTTGTTTTCATTTTTCCTCTTGGAAATTTGTTTTTGTGCGTTTGCGCAAAGCAACCCGCGTGAAATAGAACGGCTACTTCACCCATCCAATTCTTTAACAACCCGCGCCGCCATGAGATACAGCACATGCCGCTGGTGCGCGTTCATGTTTTCATATTTCAGCGCGCCAACATAGGCCATGATCTGCGCCAGGCGGTATTCGCGGGCGTCGGATGGGTTAAACAAACACCGCGCGGCAATCTCATCCACCGCGGCCAGCAGCGGGTTGGCACTGCCATTGCGCAGCAGGCCAAACACGGCCTGGGCGCTGGTGTTTTGCGGCGCAACAATGTGGGCAAGAATGTCGGCCTGCATGTGCGCAAAATCGGCCAGTGGATGGCCCAGCCGCGTGTTGGCAAAATCAATCAGCCACACCAGCCCGCCCGGCCCCACCAGCGCGTTCTCCAAATTCAAATCGCCGTGAATGGTGGACTCCGTGCCGCGCACGGTCTCATCCAGCAAACGCGGCAAAACCAGCAGCGGATCTGGCAGCCCAAACAACTCCAAACCTTTCACCGCCTCGCGCAACAAAGTCTCTCGCGTGGCGACCACGCGGCCAATCATGCCCGGCCTAAACACTTCGCTCAGCCAGCGCACGCGCAAGGCGGGTTGCCCATCCGATGACGAGCCGGTCAGCGAGAGGCTGCGGCCATCTGGTCGCTCCTCGGTTTGCGCAAACTCGCCCAGTGTCACCAGATCGCCAATGTAGGCAGCGCATTCCTGCGGCGGCGTTTTGCCGTTAAAGCGGTGCGTCTCGCCCGCGCTTTGCCCCATCGACTGAACCACCAGGTGCGCGGGCAACATGCGGTCGTATTCCTGCGCCAAACGAAAAGCCCACGGCTTGCGCTGCATCCACCAGTTTGGCCCAAACGTGTTGAACAACTTGTGCACATACGCGGGGTCGCCCGTATCCAGCAAAGCCCGGCGCAGGCTGATGGGTTGCGCGTCGGGCATGCCCACAAACGAATAGCGCAGGGCCGCATCGCGCGGGTTTTCTCGCGCGGTCACGGGCGTATCTTGAATGCGGGCGGTCACCGGCGGCAAGGTGTTTTTAACAAACTCCTCGTAGTTGGCATATTCGCGCTCAATCGCCTTGCGCGGGCCAATTTTGGCGATGGCGTAGGCATCGGCGCGGCCATCTGCGCGGATGGGCAACGCCAGGAAGGTGCGCGCCCCGGAGTAGCCGGAGCGGAACTCGCTCTCTAACATGGCGCGGCTGTAATTGCGAAAGACCGCCCGCAAAAGAATCTCGTCTTTGGCGGCCAAGGCCAGCGCGGGCGGCCTGTCCAGTTGCAGGCTCATGTTTGGGCGGGCTTCCACACTGGCGGGTGCGGCTTTGCTGGCAGATGGCGTACGCGGCGCTCGTTTGAACAGGGCGAACGCGCTCAGGCCGCCGCCGGCCAGCAGCCCCATCACCCCAACCAGCCCCGCGACCGGGGCAGACATGCCCAGCACGTCCTCCACGCGCACATCCAGGCTGCGCGAGAACGCGGTGAATTCTTTGGCCGCGCCCGCGCTGGGCTGGGTTGGCGTTTGGCGGATGTTGAGCGTGAGCACCAGTTTGTGCTGGCCCGCGCCATGCGGGGCGATGCTCCAGCGCCACACCACCGGCTGGCCCGCGGGCAAATCCCGCGCTTGCGCCCCATCTGGCGAAATATCAAAATTGATGCCGGTAAGCGAGGCCACGCCGGAGATGCTCATGCCATCCGGCCGCTGCAAGGCCACCACCTGCGTGACCAGCTTGCCATCCTGGGTCTCGGCTTTTGCCACGTAGCCATCTGGCCCCGGCATGAGCGAGAGCCGCACGCTGTCTGAGTTGCCCATGCGCATGAGCGGCGTCCATTCCAGCTCCACCATGCGCGGCTCAGTTTGCGGCGGGGCCGTGGGCAACGTGGGCGGGCTGATGGGTGACGCGGCGGGCTTTGGCGCATCGGTGGGTTTGGGCGCGGCGGTGGGCGGCGCGCCAATCGCAGACGCAGGAACGCTGGTGGCCGCAGGGGCGGCGGTGGCCGTGGCAGATGTTTTTTCTGCGGCTGAGGACGGGGCAGCGGGCGCCCCAGTGGGTGTGGCAGCCGCGCCACACGCGGCGAGAATGAGCGCGCTCACAACGATGCCTGCGCTCGCAGATGCCATCAACCAACGGAAAGAGTGCCGTGTGCCCATGTGTGTCCCGGTGTGATCTGGCTTGCGCCCAGCGGAAAGGTTTCGCGGCGGGGGTCACGCGGCGCAAACGCGCTCACCAGCAGCGCCAGCGCCGCCAGCGCAATCAATATGCCAATGGCGAGCAAAATCGCCCGCCCAAGTGTTAATCCCCGCATGTTCCGTAAGTATACAGACGCTGGCCGGGCGCGGGAAGTTGCGGG
>DAORUN010000138.1:0-7637 GCA_035433205.1 Thermoflexales bacterium | reverse complement strand
CGCAGATCTCATCGGCATGACAAATGGCGTGGTGATGCGCGTGAAGAAACCGTGAAATTTGACGGAAGACGGAGGACGGGAGACGGAAGTGGTGTCGTCTCCCGTCTTCTGTCCTCCGTCTTTGTGCAACTTTGAAACTTGAATTTTCGTAAGGAGAAATATGGCAAAAGGACGACGAACAGATTGGAAACCGGGCGGAGTTCCGCAAAATAATGGCGGGATTCAGCCGGGGCTGGTCAATCAAATTCAGCAAATGCAAGATGAGATGCGCAAAACGCAAGAAGCGCTGGAAAGCGAAGTGCTGACCATCAAGGCGGCGGGCGGCGCAATTGAGATCATCATCACCGGGCATCAGCGGCTGCAAAGCATCAAGATTGACCCGGCGCTGGTTGACCCCGCCGATGTGCCGATGTTGGAAGACACGCTGCTCACGGCGGTCAATGAGGCGCTGGAGAAGTCTCAGACGCACGCCGCGCAACGCATGGAAGCCGTGACCGGCGGAATGCAAATACCGGGGTTGATGTAATTTGGACGATGGACGATAGACCATAGACGATAAAAACCGTCCATCGTCCATCGTCCATCGTCTCTTGTCCAACTCATGCCCTCACAAAAATCTCTCCCGCCCTCCGTCACCCGGCTGGTAGATGCGCTGGCGCAACTGCCGGGGATCGGGCCAAAGTCGGCCTCGCGCATCACATTTTATTTGTTGCGCGCGCCAGCAGATCAATCGTTGGCGATTGCCGACGCGCTGAAAGATTTGAAGGCGCGGACGAAGCTGTGCAGCGCATGCTTCAACATCACCGAGAGCGACCCGTGCGAGATTTGCGCGGAGGGCACGCGCGACAAAGGCGTGATTTGCGTGGTGGAAGAACCGCTGGATGTGGCCGCGATTGAGCGGGCGCGTTCTTTCAACGGGCTATACCATGTGCTGCATGGGGTCATCTCTCCCATGAACGGCATCGGGCCGGATGACCTGAAAATTAACGCGCTTCTGGGCCGCATCAGCCGCGCCCAAACGCCCGTGCGAGAAATAATTTTGGCGCTAAACCCAACGCTGGAAGGCGAGAACACCAGCGCGTTTTTGCACCGCAAGCTGGCCCCGTTTAATGTGAAGGTGACCCGGCTGGCGCGCGGCTTGCCCGTTGGCGGAGATTTGGAATACGCCGACGAAATCACGCTTTCCAGAGCGTTGGAAGGAAGACAGGATATGTAAGTTGGGGGCTAGGGATTAGGGGATTGGGGCTGGAAAACAAAACCAACCCCCAACTCCCAACCCCCAGCTCCTAAAAAGGGGATCAAATATGTCAGAAAGTTATACCAATGCAGCGGGTCAGCGCATAGACATGCCCGACCCAACGGTGGCGATGAGCGGCGCAACAATGGGCGGCTCGTCGTTCAAGATCATCGGCTCCACCATGCAGGCCCTCACGCTTACGATGAAGCGCGGGGCGACGTTTTATGCCGAGACCGGCGGGATGAGCTGGATGAGCGATGGCATCGCCATGAACACAACGATGGGCGGCGGACTGGGCGGTTTGTTCAAGCGCGCCGTGTCTGGCGAGTCATTGTTCACGGTAGATTATGTGGCCGAGCGCGATAATCCTCTGCTGGCCTTTAGCAGCGAAACGCCGGGGAAAATTATCCCGGTCAACCTCGCGGCGGGCCAGAGCATCATCGCCCAAAAAGATTCCTTCCTGGTGGCGGAGAAAAGTGTTGCGTTTAGCATTTTGTTCCGGCGCAAACTGGGCACAGGGCTGTTTGGCGGCGAGGGGTTTATTTTGCAAAAGTTTGATGGCCCCGGCACGGTGTTTGTGGCCTTTGATGGCGAAATTGTGGAATACACGCTTGGCCCCGGCGAGAAGCTCAAGGTGGATACGGGTCACGTGGCGATGTTTGAGCCAACGGTGAACTTTGACATTGAGATGATCAAAGGCTTTAAGAATATGTTGTTTGGCGGCGAGGGCCTCTTTCTGGCGCGGCTGACCGGACCGGGACGGGTGTGGCTGCAAACGATGCCCATCAGCAAACTGGCCGGGGCGTTGATGGCGTATATGCCCCGCGCCGAAGGCTCAAACGAGAGCGGGATCAAGATTAATCTGGGCGGATGAGGATCGCGGCTCAGCGCGTCATTCGCTTCACAAGGCCGTGTTCCGGGTTGAGTTGCAACAAATCCCATTGATTGCCATATAAATCTTGGAACACGGCCACAACTCCATAATCTGCTTGCTTGGGTTCACGCACAAACTTGACCCCCTGAGCTTTCATTTTTTCGTAGTCTCGCCAAAAATCATCGGTGTTTAAAAACAAAAACACGCGCCCGCCGGTTTGATTTCCGATAAACGATTCCTGCTCTTCTTTTGAAGCCCGCGCCAGCAGCACGGTTGCCCCGCTGGAATGCGGCGGCGCTACCACCACCCATCGTTTATCTTGTTCTGGCTGATAGGTGTCTTCCAGCAGCTCGAACCCCAGTTTTTGGGTATAAAACTCAATGGCTTCATCGTACTCTTTCACGACCAAAGCAACGTGAATAATTTCTTGTCTCATAGCTCTTTTCGCTCTTCATCAAAAGCTGGGCGGCAGCGCCGTGCGCATTTTTGCAAAAGCCGATGGGGCGGCGCGAGCCTTCCACGCGTTAATGACCGCTTGCGCGTTGTCATTCACCGGCCGCGTTGAATCCACCTCGAAATCGTAGACGCAAAACGCGTGAGTGGTCTCAAAGTCGGCTTTGGCCTCGCCGATTCGCCTGTCCCCTCGCGCCCGTTCGCGGCGTTCAAGCTCATCCAGCGGGCAATGCAGCCCCACAAAAAAGACATCGTGACCAGCCAGCAACACAAGAAGGCGCGTCATCCAAGCTTGCGTTTCCACGATGTGCTCAATGATCAAATTGTTGCCCGCGCCTGCCAATGCGGGCAGGGTGCGATGGAAACCCTCAAAGAACTGCGCCCGGAGCGAAGGCCACGGAAATTCGCCACTTTTTATTCTGGCGCTGGGCAAAATTTTGGCGGCGATGAGGTGGTCAATCGAGTAATGCCAGAAAGGTTCATCCAGCGCGTCTTGCAGCGCCGCCGCCAGCGTGGATTTGCCGGAGCTTGACGCGCCGTTTAGCAAAACAATCTTCCCGCGCGGTTGCGCAGGCTGGGCCGCTGGGGATGCTGGCTTAACGCCGACCATGAGATATTGCGTTTATCCAAAACTCACGGCGCAAGCAGGTCCACTTTCACGATGGAATTTGGCGATGCGTTTTGCAAAAGCGCGGCAAGCGCCTCGCCCGCCTGTTTCAGGCTGTCTATTGGCATTGGGCTCAACCGGTCAATGACAAACCACAAATTTTTTGTCTCGCTTGTGATGGCTGTCCGTTTGCATTGACGCCAATTCCACCGCCGGCAGGTCACACCCACTTCGTCCCTCCAGACCACCTCGCCAGTTTCGACCGTTTCAAGAACTGGTGCGCCTTCTTTCACCGTGTCAAACGTTTCAGTGCCATCGGCAATGGCAAGTTTGGGCAGGCCAACATATTTGGAAATATCCTCGCCCCCAAAGGGCGCACCCCAACACAGGCTGAGCGCGTTGTATGAATTTACAAGGTCGTTGATGTCTGGCAAACCGCCATCTTTGGCGTAGCGCTTAAACAAGCTTTCCAACGAGGAAGGCGTCTTTTTTGGCACAGCGCCAAATTTTTTGTAGGCCTCTCTCCAGGCGTCAATGTGCGCCTCGGCCCAACTTGCCAATTGAATGGGCGGCGCAACCAGCTTGCGGGTTGGCTCAAAATCCAGCACAAGCACGCTCAACGCGCGGTAATCGGGAAATCGCTCCCAGACAGCCGGGGATATTTCGGGGCGAAAGGCAGAGTCCAACATTTAACCAAATTATCGTTCAATTCGGCCAAAGGCGTTACATTTCAAAAATTTTCGTCAGCCATTTATCGTAATCTAATATCCACTTGCCATCTGCAGCTCCAAAACCGTGCGGCCAGTCTTGCAAAGCGTGAGACTCAACCAGCACATTTGCCCTCTTTAGGGCGGCAACACAAGCCTCAAATTGGCTTACAAACGGGTCTTTTGTGCCATACAAGAAATATGTCGGAGGCAAATTTGATGTCTTAAATTTCTCAACATCCGTCGAGGCGACGCTCAACCTCCCATAAAAGGAATAAATCATCCCGGCTGCGCTGGCATTGGCGGAAATTTTGTCCAATGCATCCGGCACATAGCGCGGGTCAAGCGCGGTCCCATCCACAAAGCCATCAAAATTTAATAACAATTCGCCAGCCAAGATGCCGCCCGCTGAAAAGCCCATCACGGCAATATCGCTTTCCTCAATGCCATAATCTTTGGCGCGGCTACGAACGTGGCGCACCGCACGAGCCAAATCCAGCGCTCCTTCCTGCTGGGTATATGGCCTCAACCGATAATTCACAACAAAACTCTGATATCCAAGCTCGCTTAGGCGCTCGGCAACGGGTGTGCCCTCATTCGAATCGCTGCGAAACATAAACGCGCCACCCGCGCAAATCAGCACCGCGCCTTTTGTTTTGACACTTTTTTTGGCTGGAAAGTAAACCATGTTGGGGCGGAAATTGGGCGGGTCAAAATACCCAGAGTTGTTTACTTTGTACTCGGTGGTGGTTGGAATATTTCCTTCGTTCCAAAGATAAATCACTCGTTGCTGATTCTGATCCCTATTTTGCTCGGTAGGAACCATTTTGATCTTTTCTTGTTCGACATTTTCATTGCTCAGGGCAGGCGCGGTTTTTGTTGGCATTGGCATATTCGTAACGGTGGGCGCAGGCGTGGGCGATGCATTTGCCGAGCACCCAGGCAGGAGCGCCATCAACAAAAGAAAACGCTTTAACAAAGTTGACTTTCGGCTCATCATAAATTCCTCTCTCACCATTCTTGCGTTCAAACGATCATCTCAGTCGTTTAGATGTTTTTCCCAGAACGCCATCGCATCATTCTGCCAACCCTCAGCACTTGTGCCAATTCCCAACCCAAAACCATGCCCAAGATTGGGAAATTTGTGAAATTCAACATCAATTCCAACAGATTTGAGGGAGTTAATGCGTTGTTCCATGATGGCGGGGCTGGCGATGCCGTCATTTTGTCCAATAATCGCAAAAGTCGGTGGATCTTTTTTCGTATATTCAGAATGGCTTGTGTATTGCATTACAACAAAAGCGGGTCGTGGCAGATCAGCTCCTCCGTAAGCAGCCGGGCCATAAGAACCAAGATATGCCGCCATTCTTGCCCCTGCTGACCCACCCCACACCGAGTAGCCCTTTGTGCTAATTTTTAAGGCGTCCGCATGCGCGAAAACAAAGGAAATTGCGGCGGCCAAGTCCTCGCAAGCGACTTCCGCGCCCCCAGTGCGATACTGAACAACAAACGCGTTGTAACCATGCGCCGCCAATTGAATTGCGAGAGGAAAACCTTCGTGAATGGAGCCAACATAGGAAAATCCACCACCTGCGTTAATGATGGCAAAAGGCGCGCCCGGTTTTCCGCGAAAGAAAAATAGCCCGGTATGCTCTTGCATCTTTGCATCCTCATAGATGGGATAAAAGATGGTGTTACCAGCCGCAACATCATCTAGCATGTGATTCATGGTGTCTGCTGCGGCCTGCGGGTTAACGTTATTGTGATAAGGCAAAAGTGCGCTTATTCTTGACAACGGCATACCCTCGTCATATCCCAGTTCAAGCGGCAGAACAAACTGGCCGAATCCAGAGAAAAGCGGATGATGAAGCACGTCCGAAATCGTATCCGTTGTACCAAAATACGTGATCTCGTTTTTGACGCTGGCAGTTACACTTACTATTTGAGGTTCCGTGGTAATGGCGTTTGGAATTGAGGTTTTTTCTTTGCGGCTTATTTCGCTCGTGCACCCTGGTTCTGCTAATAGCAATATAAGCAACAAACCAAATGAAATGGTTTGTTTTTTGTTTATCATAAAAAAATCTTTCTGCGCGTAGAAATGCCTGGCCCGTTATTCGTCTTAATGGCAATGCCAGCAAAACAAATAGCGGGCAACTGGCAGTTTTATCAATGGTTAAACATCCAGTTTTCGGCTGCCCAACCACTTCACCATTTCGGGATTGCGATGATCAAAGAAACTGCTGGTCTTGGTGTCCAAGCTTGCAATTGCAGCCATATCTTCCGCGCTTAACTCAAAATCAAGCACATTGATGTTTTCCAACATTCTCTCTTTGCGGGTTGATTTTGCAAGGGCGACAATTCCTCTTTGCACAACCCAGCGAAGAATGATCTGAGCGACGGTTTTCTTGTGTTTGGCAGCGATGGGCAACAAGATTTCATTTTGGAAAATGTTGTTCCTGCCCTCGGCAAATGGCGCCCACGCTTCAACCGCAACGCCGTTATCCTGAAGAAATTTTTGCGCATCAATTTGTTGCTGGAATGGGTTGACTTCAATTTGATTTATCGCAGGCACTATTTCGTTGTGAATCATCAAGTCCATGATTCGGTCTGGCTGAAAATTGGAGACCCCGATTGCCCTGATCTTTCCTTGCTTATACAGCTCTTCCATCGCCCGCCATTCGCCATACACATCACCAAAAGGCTGATGGATGAGATACAGATCAAGATAATCCAACTGCAATCTTTTCAAAGACCCATCAAAGGATTTCCGCGCACCTTCATAGCCATTGCGCTGAATAAAAAGTTTCGTCGTGATAAACAATTTTTCTCGCGCAACGCCGCTTTTTCTGATGCCGTTGCCAACTGCTTCTTCATTCATGTAAGAAGCGGCGGTGTCAATATGGCTATACCCAGCTTGAATGGCGTCAACCACGCTTCGCTCACACTCGGCTGGATCGGCAATTTGAAAAACGCCAAATCCAAGAATGGGGATTTCAACTCCATTATTTAACTTTACGGTTTGCATTATTTTTTCTTCCATTTTTGTGGTTAATTGCGTTGTTTTGAGTAAACAGTCAGGCAAACGGGAGCGACCTTGTTGTGAATTTTTCTGCTCTTGATGAACTGGCGAAATGCCCAATCTGCTGTTACCAAGTTTGTATATCTTTCTTCTTTGCGCCTGTCTTTTCAGACGAACCCTTTCCCCAGATTGGTCTGCTGTCATCCCCCGTCATTAACTCATCGGGTGACAGCATATCCTGCTCTTTTTTCACAAGCGCCTTTTCATACATTTCAATCTTGTAACCCAGGAGATCCAGAGTTTTTTGCATTTCTGCCATTTGGGCAACCACGTGATCGCGCTGTTTAATCAAGATATCTTTTCTGGCTTCAATGGTGTCATCACCCTGCTGAATTAGCCCCACGTATTCGATGAGCACTTCCACAGGCATGCCCGCGGTGCGCATACATCGGATGAAATCCACCCGCTTGAGGTCAAACTCATCGTAATCTCGGATTCCGCTCTTTGTCCGATTAACGGGCGGGAGCAATCCAACCCGTTCGTAATAACGCAGCGTATCTGAGGAAAGGCCAAACTGTTCACTAACTTCTGCAATTTTCATCATGTCACATCCAAAAAACAGTGTAGCACTTGGAGTTCACTCTAAGTCAAGAGGCAATTTCTCAAATTCTGCCTAGTGAACTGGCCCAAATTAGAAAAATGAGGATCAAATTCGCTATTATGTTGATTTTGTGTCTTTA
>DAORUN010000137.1:0-7718 GCA_035433205.1 Thermoflexales bacterium | reverse complement strand
CGCGCGTTGAGCCATCCAGCGCAATCTCGCGCAGCCAGTAGGCGTAAGCGTGGCCCGCCTGGGTTGATGTGTCTTGCCACGCGTAATTCGCGCCGCTCGCCCCCTCGCTCTGAATAAACTCGCTCACCTCTTGCGCGCCCACGCGCCCGTCGGCTGCGTCGCCGCGCAAAAGCACAAACCCCGCCGTGTTCGCCTCGCGCAAGGTCTGCCAGAACACGCTCACGCACTCCGCGCCGCTGGGGTTGTCGCACTTCGCCGCCGATGTCGTCTCGGCGTAGAACCCGGCCAGTTCAATCGCGGTGGACGCTCCGGGCGTCGGCGTTTCTGTCGGTGTGCTGGTCAATGTAGATGTCGGCGTTTCTATCGGCGTGCTAGTTGAAGTCGGTGTTTGCGTTGGCGTGTTGGTCAGCGCAGACGTTGCCGTTGGTGTCGGCGTGTTGGTGGGTGTGGCCGTTGGCGTGCTGGTCGGCGTAGACGTTGCCGTTGGCGTCGGCGTATTGGTGGGTGTGGCCGTTGGCGTGCTGGTCGGCGTAGACGTTGCCGTTGGCGTGGGCGTAAACGCCGTGTTGGTGAACGTGCATGTAATCACTGCGTTGGCCGCTAAATCAAATGTGACCCCATTTGTGCCGCTGGCGCCATTTGTGCAAGAGGCCGTTGGCACAAATCCGCTCTGGGTCGTCTCGGTGACGAAATACGACCCAGTCACTTGACCCATCAGCGTGATGGAACCCCCCGCCGCCGGGAGGTTGACCGTGCCGGTGGGGATGTTGAACGCCCACGGCGCGGTGGGCGGCGTTCCAACCACTACCTTTCGCACAATCACCGTGCCAACGGCCGCCTCGTGATACCCAATGTCAAACCCGCTCCCGCTGGGGCGCACAGCCCCAAAATAGTCGGTGTAGATGCCAATATCTGTGCCGGTGTTGATGGCCGGGTTGCCCGCCGCCAGCCGCCAGTCATCACCCACTGGGTTGACAGAGGCCTGCGCCCCGCTGGGGTGATTTGCCCCGCTGGTGGTTGTGCCGCTGCCAGCGATGTTTGCGCCATTGCCATCAAAATAGTTGAAGTTCTCATTCACGGCGCCCGTGTTGCTGATGCCCACCGCGTGGTTGACGATGATTGTGTTTGTCATATTCAGCGTAGCGCTGGGCCTTGACCCCACAAACACAGCCGCCCCACCGCTCTGGGTGGGGCTGGCGATGGTGGTGAACGCAATATTCAAGCTGCCACACGAAGAAACCGCAGAATAACAACTATAAATCGCGTCTCCGATAGCGCTAGCTGCGGTGTTGCGCGCAAACAACGAATTGGCGACCGACCCTCTGCCAAACGGCAAATATGCTCCGCCACCACCTTGAGCCATGTTATCCACAAACTGACTGGCCGTGATGGTTGCAACGGCGAGTATTGCTGTCCCACCGCCATTATTTCCCGCTGAGTTGCCGATGAACTGGCTGGCCGTAATGGTTGCGCTGCCAATAATAACCGCCCCGCCGCCGCTACCGCCTTTCGCCAAGTTGTTGATGAACTGGCTGGCCGTGATGAAAGCGCTGCCATCAATGTATGCCCCGCCGCCAGGCTGTTTCGCCGAGTTGCTGATGAACTGGCTGGCCACGATGGTTGCATCACCAACGTATGCTCCACCGCCAGCGTATGCCGAGTTGCTGATGAACTGGCTAGCCGTAATGGAAGCTCTGCCATTAATCGATGCCCCGCCACCTGTGCCTGCTGCTGCGCAACTTGAGAAGGTGACGTTGATTAATGCAACATTTACGTTAGCAGCATTTACAAGCAAGCAACCGCCATCGCCATCCGAAAGAGAGCCATTGCCATTGCCATGGGTCATGGTAATGTTTTGCAGGGTCAGGGTGATGGCTGCGCTGGTCGCCGTCATCACGCGCGTGGCGTTCGCGCCATCCAGCGTCACCCCCGCGCCATTTCCAATTATCGTCAAAGATTTTGTGATGGTGCTCATCTGGTCGGTGTATGTCCCCGCCATCACGCTAATCGTGTGCCCCGCCAAAGTCGTGGGCGCGTCGTTCGCTTCCTGGATGGAGCAAAACGTCTGCGCGGTGTTCGCGTTGGTCGCAATCACCGGGCAGGCCAGTGGAGCGCTTGGTTTGAGTGGAACCGGGCCAGCAAAGACCCCATCCAATATTTCGTTATTCTCCGGGGAAAACTGCGCCGCCCCAGCAGGCGCGGCCAATGGCAAAAATAAAATTCCAACAGAAACAGCTATACCAATAACCTTGTTCAAAACAAACATACTTCCTCCTCAACAAAAAAGGTGTGCGAAAGGCCAGTGGCCTGGCCAGAAGCCATGCAGTCTATTCCAAAAGAGGGATATGTCAAACAAATGCTGAATGCAGAAAGAAATCGCCGGGCAACTTTTCTGCATTCAGCATTCAGCATTCAGCATTCAGATTTCGTTTTATTTCACCGCGCCATCCACAAAAACAAGAACCGGGCCGTATTCGCGCGTTGAGCCATCCAGCGCAATCTCGCGCAGCCAGTAGGCGTAAGCGTGGCCTGCCTGGGTTGATGTGTCTTGCCACGCGTAACTTGCGCCGCCTGTCCCTTCGCTCTGGATGAACCAGCTCACCTCGCGCGCATCCGCGCCCGCGCCCGCCTCCCCGCGCAGCAGCACAAAGCCCGCCGTGTTCGCCTCATGCGCGGTCTGCCAAAACACGCTCACGCACTCCGCGCCATTTGCGTTGCCGCACTTTGCCGCCGAGGTCGTGGTGGCGTAAAACCCGGCCAGTTCAATGGCCGTGGGCGATCCCGGCGTTGGTGTGGCTGTTGGTGTAGGTGTTGATGTCGCCGTTGGTGTGGCGGTGGCAGTTGGCGTAGTTGTTGGCGTAGTTGTTGGCGTAGTTGTTGGCGTGCTAGTAGGCGTCGGCGTGTCGGTGGGCGTGCTCGTTGGCGTTGGGGTGGGTGGAACATCCGCCTCGTGATACCCAATATCAAACCCACTCCCACTGGGCCGCACATTGCCAAAATAGTCGGTGTAGATTCCGGCATCTGTGCCGGTGTTGATGGCCGGGTTGCCCGCAGCCAGCCGCCAGTCATCACCCGCTGGGTTGACAAAGGCTTGCGCCCCGCTGGGGTGATTGGCCCCGCTGGTGATGGGGCCAACCGTGTTGACGGTGTTGCCATCAAAATAGTTGTAATCTTCTTGCGCGTTGGTGCCCGTTGTCACGCTAATACCCACCGCGTGGTTCACGATGATGGTGTCTCGCACAACTGGCGCATCAACATCGCTATCCAAATAAATGGCCGAGCCTGCGGCCAAAGTTGGGCTGGCAATGGTGTTAAACGCAATATCCAACCCGGGCACGTCTAGTTTAGATAAAGGCGTCTCCAGACAATTTACCATCGCAATGCACATCCCCACCCGTAGGTATATTGCATCACCCGCGCCATCTTTGGCAAGATTCCGCGCAAACAAATTATTTGAAATTTGCCCGCCGTTTGCGGTGCCCAGAGAAATAGCGCCGCCCCGTGCTGATATATTGGCAACAAACTGCGTTTTAAAGATGAACATCTGGCCCAAAGTGCTGCCAATACCCCCGCCATCACCAACTGTCATGTTGCTGATAAATTGGCTGGCCGTGATATAAGCATCTCTCCGAATATATGCCCCGCCGCTAGAATAGCCAGATGTGTTGCTGATGAACTGGCTGGCCGTGATGAAAGCGTTGACTCCAATGGCTGCCCCGCCGCCATAGGCGCCAGTTGTATTGCTGGTGAATTGACTGTCGGCGATAGAAGCGCTGCCAATAACGGTTGTCCCACCGCCATCACCAGAGACAGCCTTATTGCCGCCGAACTGGCTGCCTGTGATGGAAGCGATACCCTGAATATATGCTCCACCGCCAGTATGGGCGGCCTCATTGCTGGTGAACTGGCTGGCCGCGATGGAAGCGTCGCGGAGTATAAGCGCCCCGCCGCCATATGCAGATGTATTGCTGATGAACTGGTTGGCGGTGATCACCGCGCTCGCATAGACATGCAATCCCCCGCCAAAGCCGCTGGCCGTATTGCTCAAAAACTGGCTGCCGCTGATGATCGCGCTTCCGCCAACGCCGGCTCCGCCGCCATCTCCCGCAGCCGTATTATTTTTGAACAGGCTGTTGCTGATTTGCGCGTCACCATCAATATACAACCCGCCATAACCATTTTGTTCAACCGTGTTGCCCACAAACTGGCTGGCAATGATTACACCGCTGCGGTCAACCGCCAGCCCGCCCACAGAGTTTGTGGATGTGTTGCTCATAAACAAGCTGTTGCTAACCGTTGTGCTGCTCTTGATACTTGCTCCACCTCCCGTGTATGCGGCGCAATTTATAAAAGCGTCTCCAATCAAGGTGACATACGCAGCGGGGTCGCCCAGACTCTCAACAAATAAGCAGCCACCATATGTGTCTGCCAGACCCGCCGCGCCATTCCCATGCGTCATGGTAATGTTTTGCAACGTCAGGGTGATGGCTGTCTCGGTTGCCGTCATCACGCGCGTGGCGTTGTTGCCATCCAGTGTTACCCCGCTGCCTGCGCCAATAATCATGAGCGATTTTGTGATGGTGCTGGTCTGCGTGGTGTATGTCCCCGCTGTCACGCTAATCGTGTGCCCATCCAAAGTTGTGGGCGCGTCGTTCGCCTCCTGGATGGAGCAAAAGGTCAGCCCAGTGTTCACATTGGTGGCAATCACCGGGCAAGCCGGCGGCAGCGGGGCATTTGGTTTGATTGGAACCGGGCCTGCAAAGGTCGTATCCAATACCTCGTTATTTTCTGGGGAGAACTGCGCGGCAATTGCGGGCGCGGCCATAGATGAAAACAAAATTCCAACAGAAACAGCTACGCCAATAGCTTTATTCCAGACAAACATTTTTTCCTCCTTAGCAAAACGTGTGCGAAAGGCCAGTGGCCTGGCCAGAAGCCATGCAGTCTATTCCAAAAGAGGGATATGTCAAATAAGGTCTGAATATACCCAGGACAAACGCTGTTAAAACAAAAAAAATGCAGAAAAGGATTTTGAGGCCTTTTCTGCATTTTGCATTCAGAATTCAGAATTCTCTACTTCGCTTCAATTTTGTATGTCCATCCGTATGGATCCGCGACGCGGCCATATTGAATATCCGTCAAAGCCTTGTAAAGATGTTGCGCCACTGGGCCGGGCTGGTTGTTGTTCACCAGATATTCCTTCCCGTTAAAACCCAGCTTGCCCACCGGCGCAATCACCGCCGCCGTGCCAATGCCAAACACCTCGGTGATTTCTCCGCTGGCGATGGACGCCATGACTTCGTTGATGTCCAGCTTGTCTTCGGTGGTTTTGTAGCCCAGGTCTGGCCCAAGTTTAAGAATGCTATCTCGCGTAATGCCCGGCAAAATTGTGCCAGACAGCGCGGGCGTTTTGATGTGCTTGCCGTTATACACAAACCCAATGTTCATCGCGCCCACTTCTTCCACATACCGGTGCTCAATCGCATCCAGCCAAAGCACTTGCTGGTAGCCCGCCTTGGCCGCTTTCTCAGAGACGAATAAACTGGCGGCGTAATTCCCGCCGCACTTGGCAAAACCCGTGCCGCCGCGCACCGCGCGAACATACTCCTGCTCCACCCACACGCTCACCGGCTTAAACCCGCTGGCAAAATACGCCCCGCTGGGGCTGACAATGATGAAATGTAAATATTTGCCGCTGGCGTGCACGCCCAGCCCGGCCTCGCTGGCAATCATCGTTGGGCGAATGTAAAGCGAAGTGCCCTCGGCGCTGGGCACCCACTCGTGCTCAAGGCGCACCAGTTCGGCCATCGCCTCCACGTGCGCTTCCGGGTCAACCTGGGCCATGCCCATGCGCTCGGCGCTGCGGTTAAATCGCGCGGCGTTTTCCCAGGGCCTAAACAGGTTGATGTGGCCGTCCGGGCGCCGATACGCCTTCGTCCCTTCAAAAATTTCCTGAGCATAATGAAACACCGCGGTGGATGGGTCCAGGGTAATTGGCGAATACGCCTTGATCGTGGCATCGCGCCAGCCCGTTCCCGTGGTGTACTCTTGAATGAACATGCGGTTGGAAAACTCTTTTGCAAACGAGGTGGGGTGCGTGACCGGTTTGGTTTGCTCTGGCGAAAGGGGTTCAATTTTGATGTTCATCTTGCTCCGTGCTTTTAAGAATTGCGCCATTTTACAGCGAGGCGGCGCGCGCAATACACCCCGCCCTCAATCTTTGTTTTTCGTATCCTCTGGCGCAGGGTTGCGCTTGTAATGGATGAATGACGCGATGGCGGCGATGCCCAGCACAACCACCACAAAAATCATCGTGAATTCAGACATTTGGTCGCGCGTGATGTGCAGCAACGGATCCAGCACTTTCTCTTCCAGCAACATTTTCAAGCCCACAAAAATCAAAATAATGCCCAGCGCCGGCTTGAGATAGAGAAACTTATCCAGCACGCTGGCCAGCAAAAAGTAAAGCGCGCGCAAACCCAAAATCGCCATGATGTTAGAGGTGAACACGATGAACGGGTCTTGCGTCACGGCCATCACCGCGGGGATGGAATCCACCGCAAACGCCAGATCGGTGGTTTCAATCACAACCAGCACCAGCAGCAGCGGGGTTGCCAGCTTTTTGCCATTTATTTTTGTAAAGAAATGTTCCCCATCGTAATCTGGCGACATGGGGATAAATTTGCGCACCAGCCGCACCGCCGGATTTTTCTCAATGTCCGGGCCTTCCTCATCCTCCTCTTTTTCGCGCATAATTTTCCAGCCGGTGTAAACCAAAAACACGCCAAAGATGTAGATGATCCAGTTGAACTGCGCGATCAGCGCCGTGCCAAGAAAAATCATGATGCCGCGCATCACCAGCGCGCCAATAATGCCCCAGCTCAGCACGCGCCGCTGATATTTGCCCTCCACGCCAAAAAAGCCAAACAGCACCAAAAACACAAACAGGTTATCCACGCTCAAGCTTTTTTCCAGCAGCCATCCCGTGAAGTATTCCGTGCCCGCCTTTGGCCCGCGCGTAACATACACAAACACGTTAAACGCCAGCGCGATGCCAATCCAAAACACACTCATCAACGCGGCTTCTTTCACCGTGATGGCGTGGGCCTTTTTGTTAAACAAGCCGAGGTCTATGATGAGCAAAACCGTCACAAAAACCAAAAATGCAGCGATGATAGGTAACTCTTGTTGAAACATCACACCTAGTATAAAGAAAGAAGAAACAAGAAACCAACTCAAGTGATTTTATTTTCTGGTTTCTTAATTTCTTCTCAACACCGCGCCACGGCCAAAGTTGCTCGCCAGCTTGTCTATGATGTCGCGCGCAATCACATCCGGCGCAAGAGTGATATCCTCCACCAGAGCGTCTTGCGGCTCCTCCAGCGCTTCAAACTGGCTGGTCAGCATGCCCGGCTTCATGTAATGCTCTTTGCGGCTTTGCATCCGCCCCAGAATCACATCGTAGCTCCCGCGCAAATACACAAACCGCACCCGCTCCGCGTCAACCCGCAGCGCAGCGCGGTATTTTTCTTTTAGCGCAGAACAAGCGATGACGCCGCACTCATCTTTTTCAATACCCGCGCGGATGAGGCCTGCCAGCGCGGCCAGCCAGCCCGCGCGGTCATTGTCGTTAAGCGGCGCGCCCGCCGCCATTTTTGCCACGTTTTCCGGCGGATGAAAATCATCACCATCATAAAAGCGGCAGGCCATGCCCGCCG
>DAORUN010000136.1:0-8015 GCA_035433205.1 Thermoflexales bacterium | reverse complement strand
GCCTCGCCCCTACCGCGCCATTCCCCGCGTTAAAGGGAGTTTTTGCGTAAGTCCAAAATGAGTTAACCAGAAATGCTTCGCTCCGCTCAGCATGACATATCATCATTTTTTAATTCAGCTTTGCGCAAGTCCAGAAATAAGAGATTTGCGGCGCAGGCTGATTTTGCATGTCTTATTTTTCACTTTTCTCAATTCACTCTTCGCCCTTCTTCACGCTCAGCCAGTCGGCGTTTTCATCATCCACCAGCTTGCTCAGCGCGTCATCGCTTTGAAATTGCGGGCTAATGGGGTTGATGGGTATCGCCAGCAGGATGTGCTCGCGCAGGGTCTCGGTCAGGTCAATCCAGCCGGCCTCATCCACCTGCGGCGTTTCGTCATCCTCATCAATGGGCGGCTGGCCGGGCAGCCGAAACAGCACATCTTCAAGCTGAACATGCAGAGGCAAATCAAACATATCCAGCGAGCGAACGCATTGCACGGATGTTTGCGTGTCAAACTCGCCTTCCACCAAAATGCCAATTTGCGCTCTGGTAAAGGTAAAGTCGCCTTCAATGTAATCCACGCGCAGGGTGTCATCAAACCAGGTGGCCTCGCGCTCAAGGCTTTCTTCCTGATGCGTGCCCACCGGCGCGTGTATAAGTTTGTGCACTCGGAATCGCATGTGATGAAGTGTAACTGAATTCAGAATTCGGAATGCGGAATTCAGAAAAGTGCAAAGTGCAAAGTGCAAAGTGCAAAGTGCAAAGTGCAAAGTGCAAAGTTTAATATCGCACACATCTTTCTGAATTCCGAATTCTGAATTCCCATTGTGGATAAGATTGTGGATGAGGTGTGAATAGTTGCGCATGTATCAACACGCGGGGTGTGGATGAATCTTGCGCGAAAAATTTCATCGCATAACAAATCTTAAATTTATCTCGTTAATTTAAGGTTTTCAATTTGCATTCCCTTGTAATTGTTTTTCTATTTACTAGAATCTTCTACGCGCGGTTTGAATGCGCGTCACTCTGCAAAGTTGATGCCCTCGGCAAGCGATGTTGGATAATAGCAACGCCTTTCAATGGCGCAGAGAATCATGGATGCGGATAACCAAGAAATGAAACACGAAGAAGCCTGGCGTTCAGCCATCGGAGAAATTGAGCTGAGCGTTGGACGCGGCAATTTCCTGACCTTTTTGAAAGGCGCACGGCTGGTGACGTATGAAGACGGCCAGTTTGTGGTGAGCGTGGCAAATGCCTACGCCAAAGACTGGATTGAAAATCGGATGGCTTCGCAGCTAAAGACGATGTTGAGCGAGCGGATGGGCCGTTCGGTGAGTCTGAAAGTCGTGGTGCAATCGCAGCTTTCGGCCAACCCGCCCGCAACCGAGTTGCGCGCGCCAGCGCCATCTGCCCACACGCCCCGCCCCGCCCCGGCTGCCATCCCCAGCACCAGCGATGGCTTGATTTTGCGCTACACGTTTGAGAGTTTTGTGGTGGGCAGCGGCAACCGCATGGCCCACGCCGCGGCCATGTCTGTGGCCGAGAACCCCGCCGACCGATATAACCCGCTATTTTTGTATGGCGGCTCCGGGCTGGGCAAAACCCACCTTCTGCACGCCATCGGCAACCACGCCCGCGAGCGCAACATGGTGTGCCGCTATGTCACCTCCGAAACGTTTGTGAACGAGCTGATCAGCGCCATTCGCAGCCAAAGCCAGGACTCCTTCCGCGAAAAATATCGCGGTGTGGACATGCTTTTGATGGATGATGTTCAGTTTGTGGCCGGGAAAGAGACCACCCAGGAAGAGTTCTTTCACACGTTTAACCATTTGCACAGCGCAAACAGGCAAATTGTGCTCACCAGCGACCGCCCACCCAAGTCTATGATTACGCTGGAAGAGCGCCTGCGCAGCCGGTTTGAGTGGGGCCTGATGGCCGATATTGCCCCGCCAGATTACGAGACGCGCATGGCAATTTTGCAGGCCAAAGCCCAGCAGAAAAACGCCAACATCCCAATGGAAGTGATTGAGTTTGTGGCGCGCCAAATTCAAAGCAACGTGCGCGAACTGGAAGGCGCGTTGAACCAGCTTTTGGCCACGGCAGACATCACCGGGCGGCAGGTTTCGGTGCAGTTTGCCCGCGATACGCTGATTAACCTGGTGGGCAAACGCGCTCACATCACACCCTCGCAGGTGGTGGAGACGGTCGCCAAGTATTTCAACGTCTCGGTCTCCGAGATTGTCTCGCCCTCGCGCAGCAAAGAACTGGTGCAGCCGCGCCAAATTGCCATGTATCTCGTCCGGCAAGAAACAGACTCCTCGCTGCCAGAAATTGGCGCGCTGCTGGGCGGGCGCGACCACACCACCGTCATTCACGGGGTGGATCGGGTGAAGGATCGCCTTGAGACCGAAGACCAGCTTCGGCGCGATGTGATGAGCATCCGCGAGATGGTTTACCAGAACGTGCCGAATTAAGCAGAAAGCGCTAAGCCCCCAAAGGACGCTCTCCGGGCTTAGCGCTTGGTATTTTTCCACTCTCCACGCTCCATCCACCGTTTATCCACAACTTTGGTATTATTTTTGCCAGTTTTCCACAAAGTTATCCCCACTTTCGCAAAAACGTGATACAATAACAAAATCACGATGGGCGATTCTGTCATCGCAACTCTGCGCGAGGTACTTTTGGCTTACTTTTCGGAAGCCGAACTGGTAGGTCTATGCCGCGATTTTGACATTGATTACGGCGACCTGCCCGGCGTTGGCCCGTTGGCAAAAACCCGCGCCATGATCGCCATCCTCCGTGACCGCAACAAGCTTGACCAGCTCATGGCCCGCATCCACGACCTGCGCCCAGAAGCCTACCTGGTGTCTGGCCTGGCCAAAATGGTGGTGCACCAACGCCTTGTCACGCGCATCGCAGACACAACCAGCCGCATAAACAAACGCGCCCAAACACGCAAAAATGTCATCCGCGGGTCGGTTTCGTTTGCCGTCATCCTTTTTGCGGTGATGGGTCTGCTGACTGTCTTCAACACCTTTCGACCCAGCGACGCTCAACCGAGCGCGGAGCCAGCCATCGCCCAGGCCGCGGCAACAGCCCCGGCTTCACCCGGCAAGATTCTCATCACGGTTGCCCCCCAAAACCTCACCAGCGATAAAGATCTGGAACAACAAGGAACTCACACCGGCCCGCCCATCGTCATCACCGTGCCAAAATTAAACGAGGCGATAGCGCTAAAGTTACCGCCCATCTTCTCGGCAGAATCCGAGAACGCCACGGATGCCATCGCCAAAATAAGCAAACTGCAAAGCGATGTGCTGGCGGGGGTGTTGAACAATGAAAATATTGGCGGCTGGGCCGCGCAAGCCAAAGCCGATTACGACGATTTCAACAAGAGCCTTGTGCCTGCCATTGGGTCGGGGAAAATTATTTCCATGCGCCTCACGGTCAAATCTTTGCAAACGCCCGTCTTCGCTTCATCAGACGACGAAATTGTGGTGAAATCAAAAGAGCAATGGGAGTACGCCGCCGGCTCAAACGCGTTATCTGGCTGCCAGCAGCGCGAGTTCGTTTATACGCTGATCAGACAACCCGATGGCTCGCTGAGCGTCAAAAAATTTAGCGGTCTCATACTTTCTCGCATCTGCCCTTAATGCGGTATTCTGAGGGGAAATTAAATAGCCATGAATGAACAAATCAACACATCCCTGCGCGAGCTGCTGCTCAGCCAGTTCAACGAAGAAGAGCTGACGAATTTGTGCGCGGACGTGGGCTTAAATTACGCCACCCTGCCCGGCGAGGGCGCCTTTGGCAAAACCCGCGCCATGTTGATGACCACCCAGTCTAACAACAAGCTATACACCCTCATCGCCCGCGTGCGCGACCTGCGCCCAGAAGCCTACGCCGAATCGCAGTTGCCGGGGTTGCTCGTCAACAATCCGCCCGATGGCGCATCTGCCGTTGCCACCCCGCACGTTGAGGCAAGCGCCGCCGCAGAAACTGTGCCCGCGCCCGCGCCAAAGCGCGATCTGCGCAAAATCATCACCCTCATCGCCGCCATTGGGCTAGCGCTTTTGGTGTGCATGTTGCTGGGTGATGGCCTGCTCGGTCTGTTGGGCGGCGCAGGCTCCGGCCTAAGCGGGTCCTCTGGCGGTTTGCCCACCCTCCCGCCGGTCACGCCCGCGCCATTGCTCAGCCCCACCCCGCTTGCGACCGCCGCGCCGGTTGTGGTTGCCACTGGCGCCGTCACCGCGCCTGCGCCCACGCAAGCGCCTGCGCAACCTTCGGCGGCATCTCCCGCGGCCCAGCGCGTGCTAGACCTCAACCAGCAGCTCATTGCGTATTACGAAGGCAAAGTAACCGCCGACGCGCTGACCGAATTTTGGACAGCCGAAGGCGCAAAAGAACCGGTAGCCTTCAAAGACACCACCCTCCCGCGCGTGATGCAACTGGGCAAACCAGTGTCCGCAGGCGCGGTAACCGCCTCGGTAAAATATCTGCAAGGCCCAGCGGCCTCTGCCGAAACCGCAGATGGCGCAGTGGTGAACACCCGCGAATACTGGAAATACACCAATACCGCCAGCGGCCAAACCGGCTGCGAAACCCGCGATTACGCCTACACCTTTGTGACCGAGGGCGGCAAGCTCAAAGCCAAAGATGTGTCGGGCAAGCTGGTCGCATCGGGATGCACCGAGTAATTCCAAATAACGAATTACAAGTTGGGCAATATTGCGCTATGATGTAACGCGTAGCGTGTAATACGTAACTTGCAAAACGGGCTTAGCTCCGTCTAATTAAGGCGCATCTTGCATATCTGCACGTCATACTTTGACCGTGAGCCGTATTCTGCATCTTGCCTGGCGCTTTTTTATCTTCTGGGCGCTCCAAGCCATCAACCTGCTGGTGATGGCCGCGGCGGTGCCGGGTGTTGCGTTTAGCAGCGCGAACGGGGAACAACAAATTGCCGCCGCGATTAAAGCCGCCCTGCTGCTGGGCGCGGTCAACTTTTCCATCCGCCCGCTAATCACGAGGCTCACCCTGCCATTCAGCATCATGACGCTGGGGCTGGCTTCGCTTCTCATCAACGCCCTCATGTTGGGGCTTACCGCCTGGCTGCTGCCAGACTTCACCGTGAGCGGCATTGGCCCGGCGCTGGTGGGCGTGCTGGCGCTGGCGCTGGTCAACACAATTTTCATCCGCCTGCTGGGCATTGATGACGATGATTCCTTCTTCATTGACTTGATGGACAAGTTCAACCACGGCAAATCGGAGACAAAGGTGAGTTTTGACCAGCGCGGGCTGGTGATGCTGGAAATTGACGGCCTGAGCTACGAGCGCATGAAACGCGCCATCGAACTGGGTCACATGCCAACGGTCAAAAAAATGCTGGACTCCGGCGAGCACATCCTCAGCCCGTTTGATTGCGGCTTGCCTTCGCAGACTTCGGCGTGCCAGGCCGGTATTTTGTATGGCAACAACGATGACATCCCCGCCTTCCGCTGGTTTGACCGCGAGAAAGGCAAAATGTGGGTGTCTAATAATTTTGGTGATGCGGCTGCCCTGGACCGGCGCCTGTCTGTGGGCGATGGCCTGTTAAGAAGCGGCTCCAGCGTGAACAACCTTGTCTCTGGCGAGGCCAAAGACGTCTTCTTCACCATGAGCAAAATTCGCGGGCACATGACCGATATTAAAGAGATAAACAACAACCATTTGTATTGGCTGTATCTCAACCCAAACATTTTTGCCCGCGCGGTTGGCCTGTCTATCGCAGATGTGTTCGTAGAGTTATTTCAAGGCCTGCGCCAGACCCTGCTCAACGTGCAGCCGCGCGTAAGCCGCCTGCACAAGGGCTACCCGTTGATGCGCGCCCTCACCAACATTTTTTTACGCGACCTGTCTATGTATCTGGTGGGGTTGGATGTGGTTCGCGGCACCCCCGCGATTTACACCACCTTTGTAGGCTACGACGAAGTGGCGCATTACGCCGGGCCAGACACCGATGACGCCCTGCGCACCCTGCGCGGATACGACCGCCGCATCAAGCGCGTCAAAACACTGATTGAAACCAAAGCCCCGCGCCCATACGATCTATTTCTACTCTCCGATCACGGCCAATCGGTTGGAGCAACTTTTTCGCAACGCGCGGGCAAAACGCTGGGCAAACTGATTGAGGAATTGGCAAAACCCGGCAGCCGCGTGATTGAGGAACGCACCGCCCTGGAAGCCACCGGCTACACCCAGCTCGCCGCCTCCGAGCTGCGCCAAATGCGCGAGCTGAGCCGGCTTGGCCGCGCGAGCGGCAAGGCGCTGGAGAACGCGCAAGAGTATCTTCGCCGCACCCTGCCCACGCCAAAACAAGCAGACTTGCCCACCGACCCGGCCATCACCGTGTGCGCCAGCGGCAACTTTGCAAACGTGTATTTCAGCCGCAGCGGGGGCAAACTCTCGCTCCCGCAAATCAACGCGTTGCACCCCGGTCTGGTGGATGCGCTTGTGAAGCACAAAGACATTGGCTTCGTGGTTGTGCTGGATGAGGACAAACATCCCCTTGCCATTGGCGCAAACGGCGCCCGCGATTTGCAAACCGGGCTGGTCACCGGCGCAGACCCGTTGGCCGCTTTTGGCGATGTGACCGTGCGCGCGGCGCAGGTGTTGCGCGTGGCGCAGTTCCCCAGCGCTGGCGACCTCATCATTAACAGCGCCATCTACGAAAATGAGCAAGTGGCTTCATTTGAAGAAATGGTGGGCAGCCATGGCGGCATGGGCGGCCAGCAAACCGATGCGTTCATTTTGCACCCGGCAGATATGCAAGTGGGCAAAACTCAAAACGCCGCAGATTTATTCCCGATTTTGAGCGCGAGAAGACATCAAACACCTTCTTAAATGACAGTGCTTTCGCCCACTTCCAGCACGCGCACATCCACAAGCGGGGCCAGGCGGGCGGTCTCGCGCTTAAATTGCATCCCCGGCTCGCGCAAATAGGCGGGCTGCATCCAGCCAATGCCCACCGGGTGCAGCGTGCCCCAGTGAATGGGCACGGCCACACGCGGGCTGATGATTTCCGCGGCCTGCGCCGCCGTGCGCGGGTTGAGGTGGCCCCGCCCCAGCCGCGGCCCCCATCCCCAAATGGGCAATAACGCGGCGTCAATTTGCCCGCGCAGGTCGCGCATCTCGTCAAACAAATCGGTGTCGCCTGCAAAATACACCCTGCGCGATCCTTCCACCACAAAACCAAGGCATTCAATGGGCGGCGCGTTCACGCGCGGCGTGGGGATGTGCGCTGCGCGGGTGGCCGTGAGGCGCACCGCGCCCACGCGCACGCTCTCGCCCGCGCTCACCTCGCGCACATGCGCAAAACCCAGCCTGCGAATGTCATCGCCCGCGCCCAGCGGCGCAATCACCGGCGTGTTTTTATCCAGCTTGCGCAACGATGCAAAATCAAAATGGTCAATGTGCGTGTGCGAGATCAACGCCGCGTCTATGTTGGTGTGCCAATCTGAGTTGATGGCCGCCCCGCGCCGCCGCAAATGCAGCGCCCGGTCGCGCAGCAACGGGTCGGTCAGCACCCGCGTTCCGTCCAACTCAATCAAGACAGTGGCATGACCCACAAAAGTGAGGCGGGTTTTGTTCTCTTGCATACAATCAAAACTTGTGAATCCATTGTATCCGCGCTTATGCGCCCCCGGCATCTACCCGCCCGGCCCGCTCAACGCCATCACCGATGTGCCCGGTGTGCGCGTGGGGCACTTCACGCTGATTGAAGGCGCTGACATTCGCACCGGCGCGACGGCCATCCTGCCCCACCCCGGCAACTTGTTCCAAGACAAAGTTCCGGCGGGCATTGCGGTGGCAAACGGCTTTGGCAAGCTGATGGGTTTTACGCAGGTGGATGAGTTGGGCGAGATCGAGACACCCATCCTGCTGACCAACACCTTATGCGTGCCCCGCGCCGCCGAGGCGATTTTGGATTGGACGCTGGCGCAGCCCGGCAACGAGGAAGTTCGCTCGGTGAATCCGCTGGTGGGCGAAACAAAC
>DAORUN010000135.1:0-8199 GCA_035433205.1 Thermoflexales bacterium | reverse complement strand
TTACACCCACAACTCATCCCGCACATGAACCTCACCGGTGTGAGCGTGGCGCAGTTCTTGCCGCCACACGCCGGTGGCGGTGCGCTGGCTCACAATGCGCATCGGCTCGCCCAGCAGGGTTTGGCGCAAAAACTCCAGCTTGTGCCCGCGAATTTGGGCCGGCGTGGTTCGCTCGGCCTCGCAAAAGGCCTGCTCAAACCATTCCACATACACGGCGGTGTTCACATGCCGCAACTGGTCAAGATCGCGGTGCTGCGCTGCGCACAAAAACTCAAACGCCGGGCCAACTTCCACCCCAGCCTGCCACGCATGAGCGCAGGCGCGTTCGTCCTCCAGCGCCAGGCGCTCCAGCATGTCGGCGGGCATACGCGCGGGCGCCAGCGTGGCGCGAGAGACATACACCCAGTCCAGTTGCGCGTTGGCGATGGCGCGGCCATCTTCCGCGCTGGTGAACTTGACCTGGCGGTAGCCGCGCACGCGCTTGGCCTCGCTTAGCCAGGTGACCAGTTGCAGCATTTCGCCTTCTTTGGCGCCGCTCTCAAATTCCAGTTGCAACCCGCGCACCACAAAAAACGAATCGTGCGCTTCCATCCACGCGCTATCCATGCCGAGGGCGGTGGTCACAAGGTCGCCCGCGTGCAGCACAAACCGGGCGATGTGGCCGTGATGGAGCAAATTATCCGCGCCAACTTCATACGAGCGCACAGGAAAGGTTGAGGTGAATCGCATAGCGCGGCATGTTAGCACGAGGCAAAAAGACGGGAGACGGGAGACGGAAGATGGTGTTTCGTAACCGTCTTCCGTCTTCCGTCTCCTGTCTCCGGTCAAGTTTCACGCGCTTGCTGGCAAAATCACATTCACCCGTGTGCCCTGGCCGATGGCGCTCTCGATCCCGATGCGCCCGCCGTGCGCCTCTACCAGTCCGCGGGCGATGGACAACCCCAGCCCGGCGCTGCCTTTGGTGGTGTGAGAGGTGTCGGCTTGATAAAAGCGCTCGAACACGCGCAACAAATCATCGGGCGCGATGCCCTCGCCGGTGTCACTCACTGAAATCTCGGTCATTGCGCCGCGTTCTGCGGCTTCCAGCGTGACGCTGCCGCCGGGTTTGGTGTGGCGCAACGCGTTATCCATCAAAATGAGCAAAATTTGGCGCAGGCGGGTCACATCCGCAAAAACGGCCCCCGCCGCCGCGCCCACCTTGACCGAAATTTTGCGGTCATCGGCGATGCGCTGCACTTGGCGTTGCACATCGCTCAGCATGGCGGGCGCGTCCACCTCCTCGCGCACCAGTTTGAGTTGGTGGGCATCCAGCCGCGAAAGCAGCAACAAATCTTCCACCAGCCGGGTGGTGTGATCCACCTCGCCCATCACATCGTTCAGCAAATCGCGCTGGTCTTGCACAAATTCGCCCTCGCGCTGTTCAATGTCGTCCAAATTGCGCTGCATTACATCGGCGCTGGCGCGGATGAGGGTGAGCGGCGTGCGCAGTTCGTGGCTGGCGTTGGCCACAAATCGTTGTTGCTGTTCCCAAGCCTGCTGGGCGGGTTGGATGGAGCGCCCGGACAGCCACCAGCTCCCAGCGCCCAAAACTGCCGCAGCCAGCGCGGCCATCGCGCCCAAAGCCAGCAAAAGGCCCTTCAAAATTCCATCCTGATTGGCCAGCGAACGGCTGACCTGCACGATGACCGGCGCGGTAAAGTTTGGCGAGTCCACGCGGTAGGTGAGAATGCGGGTGCGTTCGCCATCTGCCGTGATGGTGCGCAGGTCGTTGCCATTGGCCGATGCGGCGTTGAGTGAGGCCATGTTCACGAGCATGGCGCTGCTAGTGATGTTGGTGCGGCTAAACAGCGGCAGACCAGACGCATCCAAAAACAACACGTTCACCGCCGCCAAATCGCCCTCTGGCTGAGATGGCCCTTGCGGCATGATGGGTGGCTGGTCGTCGTGGTGGTCATCATCAACAGAAGCGCCATTGCTGGTTGTGTTGTTGTTGCGGCGCGGGCGGGGCGATGGCATTTGCGCGCTGGCGTTGGACAACTCGGCTGGCACAGTCGCCCGCAGCGTAAAGAACTCCAATGCCATGCGCGAGCGCAAGGCCAAATCAACATTGGATTCCAGGTATCCCTCTACCAGAAGATAGGTTACCCCGCCCAACAAAATGACAAAGGCAAGCCCCACAACGATGGTGAGAGCCATCAAACGCAGGCGGAGGCGGTTTAGTGCGGCACGCATATTTTTAATTACGAATCACAAATTCTTTTCTGACTTCTGAATTCTGACTTCATATCTCAAACTTGTAGCCAATGCCGCGCACGGCTTCAATGGGGTCAATTTCGCCATCGGCGTTGATGGCGCGGCGAAGGTAAGACACGTAAATGTCCACCATCTTGGGCTGCACATCGCGCTCGTATGACCACACGGAATCCAAAATTTGCTGGCGCGAGAGGGCCTGCCCGCGGTGCCGCATCAGATATTCCAGCAGCGACCATTCGGTGGCGGTTAACTCCAGCGAGCGCAATCCGCGCCGCGCGGCGTGAGCGCGCAAGTCCATCACGATCTCGCCGCAGCGCAGCTCGTCGCCAACGGCATCGGCGGCGGTGCGGCGGCCCATGGCCCGCACCCGCGCCAAAAGTTCATCAAACGAGAACGGCTTGACCAAATAGTCATCCGCGCCGCTGTCCAGCCCGGTCACGCGGTCTTCCACCTGGGTGCGGGCGGTCAGCATCAACACGGGGATGCGTATCTTTGCGGCGCGCATCGCCCGCACAATTGAGGGGCCATCGCGGCGCGGCAGCATCCAGTCCACAATGGCGGCGTCGTATGCGCCTTGCAGGGCAAATTCCAGCCCAATATCGCCATCGTGCGCCATCTCAATTGCGTGATGCTCTTTTTCAAGCACTCGCCCCATCAGCTTTGCCAGTTTTTCGTCGTCTTCAATGATTAAGATTCGCATGTCGTTATTTTTATCCGCTTCAGCTTATTCCGCGCGGGTTGGGAATCGGTTGGAAGAATTGTCGCTCAGGTTGATTTCTTTTTCAACCATTCGCTTTTAGCATGAACGGCAGAAATGCAAGCGGTTTCTTCTCCTCCTTTTGAAAGATGTCAGAGCGATCCGGGACAGGTCGCTCTGACATCAACCTTTTCCAACAAAACCAACCTAATTGTGTCCCGCAAACGCATGGAGATGTATTTTCAATGTCAACAAAAACAAATCTAATCATAGACTTTCTCATCATGGCCGCGTTTCTGGTGGCCTATGAGGAAAAGCTCACTCAGGTCGCCATCCATGAATGGCTGAGCATCGCGCTGTTTCTCGGCATCGTCATCCATTTGGCCTCGCACTGGCAGTGGGTTTTGCAGGTCACAACCCGCTTTTTCAAGCAATTCTTCCAAAAATCCAGGGCAAACTACGTCCTCAATGTTTTGTTATTTGTCTGCTTCATCGTTGTGATGTTGAGCGGGATTCTGATCTCGCGCGAGGTGATGCCATTTTTGGGGGTTCAGATGGGTAACGACATGACCTGGAAGCGCCTGCACACCATCTCCGCCGATGGCGTCATCATTATTCTGGGGCTGCACTTTGCCATGCACTGGGATTGGATTTGGACCTCCCTCAAGAAATATGTCTTCTCGCCCATTGGCCGTTTGTTTAAGCGGAACAAGCTGGCGACGCAAGCAGTCGCGCAATCTGCGCCATCGCCCGCGCCGCGTGCCGCCGCGCCTCCTCCAGCCGGGTCAAAACCACCCGCCAAAAAGCAATAAGCATTAAAGCTCAAGAACTTTTAAAAACATTAAGGATGAAAATTAAGATGAACAAGATTGTTAAAACCATCGTCGTGTTGCTGGTCATTCTGGTAGCCACGGGCATTACCGGCGCGGCGGTTTATGAACTGGAGAAAACCTCGGTCGTTCAGAGCGCCATCAGCACGGGCGGGCCATCTGGTGGGCCGCCAAACATGGGCGCAACTGGCGCCATCACCGGGACGAACGGAATAAGCTCGACGATGCAGAGTCGGCCCACCATGCCAGCTGGCGGTGGCGATCATGCGGGCGGCGGGGCGTTTAACACCCAGAGCCTGCTGAGCATTGCCAAAAACCTGGGGATGTTCGCGGTCATGACGGTGGTGATCGTTCTGGCCGAGAAGTTGATCAGCCGTTTTACAAAACGCAAAAAGGTGGCGCGGGTTAGCGCGGGCAGCTAGCGCGGCGCGTTGTGCGCATCACAACCGAGAGTGTGAAGAAGTCGGGCTGCGGCCATTGAGCAGCCCGACTTCTTTTATTTTGTGCTCAAAACTGGCGTTATTCAACCAGACCAGAAAGCTCGTAAACCGCAAAATCGGGTGGAAGCAGGTTTTGCATGACCCGTTGCGGGCGCGCAGAAGAAAAGAAGGCGCTTTTCTGAAATATGGCAAGGCTTTGCGCGTCAAAGTTGCATAAATAAATTTTGCCTTTTTGTTTTAGCGTTTCGCGGGCCAAAGAAACCACAAACTCGCTGGCGGGGGCGGGTGGGGCATAGGCAATGGCTCGCCGCTGGGCAAAATAGAGCAGGTGAAAATCAAACAGAACATCTTGCGAGGTGATGAACAAATCATTTGGGCCGCTGGCCGCCCCCAACGCAGATGAAAGAGCCGTCATGCGGGTTTCTGCTGGTTTTGCGTTGGGCAGAAATTCCCCAAACAGATTTGCGCCTGCCACAAAAATAATGACCGCGCAGATGGCAACCCGCGCTGCCCGGCCCCGTGCCTGCGCCGCGGGCGTCATGGCGACCAGGAGAGCCATCAGCCCCCACCAGCACAGCAATGCGCTGCCCCACCATTTGATGTAGGTTGGCTCCCAATAAATTTGAAAGGCCACTTGAATGGCGAACCAGACCAGCAAAACGAGGGCTGTTTTTTTGTGCTGGCCCAGTTTGTGGCGCAGCCGTGCCAAAATAAAAAATGGGGCGATGGCGATCAGAATGGCAAAACCTTGCCACGCGACAAACGCAATTCGCTCTGGCAGGCCAGCCTGCGGCCAATAATCGCTCGGGTCGGCATGATTGAGCGGCGGGTAGGTGAGCAGCGCCCGCGAAAAGCCATAAACTGCTTTTGGAATATCCAGCGGGCTTACCCCCAGCGAGGGGTTGCCGGCGTATCTCGCGTTGTTGAACAGGGCAGCCCAAACCGGCGGCGCGCCCACATCCATCACCCAAATGGCGATGCACACAACCGCCAGCGTTGCGCCCAAACCGGCCAGATACGCCAGCACGGCGCGCCACGCCTGCCCGCGCGAAAAACACAACCCCAGCGCGAGGATGACCACCGGGATCATGAGCGCGCCGGTGAGCAAATACAGCATGGCAAACGCGCTGACCACGCCCATCGCCAGCGCCGCGCGGTTTGGCGGCGCCGACCCGCCGGAATACAAAAGAGATGCGAGTTGATAAAACAAAATGCTGGTGAAGGCGCACGAAAAAATCGGGTAATCTGGATGGACGCTGTAATACCACCACGCGCATGAAAAAGCCAAACCCATGCTCAGGGCAAGGCTCCACCCGCGCGGCAAAAATTTGGAGAGCGCCAGAAAGAAGAACACAACCCCGATGGCTCCGCCAACCGCCCGCGCGGTTTCCATGGGCAAAACGGCGTTATCTGACCACGCCGCGCCGCCCAGCGCGTAAATTGAGCTGGCGGTGGGCAGCTCTAAAAAATAGCGCGGTTGCGGCGCCCAGCGTGTGGCGGGATCCACCCCGGCCAAATAGGCCGCGCGGTTCGCACTCAAGGCAGATTTGTCTTGCACCCAGCCGCGCGTCATCAGCATCCAGCGCAGGTCATCGCCAGAATACCAGCGCGAGAGCGTGAGCAGATACACGCAAAAGACAATACCCCCGGCAATTATTGGATATGCCCACGCAGGCAACTTTGAAGAGGCGCGGTTTAACACGTTTTGCATTTTATCTAACTGGAATTGTCGCCCAATTAAAAAAATTTCTCGCAAAAGAAAGATGGCTTTTTGCGCCTATCTCCGCCGCGCCGAGCGAAACAAAACGGTGAGATACAACGCCAGCCCAAATGTGAGCGCGCTGAGCTGGCGCGTGCTGTATGACAGGCTGCCAATCACCAAAACGTTGGCTCGCAGGCTTTCCAAAACATCGCTCAGGCCGGGCACCAGCACGCGGTCGTAGGCGGCCACCGCCAGCGAGGCAATGATAACGCCCGCGGTGTTGCCCGCGCCACCCAGTATCACCATCGAGAGACCCATCGCCGTGATGAGAAATTCGCCCATCTCTGGGTAAACCACGCCAAACGTGATGGCGAACAATGCCCCCGCCAGCCCAGCCACGCCAGAGCTGATGACAAACGCGCTGGTGCGGGTTTTGGCCGTGTCAATCCCCAGGCTCACCGCCGCCGTTTCGTCCTCGCTAATGGCGACCCATGCGCGGCCCAGCCGCGAATTGAGCATGCGATGCACAAATAGCGCCACCAGAATCATGGCGGCCAAAACGATGAAATATTGATTGAACGGGTCGCGCACGACCATGCCCAGCACATGCGGCGGCGGCAGCGCCGAAAGCCCACCCGACCCGCCGGTGATGCTCCCGCCGTTCACCAGGCTGCGGGTGGTCATGGCCCCAAACGAAAAAGTGACCACCGCCAGATAATCGGCCTTGAGCCGCAGGGTGAGCACGCCGTTTAATGCGCCAAACAACCCGGCGATGGCCGCCGCGAACGCCAAAACAATCACAATATCAAACGGCTGAAAAGCGGTGAGCCCCACTGCTTTGGCCAGCACGCCATACGGGTCGGTCAGGATGGCGGCGGCATACCCGCCAATGGCAAAACTCACCGCAAAACCCAAATCCAGCAACCCGGCGCTGCCCACCAAAATGTTCAACCCCAGCGCCATCATCCCCAAAATTAAAACATGATTGACCACCGGTTGGTAATACCACCCAAGTTGCCGATCTACAAACGGATAAGCCAGCGCCACCACGAGCGCCATCACCAAAACCCAGCCCGCGGGCCGGCTGACCCTGGCCCGAAAGTCTGAGGACAACACGGGGCGCGGGCGCAATCCCTCGTCCTCGGCGGCGTTGGTCAGGCCGGTGGGTCGCCACACCAAAAGCGCAATCAGGGCAAGCTGCAAAAGCACTGGCGTCCAGCGGGCATCCAGAAAATAATCGCTAAATGCCGAGAAAATGCCCAGCACAATGCCGCTGATAAACGCGCCCACCGGGCTGCCAATGCCGCCCAAAATGGCCGCCGCAAACACAACCAGCCCGGTTTGCGCGCCCTGCTGGTTAAAAGATTGGGTGTAATAAATGGAATAAATAAATGCCGCCGCGCCAGACAACCCGCCGCCGATGATGAACGCGCTGCGGATGGCCGCGTTGACATTCACGCCAAACATGCGGGCCAGGTCGGCATCTTGCGCCACCGCCCGCAACGCCTTGCCCGTTTTTGTGCGGGTGATGAGAACGTGGGCGGCCAGGGCAAAGCTCAACCCCAGCACAACCGCAATCACATCTTTGGCCGTCAAAATCACCCCAGAGCCGGGGATGAGGTTGGCGCTGGGGATGATGTCCGGGAAACCCATCACCAACGCCCCGCCCCGTTTTAGCAATGATGGGGCCGCCTGCCGCCACAGGATGGCGACCTGGTAGATGATGAACGATAAACCCAGCGTGGCGATGAGCGGCGAGAGCCGCGAGCCGCCGCGAAAAGGGCGAAACGCCAAAAGTTCAATCAGCAGGCTCAGCCCCGCCCCCAGCGCGGTAGAAGCAATCAGGGTGATGGCTAACGCGGCCAGCAACACATCTGGCGGCCAGGAGGGGTCTATGCCGAGCGCGGCCACGATCGTTGCCACAAACACCGTGACCAGCGCGAACATATCGCCCTGCGCCAGGTTGATGGCCCGCACCGTGCCATAAATGAGCGTCACACCAATTGCGTTTAACGCCACCATGCTGCCGCCAGCAATACCAATGATGAGCAACTGGGGTATGACGCTGAGATTCATTGGGGTGCAATGATACGCGGGTTAAAAGTGGAAAACGCAAAACAAGAACACCTTGGAGACACCCCAACAAAGGCCACCTATAATGCAACAAACCAAACGAGTTTATTTGAAATCATCGTAAAAAATAGATGAATCAATCGGTCATAAAAGAGAGAAACGAGACGCCGCGGACGTCTCATCTCGCTCATTTGCGGTTAAATC
>DAORUN010000134.1:0-8227 GCA_035433205.1 Thermoflexales bacterium | reverse complement strand
GTTGCGTTTTTGTAACGCGGGTGCGCTGAGCTAGCGCCCCACGTCTACCCACGCGCGGAGCATGTTGCGCCAGTAGCGGTCAAACTCGACAATATCGCCCGCCACCGGCTGAGGGTCCTTCAGCCACGGGTCTTGAAACAAAAATTGCGTGGGCGTGTAGCCAACGACCACTTTCCAGTGCGACCAGCCTTTCCAGCGCAAGCCCTCAAATCGGAACGGCTCGCCGTGCAGCACAACCGGCACGCGCCCGGCCAGCAGGCTGGCCCGCAACTGCCCCAGCGACCCAAACACATGGGCGCGGGCGTTCACGCCATCTCGCCGCAAAAAATTGGCGATGGCGCCCGGGAAGGTATACGCCCGCGGCGGAAAGCGATTGATGCGCGGCAGAAGCGACTTCCACTCGATAAAATTTTTGGTGAGCAAACCGGCAATTTGCAGACCAGTCACAACCGGCTGGCCCGTCACGATGTTCACCGCCATCGCCGCGCTAAATGGGCCGCAATGATTTGGCGAGTCGGTGGCGACCAATTGATATTGATGAAATTGTTCCGTGCCGGGCCGCAAATACGAATCCATGAAGTAGCGCGGCGCGCCCGCGCTGGCTTGCGCGGTGGGGATGTTGGCGTTTGTCGTCATGCAGCTTCTTGAACGCGGCGAGACGCGTTTGTTCGGCGCGCCATCGCCCGAAGCAACAACCCACCGCACAACAACCAGGTCATGATGATGGCGTTGACCAGCATGGGCGGCACCAGCTCTGTGCCCAGCGGCAGCGGCGGGTAATAGCCGTATCCGCCAACGCGCGGGGCGATGGGCGCGTAATCCACAACATCGCTCAGCACAAACCAGAGCAGCGCAAAGAGAGAATCTTTTACCGATGGCCGCACATACAGCAAAAGCAGCAGGCCAAGAATGGTGAGGCCAAAATGCGAGGCAAACATCACCGGCCCGCTAAACAGGCTGGTCAATTCAATGTCGCCCGTCCGCGCCCAATACAGCGCCCAAAACGTCATCGTCCACACGCCGTATTTGATGCAGGCCACGGCGGTGAGGGTGTTAAACGTATTGTTGCCGCGCCGGTAATGCAAAGTGAGCAGCGCCACGCCAAACAACCCGGCGGCCAGAGGGCAATCTGGGATGAAGGGATACGCCCAAAGCGGTGGCTGCATCACATCAAAAAATTCGCCATACCAGCCCACCGTGCCCACGAGAAACGCGGCCATGCACGCGGCGAACGCCAGCCACACCAGCCCGCGCTGCGCCACAAACCAATCTGTCCATTTGCGGAGAAAGCTCATCCGCTGGATTTTACGCCAGGCCTCAAAAGCGGGCCAAGCCTTCCTCAGTTTTGCAAAACATGTAAATCTTGAGGCGGTTGGGTGTGGAGACGCAAAATCTTGCGTCTCCACACCCAACACCCCAGATGACACGCACGACGAAAAAAGAACTTGCCCCGCCAAATGCTGGTATAACCAGATATTCTGATGAGGAGAATTGTCCGGCTGGCAGCCGGAGTTGGCGCAGCGCTGGCGCTTGGCGCGTGCAATCCGCCCGTGCCCACCGCAACGCCTGCAAAGCCAACCGCAACGCAGGCGCCGGTTTTGCCTACCCCAACCCGATCACCCGCGCCCACGCCGACGCTCACCATCGCGCCCGCGCCCACCCGCACGGCTGTTCCCCCGCGCGCCAGCGGGCCAACACCCACGCCCGGCCCCGCGCCCACGCCGTTGCCCGCCGCCAACACGCTCATCATCACGCTCAAGGCTGGGCTAAAGTGGAGCGATGGAACACCCTTCACCGCCAGAGATGTGGCCGGGACATACGACATTTTGTGGGCGCAAGATCATCCTGTTTGGACGCTTTTGCGCGATGTGCGGGAAGTGGATGAGCGCACGGTGGCGTTTGATTTTCAAATTGCAAATGTATGGACGCAGCACACCATCTTGCGCCAGCAAGTCATCGCCCCCTCTTCTCAATATGGCTGGCTGATGGATGAAGCGGCGGAGATGAGGGCGACCCTTGCCGGGACAAATTCGCCAGAGCGCCACGCGTTCTTGGATGCGCTGCAAAAATACAACCCGATCAACGCCGATGGGGTTGGCCCGTATCGCGCCGAGGCCGATGCCATCACCAGCACGATTTTGACAAAAAATGCGGGCGGCTACGCGGCGGGCGCGGCCCAGTTTGACCAAATTGAGCTTGCGGGCGGGAGCGTGTACTCCGCCGCCGTCCTTTACTCAAATGGAGAGCTGGATTACGCGCCGGTGCTGTTGCCATCGGCCACCATGAGCGAATTGCGCAGCCTGCCCGGCGCGTTTATGCCCGCTGGCGGCACCGGCATTGGGGTGGGGATGTGGCTTAACGCCGCCCGCGACCCGTTTGGCAGCAAAGAAATGCGCCAGGCGCTGGCGTACTCCATCAACCGGCAAATGGCGCTGAGCCAGACGCTGGGCGAGGGCGGAACGGCGGCGCGGTATCTGGCGGGTTTTTCGGATGCGCTGGCCCCGCAATATCTTCCAAGCGAGGTGATCTCGCGGTTGAACACCTATGCCCCAAGCGCCGACCGCGCGGCGACCATGCTGGTGACACAAGGCTACACCCGCGGCACAGACAAATTGTGGCGCAATGCCAAAGGCGCGCTTTTGGCCCCGGTTATTTCTGTGCCAGAAGAATATGCCGATCTGCTGGCGTTGGCCGAGAACATCCGTGAGCAATTGAACGCGGCAGGCTGGAGCGCCCGCGTTCAAGCCATCCCCGCGGCTTTATTGGAAGAAAACCTGCGCGCGGGAAATTTTGACTTGATGCTGGGCGATGTCTTTCACACCGGGCTGCCGCACCCCGCTGCCGCGCTGAGCGAGATGATGGCCGGGGTGGCCAACAACCCCGCCGCGCTGCCCGGTTCGCGGGGGATGGGCTGGGCGTGGCAGCAAAACCTGCTGGGCAGCGGGAGCGTGGATGTGCCAAAAACGCTGGCCGCCTGCGCGGATGGGTTTGGGGTGGGCAAGCCAAACCCATCTTGCACAAAACTCGCGCTTATTTTTAACGATCAATTGCCAGTGCTGCCTTTGCTGGAGCGCTCGTTAACAGACGTGGTGAACACGCAGGGGCGGGCGATGGGTTGGGCGCAGGCCGACGCCCTGGTCTGGCGGCAGAACGCGCTCACAGACAACGCCATCGCCACGCAAATTTTTTCTGGAACGCTAAAACCCACCGAGGACAACGCCGCTCGCCGGCTGGTCATTTTTGGGCAGGCGGGGCCGCTGGGGTCGTATTCGCGCAACCCGTTTCACGATAATTTTGTGGGCAACGCGCTGGGGCCGGTGGCGGGGCCGCTGGTTAACCCGCCCTTGTTCTGGTTCAATTGGGCCAATGCCACTTACGAGCCAATGCTGGCCGAAAAATTTGAATTCAAATGAGTTTTCGCAGACAGCCCGAACCAAAATTTATCCGCATCTTTAGCGCGGCCTGCCTGTTCATGGCGCTGGCCTTGTTTTTGAGCATCACCCTGCGCCAGTTCAATTTGCCGGGTTTTTATTACGATGAAGCCCTTGACCTGACGCCCATGCTGGATTTGATGGGGCAGGGTGGCACGCCGCTTTTGCGCAACATTGGGGTTGGGCCATACCCGGTGATGCTGCTGGATTACATGGGCAGTTTGGGCGGTTACCTGACCGTGCCGTTTATGAAAATTTTTGGCGTGGGCTGGCTGGCCGCCCGCGCCCAGCCCATCTTCTTCTCGTGCATCACAATTGTTTTGGCGTGGCTTTTGGCGCGGCGCTGGTTTGGCGGGCTAACCGCCGGGGTGATGGCGCTTTTGCTGGCCGCGCAACCTTCGTTTATTTGGTTTTCGCGTCAGGGCATCAGCGTCACCAGCGTGATGACCGTGTTCTCGGTGGGCGCGGCCCTGCTGGTTGATGTGTGGCGGGAAAAGACGGAAGGGGCCTCGGTCTTCCGTCTTCCGTCTTCCATCCTGCTTGTTCTTGCCGGTCTCTTGCTGGGGCTTGGTTTGTGGGCCAAATTTTTGTTTTTCCGCTGGCTGCTGGCTTTTTTTGTGATGGAAGTTGTGTGGGTAGTTTTAAGCGCCCGGAGCGCGTCCCAACAGGTTGGGCGCAGCGCTCCGGGCGCCAGGTTGCGCACCTGGCTCGCCCCGCGCAACCTGGTTTGGGTGTTGCTGGGCGGGGTGATGGGAGCCGCGCCGCTGATTTACTTCAACCTTGTTGGCCTTGTGCGCGATGGCAACCCCTACACCTTTGGCCTGCTGGTAGATTCTTTGACCAAACCCACCCAGCAGTTTGGGGTGAACAACCACGACTTTTTTAGGAATCTGCAAAAGGCGCTGGATGATGTGCGCGTGTTTGTGGATGGCAGCTATTTTTGGTACAACGGCGTGCCGTTTAGCAACGTGTACGCCGTGCCGGCGCTGGTGGGCGCGGTTGGGCTGGGAATTTTGTTTGTGTTATTTAGACGGAAAACGGAAGACGGAGGACGGGCCGTCTCCGGTCTCTCGCCTTCCGTCCATTTTGCCCAGCTCCTCGCTGCTCTCGCCGTGCTCACGCTCATGGGCGCGTTCACCGTGAGCGGGCAGTGGGCCACCCATCAATTCATCATGGTGCCGTGGCTGCAAATGGTGGTGGCGTGGGCGGCGGTTAATGGGTGTTGGTTATTGGTTAATGCGTTGGTGCGAAGAAGTCAACCGACAACCAACACCCAACAAAAGATTCAAGGTGTTTTTGTGGTTTTGGCCGCTTTTGCCATACTCGCGCTCCCTTTCTCTCAAGACCTTTGGGTGAGCGAGCAGCATCATCAAAAATTGGAGGAGACGGGCGGGAGCGGGCGGTTTAGCGACGCCATTTACAAACTGGCAGATTATTTCGACTCGCGGAGCGTGGCGCAACCCATCGCCCTGGATTGGGGTATTGAGAAGAGCGTGCGCGTGTTAACCGGCAACCAGGTGCGCCCAATGGAGATTTTTGGCTATTCCAAAGACCCATCCCCAGAATTTTTGACGCAGGCGGCGGAATTGCTGAAAAACCCGAATAACGAATACATTGTGCTTTGGGATAGATTCGCCGTTTATAATCGGAGAAAAGTATTTACCGACCTGGCGAACAACATGGGCAAGCAGGTGCGCGAAACATTCATTGCGCACGAGAAAAGCGGCCTGCCGGTGTATGTTGTGCTGAAAGCAGAATAGAAACAAATGTGTAACGTGTAAAGTGTAATTTGGCAGCGCAAGTGGCGGCTTTTGAAAATTACACGTTACACATCACACGGTATAAAAAATCAGGAATAACACATGGCAACATCAAACGGAACTGGCAAAGGATACGGGCAGGTGAGCGAAGTCAAAGGCGGCGTGGTTGACGTTGCGTTTGATCACGAACTCCCGGAGATTTATGAGGCGCTGGAAATTGACCGCCCCGGCGGAAAACGCCTTGTGCTGGAGGTTCAGCAGCACCTTGAGGGCAACAGTGTGCGCACGGTTGCGATGGACACCACCGACGGCCTTCGCCGTGGCGACCACGCGCGGCGCACCGGCGCTCCCATCAGCGTGCCGGTGGGCAAGGCCACCTTGGGCCGCATTTTTAACGTGCTGGGTGATGCGATTGACGGCGGGCCTCAACCCGTGACCGAAATCAAATATCCGATTCACCGCCCCGCGCCCCCGTTGGAAGACCAGAAGACCGCCGCAGAAGTGCTGGAGACCGGCATCAAGGTGATTGACTTGATCGCGCCATTTACCAAAGGCGGCAAGACGGGCATCTTTGGTGGCGCAGGCGTGGGCAAGACCGTGTTGATTCAGGAGCTGATTAACTCCATCGCCAAGTTCCACAACGGCTACTCGGTGTTCGCGGGCGTGGGCGAGCGCACGCGCGAAGGCACACAGCTTTACCGCGAAATGAACGAGGCCAAAGTGATTGACAACCTCGTGATGGTGTTTGGCCAGATGAACGAGCCAGCCGGTGTGCGCCTGCGCACCGCGCTCACAGGCGTGACGATGGCCGAATACTTCCGCGATGAGGGCCGCGATGTGCTGCTGTTTATTGACAACATCTTCCGCTTCGTGATGAGCGGCGCGGAAGTGTCGGCGCTTCTGGGGCGCATGCCCAGCGCGGTGGGTTACCAGCCCACGCTTGGCACAGAGATGGGTTCGCTGCAAGAGCGCATCACCTCCACCAAGCGCGGCTCCATCACCAGTATGCAGGCCGTGTATGTGCCAGCCGACGACTACTCTGACCCTGCGCCAGTGGCGACCTTCTCGCACCTGGATGCGACCATCAACCTGGAGCGCAGCATTTCCGAGAAAGGCATTTACCCCGCGGTGGACCCGCTGGCCAGCACCAGCCGCGCCCTTGACCCGCTGATTGTGGGCGAGGAGCATTACAAGACCGCCCGCGAAGTTCAGCGCGTTTTGCAGCGCTACAAAGATTTGCAAGACATCATCGCCATTTTGGGCGTGGACGAATTGAGCGAAGACGACAAGGTTCTGGTGTCTCGCGCCCGCAAGGTAGAGCGCTTCCTGGGCCAGCCGTTCTTTGTAGCCAAAGTGTTCACCGGCGTGGATGGCAAATATGTCAAGATCAAGGATAACGTGCGCAGCTTCCAGCGCATTTTGAGCGGCGAGATGGATGAAATTCCAGAAGTGTATTTCTACAACCGCGGCGTGGTGGATGAGGTCATTGAAGCCTACGAGGCGGATCGCAAGAAGAATTAAGAATGTTGAATTCTGAATGCTGAAAGCGGAAAACTAAGTTTGCTTTCAGAATTCAGAATTCAGAATTCAGAATTCAGAATTCCTATGCTCCATCTAGAAATTGTTACCAGCGAACGCACCATCTATAACGGCGAGGTGGATATGGTCACCGTGCCGGGCGGGGATGGCGTGATGGGCGTGCTGCCCAAACACGCGCCTGTGCTCAGCACGCTCAAACCGGGCGAGCTGCGCGTGCGCGTGGGCAACGATGTGCAGGAGTTTGCCATCGGCGGCGGGTTTGTGGATATTCATGATGACCGCGTGATTATTTTGGCAGATAGCGCCGAGCGCGCCGATGAGATTGACGAGGCCCGCGCCGAGGCCGCCATGAACCGCGCGGCAGACCTGCTTAAGAACCCGCCGCAGAACAAAGAAGAGCTGATTCATATTGAAAATTCTTTGCGCCGCAGTCAGGTGCGCTTGCGCATGGTTCGCAAAGGCCGCGGCGTAGCCCAGTAGCGGGCAAAGCGAAATGTGAAAGGAAGGTGACAAGGCGACGAGGTGACAAGGTGAAACCGGCCAGCCTGCTTTACACTTTGCACTTGGCACTTTGCACTAACTTATGGCATTACTTCGCGCCGAGATCGGCATAGACCTGGGAACCGTGAACATTGTGGTGTATGTTCGCGGGCAGGGCATTGTTATTCAAGAACCCTCTGTTGTCGCCATCCTAAGCCGGGAAAACCGGATTGTGGAGGTGGGCGAAGCCGCGCGGCAAATGTATGGCCGCACCCCCGATGAGATTGAAGTCACCCGCCCCGTGCGCGAGGGCGTGATCGCCGACTATCAGGTCACGCAGACCATGCTCAAGTATTTTGTGGACCGCGTGAAAGGGCTGCGCCCGCTGCCGCCGCGGGTGGTGATTGGCGTGCCGTATGGCGTGACCAGCGTGGAGCGCCGCGCCGTGCGCGAGGCCGCCATTGAAGCCGGCGCGGGCGAGGCATTTTTGCTGCGCGAGCCGCTGGCCGCCGCGATGGGCGCCCGTTTGCCGGTGGACACCGCCACCGGAAACCTTGTGTTGGATATTGGCGGCGGCACAGCCGAAGCGGCAGTAGTCGCCATGAACGGGATTGTGGTCGCCAACTCTGTGCGGGTGGGCGGGCAAAAGTTGGATGAGGCCATCATCGCCTTCATCCGCCGCAAATACAACCTGGCCATTGGCGAACCCACCGCCGAGGACATCAAGATCAAAATTGGCAGCGCCACCTCGCTGGAGCATGAATTGATGATGCAGGTGCAGGGCCGCGATCAGGTGACCGGTTTGCCACGCATGATCGAGATCAACTCTGGCGAGATCACCGAGGCGCTTCAGGAACCCCTCCAACAAATTGCGCTGACCGTGCGCAGCGTGTTGGAACGCACCCCGCCAGAGCTTGCCAGCGACATCATTGACCGCGGCATGGCCATGACCGGCGGCTCGGCATTGCTGCGCAAGCTGGATGAGTTTATGACCAAAGAGGTGGGTGTGCCTGCCTA
>DAORUN010000133.1:3753-8414 GCA_035433205.1 Thermoflexales bacterium | reverse complement strand
TCACGGTTTCTTCACGCGCATCACCACGCCATTTGTCATGCCGATGAGATCTGCGGCGGTCAATTGAAAAACCGCGTTCGGTGTGCCCGCCGCCGCCCAAATAACCTCATAGCCCGCCAGGTCCTCATCCACAAAAGTGGTGAGCGGCTGAAGATGCCCCACCGGCGGCACGCCGCCAATGACAAAGCCAGTTTGTTCGCGCACAAAATCCGCGTCGGCCTTGCCAATCTTCTCGCCCAAAGCCTGGGCAATGGCCGCCTCATCCACCCGGTTTGCGCCGCTGGCGACCACCAAAATGGCTTTGCCGCCCGCGCTCTTAAAAATGAGCGATTTGACAATTTGTCCCACCTCGCAGCCCACCGCGGTGGCGGCTTCTTGCGCGGTGCGGGTGCTGGCCGGGAACTCCTTCACGCGCAGGCTAAGCCCCCGCGCGTGGAGCGCATCTTGCACGCGTTGGGCAGAAGGAGCAAGGGGTGAGGGAGAGAGCCTAAGGGTCTGCGAGACCCTTAGGCTCTGTTCGTCATTACTCATCTCACCACCCCGCCCAGACGCTTGGCGGCTTGCAGCACGGGGTCTTCATCGGGGTCGGGCGGCGTTTCCGGTTCGCCGGTGAACACTTGCACGCTGAATTTGCCGCCCAAAATCTGGTTGATGGCGTTCACCACCGCCGACTTATTCTTTGGGTCTTCAATTCGGTCGCGGGCAAAACTGTGATCGGCCTTGAGTTGCACCACATCACCCACCACCGCGAATGGCTGGCACGAGCGCAAGACCGCCGCCGCCGGCTTGTTGGCCTTGTTCACCGCCGCCACAATTTGCTTCCATTCCGATTTAAGCGTGTGAAATTGATCGCCGGACGTTGCTGGCTGGTCGCTGGTTGCTGGTTGCTGGTTGCTGATGACTGGTGGCTGGTGGCTGATGGCTGGCGCGTGCGTTACCTTGTCAACCTTGTCATTCACAACCGTCTTCCGTCTTCCGTCTTCAGTCCTCGGTTCGCTATCCATCCTCGGCCCGTCATCTGTCAGGCATTCCAAAAACGCCATCTCCAGCGCCAGTTGTGTGTCGGCGTTGTTGCGCATATCGGCGATGGCCCCGCTAAAGGCGCGGATGCCGCGCAGAATCACCGCCGTGGAAATGCGCTCGGCCACCTCGCCCAGCTCGGTTAGCTCGGCCTCGCTCATCTCGGCGGGTTTGTTTTTGCTGCCCGCGCCAAACTTAATCTGCATCACACTGCGCAGCGTGTCCACCATTTGCCGCGCCATTTGCCGCGCGTCTCCGCCCTGGTCAACCATTTGCTGAATGGCCTCCAACCCGCCGGGGATGTCTTTGCTAATCAGGCAATCCATCAGACGGCGCAAGGTCGTGGAATCGGTCGCGCCCAGCAGGTCGCGCACATCGCCCGCGGTGATGCGCATGGAGTTGGACGATGAAAGTTGATCCAGCAAACTCTCGGCATCGCGCAAGGCGCCGCCTGCCTGCCGCGCCATCAGGGTGAGGGCGTGCTCATCGGCCTCAATTCCCTCGCCCTCGCACAATTTGCGCAGGCGCTGCACAATCAATTTGATGGGAACCCGGCGGAAATTGAACCGCTGACACCGCGAAAGCACGGTCGCTGGAATTTTCTGCGGGTCGGTGGTGGCCAGGATAAACACCACATGCGGCGGCGGTTCTTCCAGCGTTTTGAGCAGCGCGTTAAACGCAGAGGTGGACAGCATGTGCACCTCGTCAATGATGTATACCTTGTAGCGCAATTCGCTGGGTTGAAATCCCACTTTGTCGCGCAGCTCACGAATGTCATCCACGCTGGTGTGAGATGCCGCGTCAATTTCGATGATGTCCAGCGAGCGTCCCTCGGCAATCGCGTCGGCCATCCGCTTGGCTTGCGGGTTGGCTGCATCCAGCCCGGCGGTGTTGATCTCGCGGGCAAAGATGCGCGCGCTGGTGGTTTTGCCGCACCCGCGCGAGCCGGTAAATAGGTAGGCGTGACCCACGCGCCCGGTCGCCACCTGGTTTTTCAAGGTGGTTGTCACGTGATCCTGTCCAACGACGTCATCAAACGTCTGCGGACGCCATTTGCGATAAAGAGCCTGTGCCACAGTAAAATAGGCGCACAACAGAATTTAAAATGTCTGCTTGCGTAACGCAATTATAGTTTCATGCAACTCATAAAAACGCCGGATTAAATTTATGGCCAAAGCAACTGTTACCACCACGTTGCGCGTCAGGAACGCGCCGCGCATCGCGCCAGAAACCCTCATTGGGCTTTTGCCCGAAGGCACCGTTCTGGATATTGATGAAGTTATTACCTCCGGTGAGATGGACTGGGCAGCCTATCCGCTCAAAGCGGGCGATATTGTGGTGGGCAAGGGGTATAGCGCCGCGCAATATTTGGATATTAATGGCAGTGTGCCTGGGCAGCCGCCAACCGGCATCCAAATGGGCATAAACGCGCTTAACCGCCACGAGGAAGTGTGTTACCCCGCGGCGCAACTGGGTTGCCGCTTCTTTATAATTTTGAACAACCCCGGTTTTGCGTCCACGCTCAAAGATCGCTATCCTGATGCGACCGTGATGGTGCGGGCGTATTGGGATCGTCACATGCCAAGCGTTGAGAGCGCCATCGCCAAAATGGATGGATGCCGCGATGCCCGCCTGATTTACACCGGGTTGAACGAAGGCGACGAGGTGGGGCAGGGCACGGTGGAGCAAATACGCCAGCGCGCCGAGTTTGACCTGGCGCTGGCTGGCCGCATCAGGCAAATTAGCGGGGCCACCTACGCGGCGGGCACGTTTAGCATGGGCACACCAGACTTTACCAAGCCGCAAATTTGTTCGGCCATTCGGGCGTTGTATGCGCCGGCTTACAACGCCGGGCAAATTTGGTGGGATCATCATTTGTATTCCCCGCGTCTGGATCATATTTATCAGGATAACGAATTGCAGTGGTATGAGACGCGCTGGCAGTTTTTATTTACCCAATGCGGGTTTGACCCAGACAGCGCCAGCCGGGTGATTTGCAGCGAGACCGGCGAAGACGAGGGCGGGGTGGGCGGCTTCGTGGCGCATGGCCGCACTGGCGATGACGTGGCCACATGGTGCCGCCGATTTATGGAGGTGCAGGGTCGCCCGCTGGTCGTTGATGGCGTCTCACATCCATCGCCATTTGTGGGTGGCGCGTTGTTCCAGGCGGGCAACCGCGAAGACTGGATGGGCTACAACGTGGAGCGGTATTACGACAAACTTGCGCTGGTGTGGAATTCGGCCTCGCGGCTAAGCGTGGAAAATGGGCGATCTACCCGGCGCACGGCCCCATCTGCCCGCGAACCCGGCAACCGGGTGGAAATGCCCAGAGGATGATGCGATGAGTGGGTGAGCGAGTGACAAGGCGACAAGCTGACAAGCTGATGTGGTAGATGGAATCAGCCAGTCACCAAATTGTCCACGTTTTCCCGTGGGCGAATCACCCGCCACGTGTCGCCTTCGATCAAGACCTCTGCGGCGCGTGGGCGCAAGTTGTAGTTGCTGGCCATGCTCATGCCATACGCGCCCACATCGTGAATTTGCAGCAGGTCGCCGCGTTTTATCGGCGGCAGCAACGCGGATGTGGCAAGCACATCGCCGCTCTCGCACACCGGCCCCACCACGTTCACGGGCGCGGCCTTCCCGGCCACATCACCCACCGGCGTTACGCGGTGTTTTGCCCCATACAACGCCGGGCGGATGAGGTCGTTCATGGCCGCGTCTACGATTACATACGGCGTGTCGCCGTTGGTTTTTGTGTACAGCACACGGGCGAGCAACACGCCCGCGTCGCCAACAATGCTGCGCCCCGGCTCAATGTGCAGCGCCACGCCCAGCTCCTTTGCGCGGGCCATCATGCTTTGGGCGATGGGGCCAAGCGGCGCGGCGGTTTGCGTCTCGTCGTAGGCAATGCCAAAGCCGCCGCCCATATCCAGCGCGGTGATGTTTGCGCCCAGCGCGCGGGCCTGCGTCACAAGATTGCCCATCACCATCAACGCGTCGGCATACGGCTCCACCTCGCTGATCATTGAGCCAATGTGCACATGCAGCCCGGCGATGCTCACGCCGGGAAAGTTCGCGCGGTTGGCGATCAGGTCGAGCGCTTCTTCGCCATCCACGCCAAACTTGCTGCCGTGTTTGCCGGTTGCCAAATAGCGGTGCGTGTGCGGGTCTACGCCCGGGTTGATGCGCAACGCGACCTGCGCCATGCGCCCGCGCGCCTGCGCCAGCTCGCTCAGCACGCCCAGCTCCTCCGCGCTCTCCACGTTAATCCAGCCAATGCCCGCCTCCAGCGCGGCGATCAGTTCATCATCGCGTTTGCCCACGCCCGCAAACACAATGCTGGATGGGGCTGCGCCCGCGCGCAAGGCGGCGTTCATCTCGCCGACGCTCACCACATCAAACCCCGCGCCCATGCCCAGAAGAATTTTTAAAATTTCAAGATTGTTGTTCGCTTTGACGGCGTAATGAATTCCGCCTTTGAATGCCTGCGCCAGCCGCTGGTAGTTGCGCTCCAACCGGGCGCGGTCATACACGTAGCATGGGGTTCCGATGGCTTGGGCGATGGCGGTGAGTTGAGATGAGGTCATAGAACCTATAATCATAAACGCAGATGTGACCGTGACCGTAAACGTAGACGT
>DAORUN010000133.1:0-3653 GCA_035433205.1 Thermoflexales bacterium | reverse complement strand
GTAGACGTGACCGTAAACGTAGACGTGGACGTAGACGTAAACGCAAACGTAGACGTAGACGTAAACGTGAACGTAGACGTAGACGTGAACGTAAACGTAGACGTGAACGTAAAAATTCTAAATATCACTCTTTGGATATTTTGCTTATGACTGAGCCACAAATACTTGGACACGAAAAGTTGGATGTTTATCAGGCTTCAATTACTTTTTTGGCCCTTGCGGATGAGATTTTGGGCAATCTGCCATCCGGGAGCGGGGCAATAAATAATCAGCTTGACAGAGCCGCTTTATCAATTCCCTTGAATATTGCAGAAGGCGCTGGAAAATCTGGAATCAATGACAAACGACGTTTTTATAGCATTGCAAGGGGCAGCGCCATGGAATGCGGAGCGATATTCGATGCTCTCAAAATACGAGGCAAAATTTCACAGGAAACCTATGCCCAAGGAAAGCATTTGCTTGTCAGAATTGTGAGCATGTTGACAAAAATGTAAGTTTTGCAAATATAAACGTAGACGTAGACGTGACCGTAAACGTGAACGTAAACGTAGACGTGAACGTAAACGTAGACGTAAACGCAAACGTGAACGTAAACGCAGACGTAGACGTAGACGTGAACGCAGACGTAAACGTGACCGTAAACCTAAACTCAAACACAAAATGGCAACGCAAACCTCAGATTACCTCACCCGCAACCAAATTCGGGTGATTGAGACGTGGAGCGATTTTCAACGGCTGGTGACCGGGCCGAAATATCGGCGCTGGGCTTTTCGCGGGCAAAGCAAAAGCGAATGGTCGCTGAACAGCAGCTTGTCGCGCTACTTCATTGATTACAAAATTCACCAAAAAAGCTGGCCTCATCAGGAAGATCGCATCATTCGCATCTTTCGGCGCAAGGCGCAGTTATTTCTGGAGCATGTGCCAGATCAAGATGACACCCTGCAATGGCTGGCGCTCATCCAGCATCATGGCGGGGTCACCCGGCTGCTAGATTTCACGTGGTCGCCATTTGTGGCCGCATTTTTTGCGCTGGAAAAAGCCAAAACCGATTGCGCGGTGTGGGCGGTGAACATGGCCGTTTTGCGAAATATCGAATATGTTTTCCCGTCCGAAAAATCGCAAAAAAAAGTGCCCCATCCCGGCAACCTGGCAAATTTTAAAAACTTTTTCATGGGCAATGCTGTGCCATTTGTCACGCCCGAAGAGCCATACCAAATGAGCCAGCGCCAAATCGCCCAATCGGGCACATTTCTTGTGCCGGGCGTTCTGGATACGCCCATTGAGGGCATCATTTCGCAAACGCGCGAGCCGCACAAAGCGCTGGTCAAGTTCGTGCTCAAGACCGACAAAATTCGCGAGAAGGCGATGGAGAGTTTGTATTACATGAACATCACCAACGCCACGCTTTTCCCCGGGCTGGACGGATTGGCGCGGTCGCTGGCCTATGAGCTGGAATTTCATTGGGCGTTCAACCCCAAGACGATGGAGGAATACCCGGATCATCGCTATTTTCAAACGGAGGGAAGTTAGACGCAGGGCGCGCATTGTCAAGACAAAATAAGCTCTTAAAGTTTTGCGTTTTTGGGTTGACTGAATTGCAAACTGGATTAACATTCAGACCAGCTAGGCATGTATATGATTCAACTAGACTCTTCAATCCTTCACGATGTTGGCGCCGCGTCTCAACTGGAATGGCTGGAAACCAATGGGCTGGGCGGTTTTGCCATGTCCACACCCATCGGCATGAACACCCGAAAATACCACGGCTTGCTGGTGGCGGCCACCCGCCCGCCCGCAGGCCGCCATTTGCTGCTTGCCAAACTGGAAGGGCTTTTATCGTTGCGCCCGGATGGAGAAACCGGCGACGAACAAAAATTTGAGCTTTCCAGCAACCAGTATCCGGGTATTGTTTTTCCGCACAGCTACGCGTTGCAAACATCTTTCCGGATGGATCCTTTTCCCACGTTTACGTTCGACTGCGCAGGCGTGATTGTTGAAAAAACAGTTTTCCTTGTGCATGGCGAGAACACCGTGTGCATTGAATACGCTTTCTCTGGCGATATGGCAAAGTTGAAAGGCGCAAAGCTGGAGCTGCGCCCGCTCATCACTGCGCGCAACTATCATGATGTGGCGCGGATGAGCGACAGCTTTAACCGCAATGTGGCTGAGGTTGATGGCATGCTCACCGTGCAGCCATATCCATCCATCCCCGCGCTGAACATGACGCACAACGCCAACCGCGTGAGCATTGGCGGCGATTGGTATAACGCCTTCACCTATTTGGTGGAAAAAGAGCGCGGTTACGACCACGTTGAGGATTTGTTCAATCCGTTCACGCTCAAATTTGATCTGGATGTGGTTTTGGCTGGCGGCGAAACATCTTGCAAAATCATCGCCTCCACCGAGGCGCGCCCCATCAGCCGCCTGCCAGAGTTGCGCAAAAATGAGCTGGCCCGCCGCGCCGCCACGGCCAAAACCGCGCCGCGCACGCACTCATCGTTAACCGGGCTGGCAAAAACGCTGGCGCTCGCCGCAGATCAGTTCATCGTCAAGCGCGGCGATGGCTTCAGCATCATCGCCGGTTACCCCTGGTTCACCGATTGGGGCCGCGACGCGATGATCGCTTTGCCCGGTTTGGCGCTGACCACCGGGCGGGTGGATGTGGCCCGCAGCATTTTGCGCGTGTTTGCCGGCGCCATGAGCGATGGCATGATCCCCAACCGCTTTTTGGACAGCGGCGATTTGGCCGAGGGCGCCAAGGTGGAATACAACACGATTGACGGGACGCTCTGGATGTTTGAGGCCACCCGCGCCTTGCTGGCAAAAACCGGCGATGCCGAATTTGTGCGCGAGCATATTTACCCCGCGCTCAAAGAAGCTCTGGCGTGGCACATCAAAGGCGCGCGTCACCACATCCACATGGACGAAGACGGCCTGCTGAGCGGCGGCGAAGAGGGTTTTCAACTCACGTGGATGGACGCCAAGGTGAACAACTGGGTGGTCACCCCGCGTTACGGCAAGCCGGTGGAGATTCAGGCGTTGTGGTTTAACGCGCTGCGCATTTTGGGCGATCTGGCCGCGCAGTTTGGCGATGAGGCCGTGCGCGAGCAATGCGCCGAGCTGGCCGAGCGCGCGCAAGCCAGCTTTAACGCTCTTTTTTGGAACGAATCTGCGGGCTGCTTATACGATGTGATTTCCAACGACGGGCCGGATGGCTCCATGCGCCCCAACCAATTGTTTGCTATCAGTTTGCATCACGCCATTTTGAACGACCCCGACCGCGCGAAGCGGGTGGTGGGGGCGGTGGAGCGCGATTTGCTCACGCCCTTTGGGTTGCGCAGTTTGGCCCCCAGCGATTACAACTACCGCGGGCGGTGCGAGGGCAACACCATCAGCCGAGACAGCGCGTATCACCAGGGCACGGTGTGGGCGTGGCTCATTGGCCCGTTTGTCAGCGCGTATCTTAAGGTAAACAAGCGCAGCGACCAAAGTCTAAAGCAGGCCCACCGCTGGCTGAGGGGTTTTGAGGGCTGCCTGGAAACCTTTGGGCTGGGCCAAATTGCCGAGGTGTTTGATGGCGACCCGCCGCACAAAGGCCGTGGCTGCGTGGCTCAGGCGTGGAGCGTGGGCGAGCTTTTGCGGCTGATTGAAGA
>DAORUN010000132.1:4783-8430 GCA_035433205.1 Thermoflexales bacterium | reverse complement strand
AGGGAGCGAAGAATCTCTGGCTAATTCTTTCTTAGCCAGAATTTCGCAGAGATTCAGCCTGCCCTGAGCTTGCCGAAGGGTCGCACAGCTTTGCTTCGCGCCGCTGCGCTCCTCAGAATGACAGGCTTACTTTTATCCAAAACTCACGTTAAATAACGCGAGTTTGGAATAAGCGTTTAGCACGCTCAGAAGTCGGACTGCAGATATACATCCGGTCACACAAAAACGCCAAAAACAGGAGAACTCACATGCGCATCATCGAAGTTGGCAGCTTGAATATGGACCTTGTTGTCCGAATGCCGCAAATTCCAAAGCCCGGCGAGACCTTGCTGGGCGGCACATTCGCCACTTTCCCCGGCGGCAAAGGCGCAAACCAGGCGGTGGCGGCGGCCCGGCTGGGCGCGCAGGTGAGCATGATTGGCCGCGTGGGCAACGATGCCTTTGGCCGCGAACTGCTTGATGTTTTGCAAAAAGATGGGATTGACACGCGCTTTGTGAGCGTGGATGCCAGCCACGCGACCGGCGTAGCCCTCATTGAGGTTGACGCGCAGGGCATGAACAGCATCGCCGTTGCGTCTGGGGCAAACTTTGCGCTCACAGCCAAACACGTGGCAGATGCCATCAGCCAGACTGAAAACTTTGATGTGCTGGTGATGCCGCTGGAGACGCCGCTGGACACAATTTACGCCGCCGCCCGCGCGGCAAAACAAAAGAACGCGCGGGTCATCCTCAACCCGGCCCCGGCCCAAAAACTGGGCGCAGATTTGCTGGGCATGGTGGATGTGATTGTGCCAAACGAGCACGAGGCCACGTTCATCACCGGCATTGCGCTGGAGGGCGAGCAAAGCTACCGCGCCGCCGCGCAAGCCCTGCGCCAAATGGGCGCAAAAAGTGTCATCCTCACGCTGGGCAGCGCGGGCGCGTTTGTGTTGGATGGAACCCGCGAGGAGCTTGTGCCCGCGCAAAAGGTGCAGGCGGTAGACACCACCGCCGCTGGTGATTGTTTTACCGGCGGGCTGGCGGTTGGGTTGGCCGAAGGAAAATCTCTGGGCGACGCGGTGCGTTTTGCCAGCGCGGCGGCGGCCATCTCGGTCACACGGCACGGGGCGCAGCCCTCCATGCCGTATCGTTCCGAAGTAACTGGTAGCTAGTTGCTGGTTGCTAGTAGAACATCCACTAGCAACCAGCAACCAATAACTAGCAACTATTTGCTTGCTAAAAGTTGCGGCAAAAGCCCGCCATCGTTGGGGATGAGGGTGATGCCAGCCTTGCTCTCCAACAAGCGTTGCGTCTCCAGCACATCAAACATGGTCTTGGAAACCTCCACGTCTTGCGAGATTTTTTGCAGCGTTGCGCCCACAATTTGCGGGCGAATGGCGGCTGCCTTGCCAAACTCCACCGCGGCTTGCCGGTCGGCGGTGCTGGTGATGATGTTCACCTGGTTTGTGCCGCTCTGGCGGATGGCCGCCGTGACTTGCCGCAGCCGGTTGACCACTTTGGCCTCAATCCCGCGCTTCATCGCCTCATCGCGGAATTGCACTTTGCGGATGTATACGCTGCCCAGCCTGTAGCCCCAGTCTGCCGAGTGGGCCGTGACCTCGCCGCGCACCATCTGGCTCATGCGATGCCGTTCTTCCAGCAGTTGCGCCAGCGGCATGTTGCTCAGCGTGCGCACGCTGGCGTTGCTCACGTTGGCCGCCAAAGAGCCGCGCGGGTCGCTGTTTTTGAACAGGAAGGCCACTGGGTCGTTCACGCGCATTTCATACCAAATGCCAATGCCCATCGGCGCGCCTTCTTCGCTGTTCACCGGCGAGTTGCGCAGATATTGCTGGTCCAGCCGCAGGTCAACCACGCGGGCGCTGCCCAGCCAGTTCACCACAAACGCCGCAAGCCCCAATTTGAGCGGCAAAAAGTGCAACCCGGGTTCGTCAATCACCCCAATAACTTTGCCAAAAAGGACATACACGTAGGCCCGGCGCTCTGGCACGATGACATACAAGCCAAGCAGCGTGAAGATACCCTTCAGCAAACCCCACGCCACCGAGAGAAACAAAAACATGACAAAGGCGGTGGGGACAAACGCCAAAAATCCCAAATCACCAAAGAGTCGTTGGAATAAACCGGTCATGATTATTTCACCTCCGTGATGGCTTGCTTGGCGTTGGCATACAAGCCAAGCCGCACATACCGCAAATACGTTTCCAGCGCGTCTGGGCCGCTGTTTCGCAACGTGGTGAGTTGTTGAGCCAAAGCCAAAAGCGGCTCGGTCTCGGCCTGCGCCTTCAAGGTTTCAATCTCCACCGCGCGTTTAGATTGCACAATTTTCTGGTCGGCGCTGGCCTGGGCCACAGAAATATCGCTGCTCACCTGGTTGTAAGCCGTGTTGATGGCCGCCAGGGCGTTCTCCACCTCGGCGGGCGGGTCAATGGCGGTGATGAGCGAAGCATCCAGCGCGACGCCGTATCGCGCGCTGGAGCCGGCGCATTCCACATCCATGTGCTCGTTTATATCGCGCAGGTTTTTGCGCAAGTCGTTGATGGAAATTCCGGCGGTTGTGGTCGCATCGGTGGGCAGGGCGGCGTCCACGCCTTCGCGCACGGGCGCCTCAAAGTTGGCAATGCGCTCGCGCAAAATGGAGTGAAAGTAACCCATGATATGCACCAGCGGATTTTTGATGGCGAACAGATAGGCATACAAGTTATCCTCGCTCACCTTAAATCGAATTTGCCCTTTGAGTTCGGTGTTGAGCTGGTCTTTGGTCACCGCTTCCAAGATGGTGCCATTTTGGTTCACGGTTGGGTTTTCCGCGTCATACGCCAGGCTCACGGTCTGGATCGCCACCGAGACTTTGTAGACTTTCTCCCACGGCCATTTGATGTATGGCCCGCCCGGCTGGATCACCTGCACCAGCGGGTATTCGTACCGTTCGCGCTCTTCTGGGCGCAGCGCCTGGCTGATGGGATGGTCGAGGGTGCTGCCCTTGCCCATCCGCACCGCCTTGCCAAAACTGGTTTTCACCGCGCGTTCGTTTTGGTTCACCGTATAAAGGCTGGGCAAAATTGTGCGGATGAGCCACAACAAAAACCCCAATACCATGCCGAGAAGTATTACTCCGGCTGTCATAAAATTTCCTCCTCAAAGAAAGTTGGTTTGTGTAGAAGAGATGATACACCGAGGGGAGCATCAAAAATCTCTGGAGCAAATTTGTAGACCTCACAGGTCTGCGAGACCTGTGAGGTCTTTTACAAACTACCCAACTTCCACCTTCTTCCCTCTCAACCGAAGCGAATTGCTGATGACAAACAGCGAGCTAAAGGCCATGGCCCCCGCCGCAAAAATGGGGCCAAACGAGTGGAACAACCCCGCCGCCGCGACCGGGATCAAAATCACGTTGTAGAAAAACGCCCAGAACAAATTTTGGCGAATCCCCGCCACGGTCATCCGCGAAAGTTCAATCGCCTCTGGCACGCGGCGCAGATCGCCGCCCACCAGCGCCACATCCGCCGCCTCCATCGCCACGTCTGTGCCTGTGCCAATGGCAATACCCACATCGGCCTGGGCCAGCGCGGGCGCATCGTTGATGCCATCGCCCACCATCGCCACCACCGGCTTTTTGTCGCCGGTTTTCCCGCCGGTTTTCCCGCCGG
>DAORUN010000132.1:0-4683 GCA_035433205.1 Thermoflexales bacterium | reverse complement strand
CGCCGGTTTTCCCGCCGGTTTTCCCGCCGGGCGCGGCGGTTTGCAAGGCCTGCACTTTCTCCGCTTTGTCGCCGGGCAGCACGTCGGCCACAACCTCATCCACCCCGGCTTGTTTGGCGATGGCGCTCGCGGCCCGCGCGTTGTCGCCGGTCAACATCACGGTCTTAATGCCGCGCGACTTTAGCCAGCCAATGGCGTTGACCGAGCCATCCTTGATCGTGTCGGCCAGCGCGATCACGCTGACCAGAGCGCCATCCACCGAGGCCAGCATGGCGGTTTTGCCCTGCGTTTGCCACTCGGCCAGCGTTTGCTCGGCGGCAGATGAAATTTCCACGCCTTGCAATTGCATGAGCGCGGGCGTGCCCACCGAGACCTGATGGTTATCCACGTACGCCGTCACCCCGCGCCCGGGCACGGCCATAAACTTTTGGGCCGGGCTGATGGCCGCGCCATTCGCCTCGGCATATTGCACAATCGCCTGCGCCAACGGGTGCTCGCTGGGCTTTTCTGCCGAGGCGACCAGCCCCAGCGCGGGCGTTTGTCCCAGCTCCAAAACATCGGTCACGCGCGGTTTGCCTTGCGTAATCGTTCCAGTTTTGTCGAGGGCAATCGCGCTGATCTCGGCGGCCTTCTCCAACGAGGCGCTGTTTTTGAACAAGATGCCCATCTCTGCGCCCTTGCCCATGCCCACCATGATGGCCGTTGGCGTGGCAAGACCCAGCGCGCACGGGCAGGCGATGACCAGCACGGCGACCGCGTTAATCAAAGCCGACTCCAGCCCAATTTGGGCGATGAACATCCAGTAGCCAAACGTGAGCGCGGCAATAACCAGCACGGCGGGCACAAACACCGCCGAGACCTTATCGGCCAGGGCTTGAATGGGCGCTTTGCTGCCCTGCGCTTTTTCCACCAGGCGGATGATTTGGGCGAGGGCGGTGTCTTTGCCCACCTTCGACGCCTCGAACGTGAGCGCGCCTTCTTTGTTCACCGAAGCGCCAATCACCGCGCTGCCCGGCTGCTTGGCAACCGGCAACGATTCGCCGGTGATCATGCTCTCGTCCACCGCGCTGCGGCCATCAATCACAATTCCATCGGTGGGGATGCGCTCGCCGGGGCGCACCAAAATCACATCGCCAATGTTGAGCTGGTCAACGGGCGTTTCCGTCTCCTGTCTTCCGTCATCCGTCTGCCTTAGCACTCGCGCCGTCTTCGGCCTCAAATTCATCATTTGTTTGATGGCCTCGCTGGTGCGGCCTTTGGCGCGGGCTTCCAAATATTTGCCCACGCTGATGAGCGCCAATATCACCGCGGCGGTTTCAAAATACACATGCCCGCTAAACACGCCCAGCAAAACAAAGATGGAGTAAATAAACGAGACCGACGCGCCCAGCGCGACCAGCACATCCATGTTGGCCGCGCCGTTGCGCAGGGCTTTGTAGCCATGCACAAAATACGGTTTGCCGGTGTAAACCATCACCGGCAGGGTGAGCGCCAGCAAAACCCAATTGATGATTTGGTAGGTTTGTACGATGTTGGCGCTGAGCTGGCCGATCTTGCTGTGATCCATCGCCATCTCAATGGGCATGTTCATCAGCCAGCTCATGGGCTGGAAGGAGTCGCCAAACAGCGCGGCCAGCAGGCCAAAATCGTGGCTCATGCTCAAGATGAACGCCGGAATGGCGAAGGCCAGACCCACCAACAAACGCTTTTTGCGGTCGTTGATCTCAGCCTCGCGGGCGGCCTGCTCGGCGTCGCTGCCATCGGCAATGACACCCGCCGCCGAGGCAGAAGGCACATCGTAGCCCGCCTTGCGGATGGCCACGATCATGTCTGAGAGGCCGATGGCGCCGGGGATGTAATCTACGCTGGCGCGTTCGCTGGCGTAATTCACCGCGGCCTGCGTCACCCCCGCCTGCTTTTTTAGCGTGCGCTCAATGGTGTTGGCGCAGTTGGCGCACGTCATACCCAGCAAGGGCAGCTCGGCGTGGGCCAGGGTCACATCGTAACCCGCCTTGCGCACGCGCTCAATCAACTCGGCGGGTTTTACCTGCGCGGGGTCAAATTGAACTTGCGCGCGCTCGCTGGCAAAGTTCACCGCTGCGCCTTCCACGCCTTCGGTTTTCTTCAACACACGCTCAATTGTGTTGGCGCAGTTTACGCAGGTCATGCCCGTCACGGGCAATTCAAGGGTTGTCATTGAAGTAATTTAACTCTTTTGTGCAAGAAACACATAAGTTGCAAGAGAAACAAAGAAGATCATGCGTGTGGCTTTGAGAAGCTCAGCTTTTTAGCGTGTCACAATCACAGTCAAGATAAACGTCCCTTAAAGACTCACGCTGATTAGTTTAACTGAAAGGCGCCTCAACGGATCAGACCGACTCATATTCAAATAAAACGCGGCGCGGGTTATTTCTGCGCCGCCGCGTCGTTTTGCCAGCCCGCTTCTATTTTGCGCAGGGCAAACATGAGGCCGCCGGAGAGCAAAATGAGCACAACGGCCAGCGCGAGGGCAGAGGAGGAATCGCGCTCAAAACCAAGATAGATGGCAAGCGGCATGGTCTGGCTCACGCCTTCCAAATTACCCGCAAATAAAATGGTCGCGCCAAATTCGCCCATGGCCCGCGCCCACATCAAAATCATCCCGCTGAGCAGGCCGCGCCCGGCGATGGGGATCATCACCCAGGTGAACACCTGCCACGCGCTGGCCCCCTCCACGATGGCCGCCTCCTCGTAATGCGGGTCAATGGCCGCAAAGCTAATCCGCGCTGCGCGAATGTAAAACGGGGCGGCCACAAAAATTTGGGCCAGCACAACCGCGGCGGTGGTGAATGGCAACGAAACCCCCACCGCCCCAAGGATTGGCCCCAGCGCCCCGCGCCGCCCAAACGCCATCAGCAAAGCCAACCCAGCCACCGCGGGCGGCAACACCACCGGCAAATCTACCAGCGTTTCCACCAGCCCATGCCCGCGAAACCGCCAATGCGCCAGACCGTAGGCCAGCGGCGTGCCCAGCGTCACGGTCACACTCAGGCTGATGGCGCTGGTGAGCAGGCTCAGCCGCAGCGCGGCCAGCGCCGCGGGCTGGCTGATGGCGCTCGCGAAGTCATCGGTCGCGCCGCGCCACAAAACCACCGCCAGCGGAAAAGCCATCAGCCCCACCAGCAAAATGCCGGGCAGCAAAAACCAGGGGGGTGATGAACGGGTGGAAGGCATGTTATTAAGCGCCCGGAGCGCGTTCCAACAAGTTGGGCGTAGGGCTCCGGGTGCTAGCGTGTGAATCCATATTTTGCCAAAATCTGCTGGCCTTCTGGCGCGAGCACAAACGCCACAAATTTTTGGGCAAGGGCGGCGTTTTTGCTGTCATTTAGCGCGGCGATGGGATACACGGCGACCGTGTTGAGCGCGTCGGGGATGTCAATTCGGTTGACCTTGCTGGCCGAATCGCCCAGCACATCGGTGGCGTAAACAATGCCCGCATCGGCCTCGCCCAGCGCCACTTTGCTCAAAACGGCTTTTACATCCTGTTCGTATGAAACAACATTTGCCAGCACGGTTTGGCTATACGCCGCGCCAAAATCGGGCGTGGCGCTGGCTTTGCGCAAAAAATCCAGCGCGTAGCCGCCCACCGGCACAGCTTTATCGGCCAGCACCACTTTTAAAGCGGGCTTTGCCAAATCTTTTAGCTGGGTGATGGGATTTGGGCCAGTTTTGGGTGTGATGACCACCAGACGGTTGCGGGCAAATGTTTGGGCTGTGCCGCTCACCACGCGCCCGGTTTTGATGGCTGCCTCCATCTGCGCGGCGTTCGCGCTGGCAAAGACATCCGCCGGGGCGCCCTGCCCAATTTGCTGGGCCAATTGTTGTGAGCCAGCGTAATTAAATGCAATTTTTGCGCCCGGGTTGGCGGCCTCAAACGTTTTGCCCAATTCGTTGAAGGCATCGGTGAGCGAGGCCGCCGCGAACACGTTCGCGAACATGTTGAGATTGGCCGACGCGGGCGCAGGTGTTGGCGCTACGCCACACGCCGACAAAATAACACTCATGGCAAGGCCAACAAACTGACACGAACGATGCAACATCTTCACTCTTCTTTTGCTTTTGTCGTTTGCGTCACGCCAGCCAGCGCGTTCTCGTGCAGCGCAAGCACAAACAGCAACGAGGAGAGGCGATTGAGGTAATGCACGATGTCATCGTTGTGCAAAAGGTTCCCGTGCTGCAAGCGCACCACCACCCGCTCGGCGCGGCGCACAATGGTTCGCGCGAGGTCAAGATACGCCCCGGCCAGCGAATCGCCGGGCACCACAAACTCTTTGGGCAGGGTAATTTGCGCGGTGATGGCGTCTGTTTGGGCCTCAACCCAGCTCACCCGCGCGGCATCTATTTTGCGAAACCGCGCCGCCGTTTGCGGGGTGGCGGCCAGCTCGCTCATGGCGTGATACAAATCGCGCTGAGCGACCAGCAAAATGTGTTTGGTTTGCGCGGACAGCGCCCCGGCCCGCGCCACGCCCATGGCGCTGCTGGCTTCATCCACCGTGCCATATGCCTCTGGCTGAAGCGCAAATTTTGGCACGCGGCCTTCGCCTAATAATCCGGTATAGCCGTCATCGCCTGTGCGGGTGTAAAGTTTTATCATGCGCAGGAACGTTATCACGTTATCGCGGATCAACGCGTAAAAGTGTTCAC
>DAORUN010000131.1:0-8509 GCA_035433205.1 Thermoflexales bacterium | reverse complement strand
TAAGAGCAAGTCTGTCATTCTGAGGAGCACAGCGACGCGAAGCAAAGCTGTGCGATCCTTCGGCAAGCTCAGGGCAGGCTGAATCTCTGCGAAATTCTGGCTCGGTTTGCTTATCTAAAACTCACGTTAAATTGGATTGTATGCGTGTGAGAAATGAGAAATTTTCCGTATAGACCATTCCTCATTCCTTGTTTTTCATTTCTTATTCCACGCCACCGTCTCGCGGATGGCCTCATTGAGCGGGGTGGGGCGCAGGTCAAACATGTTGGTAAACCGCGAGCTATCCATCACAAAGGGCTGGGTAAATTCGTAGAGCATCTCGGGCATCTCGGCGGCCAGCTTGTTAAAAATCCCAAAGAATTTGAGCATAGGCGCGCTCATCGCCATCGCCTTGATCGGTTTGCCAATTTCTTGCGCAATCAGGTTTTGGTATTCCTTTTGGGTGATGGCCGCCGTGCTTGGCACATGCCACGCCTTGCCCAGCGCCTCATCGCGGGTGCCAAGAATAGCCAGCGTCTTGCCAAAATCGGGCGCGTAGGTAAACGTGTGCGGCATATCCAGCCGACCCATCGCGTTAACTGTTTTGCCTTGCAGCGCGGGTTTGTAAAGCATCCCCGAAGAAACGCTGTCATCTGGCCCGAAAAAATCCGAGCCGCGCGCGCTGGCCGCGCGAACCTTGCCCGCTTTGTGCGCGGCGAACAGAGCTTCGGTCATGGCTTGGCGCGTTTTGCCCTTGCGAGTATGTGCGGCATAAGGCGTATCCTCGGTCATGGGCTGGCCATGCGTGTCGCCATACACATACAAATTTTCTGCGGCAATAAATTTTGCGCCGTTGGCAATGGCCGCTTGCAAGATGGCCTCCTGAAACGCGGGGAACTTTTGCGGCCACTCATAATAGGCCGGTTGCGCGCACTGGTAAATCGCCGCGGCGTTTTTTGTGATGGCGATATTGTTTGCCACATCGTATGCGTCGGCCTTGATCATCTCCGCGCCCGGCGGCAAATCCATCGCCTGCCCGCTGCGATTGACTAGCCGTACCTGCTTGCCCATTTTTACCAATTCCCGGGCGGTCCATTTGCCCAGCGGGCCAGTGCCAAAAATAACATGTAGTGCCGAATTAGACATTTTTATTCTCCTATGTGAAAATAGGATAAAGCCTCAAGCGGCTTGAGAGTCAAGAGGGAATTTGGGCAGGCGTTGCCAGCCAGAATGAAGCGGACGGAAGAGAAATAGACGATGGACGACGCAAGATCATCCATCGTCTTCACTCATCTGCTCTCGGCCGTCACATCTTGCATGATGGAGCCATCGGAGTTGAGGACGCGCAGCTTGAACACCCAGTCGCCATCGTTTTGGCTCACCTTGACCAGCAGCGCGTTTTTGCCTTTCCTAAGCTGAATCGCAGGCAGGTCAATATCGCGCAGATCATCCTTCTCGCCGGGCTTGGGCACAGAGCGGCTCACGTTGTTTTTCCAAATTTGCTGGCCGTTTAGCCACACCGCGTTGCCATCATCGCTGTTTATCCCCAACAAGCCTTTGCGGTCGTCTGGCGAGTTGATCCAGATAAACGCATAAGCCAGCGTGCGGTAGTTGGGCGTGTTGTAATCCTTGAAGTTAATCAGGAATGAATCGTTGTATATCAGTTGGGCGTGGACCGTTTCGTCCGTCACCGCAAATTTGGCCTCGCCGCCCGCATCGCCCAGCGTGTCTGGTTCGATGGGGCGCTCATCGCCGGTGAACTGGAATGCCCGCGTGAGATACCACGTGCGCACATAGCCATCTGCCGCCTTGCGCACCAGCGGGATGCGTTTAGCCGTCACTGTGCCATCCGCCGCTTGCGCATACACCCACACATTAAGTTTGGCATCGCGGCTCAGGTCGGCGGGCACGATGAAGCTGGTCGAAGGCTTGTCTTCGTTCACCAAAACTTTGGACTTCAGCCCATCCAGCACATCCACCCACCAGCGGGTGGTGATTCCGCCCGCGTTGTTGAACGCATCGGTGGCCTGGGCAGCCAGCTCAACCCGCTGGCCGGGCACAAATTCGCTCAGCGCCCCCGGCGAGACCACCCGCACCACCGGCGTGGGCTTGCCCACCGTCACGCGCCGCTCGGTGATGTGCACCGCGCCATTTTCCGCGCGGGTGAACAGCCGCGCCACATACACACCGGGCTGGGTATACACATGCGTAAATGTGAAGGTGTTTGCGAAGCTGGCGGGCAGGTTCAGGCGTGGCGGGTGGCGGTCGCCTTCATCGCCAAAGGTCATGGCGTGGCTCAAGTTTTCGTTGTTGGGGTTGGTTGTGCCCGCCGCAGAAAAAGTGACCGTGAACGGCGCGCCGCCGCTCACGCCGCCATCCACCGTGTTGCACGCGCTTTTGCAGATGGCCTCCAGCGCGGGTTTCCACTCGCGCTTGTAGCCATCGGTATACACAATTTTTCGCACCACACCCGAATACAACGGCAGATAAAACAATTCGCCGTCTGGCGAGAACTCAATCTCGGCGGGTTCGCCCTGACCGCTGGCAAACGGCTCGTCGCTCAAAATTTTGTCCTTCGCCAAATCCACCTTCATCCGGCGGATCCATTGCAAAGAGTAATCGCCGTAAAAATAATCGCCTTGCATCTCGGCGGGGAAGTTGGCGTAAATGTTAAAGTCACCCGCCGTGAGCGAGGCGTTGCCCAGCTTGTGCGGGTAATCAAAACTTGGCGCAACCGTCCACGGCTTCACATTGGTGCAGTCCCCAAGCTTGGGGTAATCGTTGGTGGCGATGGGGCCTTCGGTGCAAGGCCAGCCAAAGTTATCCCCCGCGCGAGCGATTTGCAGCGATTCATACGTCCACCAACCCACGTTGCCGCTCCATGGAATCCCCGTGACCGGGTTCACGCTGATGCGATACGGGTTGCGATGACCGAGCGACCACACCCGCGATTTTGCGCTGTGCGGGCTGGCCGCGTCGTAAAACGGGTTTCCGGGCAAGCCGTCGCCGGTCAGCGGGTCAATCCGCAAAATTTTGCCGTTGGTGCTGTTTAGGTCTTGCGCCCGGAAGGCGATTTGTTGCGCCAGCGCCGAGAGCGACCCTTCGCCCAGCGAGACATACAACGAGCCATCCGGCGCCCATTTCAAATCGCCAATGGAGTGGTTTTGAGCCGTGCTTTCGTAATCATCCAGCAAGATGACGCCGCTGTTTTTGTCAATCACGTCATGGCGCATCACGTAACGCACCAGCCGCCCCATGCGCGGCTCGTCCACGTCTTTGGCCTGCCCCGGCGCGTCATAGGCATACATCAAATACACAAAGCCGTTGGCCGTGAAGTTGGGGTCCACCGCCAGCCCCAGCAGCCCGCGATCCACAAAGTCGTCCACCTCATCGCGCAGGTCAATCACCGGGCGGGCGTAAATCAGGTTGTTGTCAATCAACTTGAGCATTCCACCTTTCTCTGCCAGCAACATGCGGCCATCTGGCAGCCACGCCAGCGCGACGGGCAAATCTACGCCGCTCGCCACGATCTGCGTGTCAAAGCCGGGCGGCAAGCCTTTTGTGTCTGCTTGCGCGGGCAGGGCGGGCCGCGCAAGCGTTGCGCACGCCAGCGCAAAAAGCAGCGGCAAAACGAGCCATCTCACTGGTTTGGCCGCCCCGGAAGCGGCCCGACTTGTTTTCGCGTAATTCGTTGTTCGTAATTCCTTCATCGTTCAAATACCGTAACCAAATTATCCCGCCATGCCGTGCCGTCGGCGCGGATGGCGGCCATGCGTTCGCCGCTGGCGGGGTCGTACCAACCAATGACGACCCGAACCGCGCTGGGCGGCAACACAAGCTCGCGACGCTCTGCTATTCGCTCATCTGCGCCCCAAAAGCTGGTTGGATATTTGCCTTCCCCGGGCGGGCCATCGCTTTGTGCCACAGGTTTGCCATCTTTATCCAGTGCATGAATAAAAAAAGTATAGTCCTTTTGCGGCGGCTGAATGACGCGGAATGCAAAGCTGAAATTTGAGTTAGACTGGCTGAATCCCTCCAGCCGGATGGCGTTGCCAAACGTTGCGCCCGCCGCAAACGCGGGCAATTGTTCTTGCGTGGCAGATGGCGCCACCCCCGCAATTTTGACCCTGCCCGCCACAAAATAATTGGTGTTTGCGCCGTCCAATTTCAAGGCTGCGGCATTTTCATATGGGCTAAGCCAGCCCAGCCGCACCTCGGCCACCGCCCGCGCTGCGTTTGGGTTGATGGGTATCGCGTATTCATCGCGGTAGACCGCGTTAAACAACCAGCGATTGGTGGCGAACCGCCCGCCAAATGGCACGCCTTGCGCCCGCCCCAGCACGTTGCCATCCGCGTCCACCGCTTCTGCAATTGCGCGCATACTAAAGTTGCTTTGGTTGATGAGTTCCCAATCGGCGACGACGCGCACAACCTCGCCCGGCTTCACCTCTCGCACAGATACCTCGGCGCGGCGCAGCGCCATCCGCCCGGCAAACACGGCCAGCGGTTTTGTGGCGGGCGTGCCGCTCACGGGGATGGGTTTGGCGAACGCTGGCGCGATGACACCGGCCGGAACTGCGCCAGCCATCGCCACCGCCAAAACAGCAGCCAAACCAGTTGCAAGAGTTTGACCGCTGAGCAATCGCGCCCAGCCCGCGCCCGCGCACACAGCCACGAAGGCAATCGCAGGCATGAGCAGGCGGCTGTTCTCGGTGTCGGTTACGCCGCGCAGCCAGGGGATGAACGAGAGAATGACCACGAGTTGCCAGATGGCGAGAGGAAGGAAGCGAGTAAACCTCACAGGTCTCCCCAAGACCTGTGAGGTTTTTGTCCTAAGCAAACCCAGCGCCGCCAGCACTGCGCCCAGCGCGTAAAACACATTCATCCACGCGGGTAGTTCAAGGTTGATCCCCAACACGCCCCAATACGAGGCCATCAGGCGCGGGATGACCGCGAGCATTTCTCCAAGGCTGAGTGGAGCAGGGCGGGCCAGCGGCGCATTTGCGGCTTGCACCAACGCCGAAGCGAGCGGGTCGCCGTGAGTGGCGAAGTTGTGCCAAAACCACCAGCCATGCGTGAGCAGAAGCCCCATCAGCAAAAGCAACCCGTTTTGGATGATATTTTTACGCCGCAGCAAAATGATGATGCCTGCGGGCGCAAGCAAGCCCAGCCCGCTCACCTTGCACAACCCCGCAATGCCGATGAACGCGCCGAGTATGAAAAAGTCTGAGCGCCCGGAGCGGTCTGATGCCTGCATTTTCACCATCCACCAGCAGGCGATGGTGGCGGCCAAGATCACTGCGATGTCGTTGTTGACCACGCTGGAAATGTGGATGAATTTGGGGTTGAGCGCCACAAACGCAGCGGAGAGGAGGGGCGCAAGTCCTGCATCTGACTCTTTGAATGGGAAAATTTTTTGCGCGATGAGGTAAACAAACACCACCACCGCAAGCCCCATCAGCGAGGAGATGAAACGCGCCAGCCGCACGGCCCACACAACGCCCGCGTATGGAAAATCTTCCGCGTCGGAGTAATGCACATACTGGTTGGTTACGCCGGGCGTATCCCACCAATCGCGGTTGCGCAGATTTATCTCTGGCAGGCGGGATAGATCAAAAAACGAGATGGGCGGGGCGAGGATGGCGTAGTACAGCGGCGGTTGAAACACCTCGTGCGTGTCCGCATTATCTGTGAGCGCGGGAAGGCTGGCGCGCTCGGCCAAATAGCTGGCGTAATAAAAATGCGCGCCTTCATCGGGCGCCTCAAACATGGGCAGCGCGATGTTGTTTGCCACGCACAACGCAAGAAAAACCGCGCACAGCCCAGTGAGCCATGCGCGGTTTTTGAAGTTAACTTTCATACAGGCCAGCACAAAACAATACTACTTGCTAATCAAAGGGAGATACAGCTTGTGCTCTACGTTTGCCACGTTTTTGCGAATGCGCGTCAATGGATCGCCAAGCAGGGTGAAGCTATACATCACATCGCGGCAGCATGGCTTGTTGGCGTAGGCATCCAGCCGGCTGGCGCGGGTCAGTTCGCCTAGCGTGGGCTGATATGTGCTTGACCACAACGAGGCGAGGAATCCGTGTGTCAGGGCATCGTGGCCGGTGGCGATGGATTCCCCGGTGGAGCCCCAGGTGGCAATCGCGCCGCCTTTCCCGCTCAACAAAAGCTGCTCATCCAGCGCGTGATCTTTGTTCACCGGGGTGGATTCCTGGTATTTGCTGGTGTAACACGCCATCTCAAGAACAACCGGCAGCTTGAGGCCGTTGTCCATGCTCAGCACATCGTTTTGCGATTGGGCTATGCCCGCCGTGACCGTGACGTTGATCATGAAACTGGAAGAGCCGCCCAGCAGAGCGGTGCTTTGGTATGAACCATGCCCGGAGTAAAGAGAAACCAAAGACCCTTCGCGATACATGTTTAACGCCCGCTGGCGCGCTTCGGAATCGCTTCTGGAATAGCAGGGGTCATTGCTGGCCGGGCCTTCTGGGGGCATATACATGTTGCATTCCGTGGTCACATCTGCCGGTTGAAGCGCCATGGCTGCCTGAGTGGAGGAATAAAAGTTGCCCGCCGCGTCCACGGTGTATCCCGCGTAACTTCCGCTCCCGGCAACACAATCGCTGTAACTTCCAGGGTTGCACACGTAATTGTCAGACATGTAGGCCGCGCGGTTGTTCCATGTTGCATCCGCGGTTATGACCTGCGTCTCATACCCTACGATTTTGCTCACAAGTGTGGTTAGCTCCTCGGCATTTTGCACAGGGAAGCGGCCAATATCCAAGTCTGGCAAATAGTCCGAGGTGTAGCTTGCGCCAGGGGGAACGGGGCTGTCGCCATCCAGATTTGCCAGACAGGAATCGCAAGGGGCCGCGCCGCTTGTCTCAAGGGGGAACGGATCCGTCGGCAAAAGATAAGCTGGCACGATGTTGACCGCCGACTTGATGTAATTTAATGGGTCAAATGTTGTGTCGCCCATCAGAACAACCGAAGTTGGCGCGGTTGCCCACTGCTTCACCGCATAGCGCAAAAAGTCTCGGATGGCAAGCGGCGATACGCGCCCGTACGACCAGCCATCATAAATTTTCTGAATATCCACAAACACCGCGCTAACCCCCTGGCTTTGGCGCAGCGCGAGCAATGGTTGAACCGCCGGGGCAAAACTGGCGGGGCCGATGTAGATCGCGATCGCGTTCAGGGCCTGATCAAGACCCTGAGGCGAGTATTTTGTGAGCACAGGCTCAAATGCTGTTCCTGCGCCGCTGAGCAAATAGCGCTTGCCATTTGCCGCGCCATCATCCCGAAAAGAAGCGCTTGATGCGGTGATGTGCTTTAACAAGATTGGCGATTGGATGCTGGAAATGTCATACAGCCAGCTATCTGTTGGGGTGTTGGAAAGCACATATTCATTTATGCCGCCAAAACCCTTGAACGCCGCCCCAGATGCAGAGAAGTTGAGCGCGACTGGGCGCGTAAGGCTAATTGAATCAATATACGAGCTATTTGCGCCCACGCTGCCTGGGGGCGAGAGGCTCAACCGAAAGAAGGGAGCGTTTCCTGCAAGCACAAAAGTGGGCGAGACATTTCCAGAGACCGGGCTCCACGCGGTGGCAGAGCCGCCGCTCACGGGGTTTTGCAGCGTCCAGGTATACCCTTGCGGGTTATACGACCCAATGACAATACCAAATGCCGTAACCGTTACCGGCCCGGTGGCCATTGGCAGCATGAAGGTGGGCGTAAACGCATATGTTGCGGTGAATTTGCGCGTTTCGCTAATGTAATTGGCATACATCAACGGGCCAAAAAAGTGATCTCCATCTATCCCGCCATACCTCGGCTGGTAATTGGTCACAACGCGCCATTCGCCCTCTTCCAACGCGTTTTGTTGGATGGGGTTTGCGCCGGTGGGGGTCACATCGCGAGACGTCATGCGCAGGCCGGGCGTGGTGTCAAATGTCACCCAGTAAATCTCGGTGCGATTCCACTGGTCGCCCGGTTTCTTCGCATAAAACCGAATTTCATCCGTGGCATCCATCGCGCCGTTCGCGTTGCCATCCACAACCTGCGCCGCAATTTCTGCGCCGCGATAAAACACGTGGGCATTGGCAAGGGTGAGTGACGCGATGTTAAAACCGGCGTTGGAAAGAGCCTGCCCCGTGATGCGCTGAATTCCCGCGTTGGTCACGGTGATGCGAACCGAGGTTGTGAGCGCCGCCGGGTTGATGGGCGGAGTTGTGATTGTGTCTGTTGCCAGCGGCGCAGATGGGCCGCCGCCGGGCGCGTCTGTATTCCAGCGTGTGTCTTCTGGCCGCAGCAGCCGCGCGCCGGGTATGGTGAGCTTGAGTTGGCTGGCGGCTTGCACCTGCCCGCCTTTTTGGTAAATGGGTGTGAACGCCATCCCCACGATCCGAACCCCGCGCAAGTGGCTGTCTCCGGTGATGAGCCAGGGCGCGTTTGGCGTTTCAATCTCGCCCATCGCTTCCGGCGGGTTTAGATCCACCTCTGTTTCCCCGTTTGTGTTCTC
>DAORUN010000130.1:0-8527 GCA_035433205.1 Thermoflexales bacterium | reverse complement strand
CGCCCCTTTGGGGCTTTCTTTCACCGCATAGACGCTGAGACGCAGAGCAATTCTTGGTTTTCTCCGCGCCTCTGCGCCTCCGCGGTGAAGGGAATGGGCGCTACGCGCGCTTCCAGGTTGACCCGGCGGGGCCATCCTCCACGATGATGTTCATCCGCGCCAGATCATCGCGCACGGCATCGGCCAGAGCATATTGTTTTGCCGCGCGAAGTTGTTTGCGCAACGCCAGCAAGGTCTCTACAAACGGCGCAATTTGGGCAGATGGGTCTGCGGCGGGCGGGGCGGCGTTGTCTTCCAGCCACACCGCCAGCGATGCGGTCATCTCGCGAATCATCAGCGCGGTTTGTTGCGCTTCGGCGGCCTCGGTGGGCGCGGGCTGAGCCATCAACCCCTGCAATTGCCCCAGCGCTTGCGCCGCGTTGCGCTCGTCATCAAGGGCGCGGCGAAACGCGGCGTAACTTTCCTCGCCCGCAAAATGGGCGTGTTCGAGCGTTGCGCCGGGCTGGGCCAAAAGCTCAAACGGGATCACATCACCCGGCGCAAAAACGCGCTCGCCATCTGCCCGAATGATGGTGACGTTCCCCGCGCCAAACACGGCGCAACTCCTGGCGCGAAAGTCCATCACGCAGGCCGTGTATTCATCCACCCCCAAAATAACGGTGGAGGCGGGCAACATGCGGCGCAATTGCTCAAAACGCGGCTGACCGATGAAGCAGCGGGTGGTGTCGTGCCCCGCGCCGCTGGCGTTGTTCCAGTGCGGCACCAGCGCCAGATCAAACCCAAACCGCCCCAGCAGGTCAAGCCCATCCGTCCAGCGCGGGTCTTCGCCCACTTTGTAAATTTCGTACACGGGGATGGTGTAGCGGCTGAGGGCCAAAACCGCCGCGCTGGCAAAGACCACATGCGCCCCCGCGCCCAAGCGGGCTGCAATCGTCTCGAAGACGGGCGTGTTGCGCAAGTTGCGGGCGGCGTAGGTGGGGCTGCCCGGCCCGGCAAAAATGTAATTCGCGCCGCGCAACACGCGCATGGCCTCGGCCATTTGCAAAGGCGTGGCCGCGCTGATGCTGGGGAAGACCGCCACGCTCAGCGGCAAGTCAAATTGCTCGCGAAAATACTCTACGGCTTTTTGGTTGATGGCCTCGTGATTGAGTTCAAACCCGGCGGGGGTGTCTAGGAAAGCCGGGCGCGGCTGACCCGCGATGCGCCCCATCACAAAACGGTGCGCCCGCGCCATGCCCGGCGTCATCTCGCCGCTGCCAATCAGGGTCAGCGTCCCGGCGGTGTTGTTCAAGTGATGCATGGCGATATTGTGCATCAAAAAGGGCGCGGCTCACTTGCGTTCAACCAGCACAAACCGCACGGCCTCATCTTGCGGCGAGCCAGCAAGGTAATGCAATGCCACGCGCACCCGCCGCGCGCCGGGCGGAATGGGCGCGGCAAAGCGAGCGCCAAATGCGCCGGTTTGCGCGGGCTGCATATTTTCCGCGCCGGTCTTTTCGCTAAAACCCTGACCCGTGTCTGGGTAAATGTCCATCACCCCCGCGCGGCGGGCTTCGACCACCAGATAGGCTGGCATCGCGCCGCTGGTCAGGGGCGCAACATCCACGTCAAACACGGGCACCTGGCCGATGACGCGCTGAAAGTTCAGGGCGCCATCGGCGCTCACGGTTGCGCCGGGCGCGTTCTCAAAAATCGCAATTCGCGCGGCGGGCAAAGATGTGGATGTGTCGCCAATCGCGGCGGCGGCATCTGCAGAATGTTGGGCGGCTTGCAGCACTTTGAGCGCGGCGGCCTGGGCATTCGCCGTGCCAAACACGCTCTCGTTCACCTGACGCAACTGGGCAATGTTCACCCGCGCCAGATCAACGCTCCAATGCACATTTTGCAAAACATCGGTTGGGATGCTGGTCGCATCGGCCAAAATGTAGGTCTGCGCCAAAACGGCGCGGCTGTTCATAAACACCAGGTCGCCGTAGCCACGCAAACTGGATTGGATGTAGCCAAACGCGAACAGCGCGGCCAGCGGAAAAGCCATCAGCCAAAGCGGCTTTTTGAACGCAGACGCGCGAGTTCTGAGATTGAACCAGAGCGCAAACAAGCCCACCAGGCCCACCCAGAACAGCAAGCCAAACAGCGCGTAATGCGAGGAGAGGGCAATGCGCGAGCCGGATTTTTCCACGCGCCCAACGGCGGTGAGCGTGGCTTGCAAGATGGCTAACGCGCCAAACGCAGCCCAGGGCATCCACGCGGGCCGCGCCAGCCCAGAACGCATCACCACAAACAACAAAAGCGCAAATGCGGCCAGCCCGGCCATGCCAATGCCCTGCGAGGTGGTCACGCCCCAAGAGACGCCAAACGGCGCGCCCAGCATCACGGCCACAAACTCGGCTATTTTGGGGATGGAGCCAAGACCGGCCATGCTCTGGCCCCCATTTGTGAAGCGCAAAAACAGCGCCACGCTAAGCGCGGCCAGCGCAGACCAAACGATCAGGCGTTTGCCGCGCCGCAAAAACAGCAACATCCCAAAACCAATCACCCAAATGAGCAGACCGCCGCCCATGCTAAACGAGCCGACAAAGGCCAGAGCGCAGGCCGCCGCAAATGCCATCCGCCCGCCCGCGTTTAGGGCGATGATGGCGAACACGCCGCACGCGAAAGCCATCACCCAGGTGATTTGGAAACCCATAAACCAGTTGAGCGCGTGGATGAGCGAGAAGATGAGCCACGAGCAAAGGATGGCCGCGCCTGCGGCCACGCTGGGGCGCGTGTGCGGGCGCAAAATTGCCCACCACGCGAACACGCACGTCAGGCACAACACCACGTTGGCATACAGCTCGGCGATGATGTTCCAGCGCCGAGCGATGACGGCCAGCCCCAACATGGCGAGGCGCGGAAAGGCGATGACGTGGCCGTTGTGCGGCTCCAGAAACATGCCAAAGGTCAGTTGTTTTTGGCGGTAGGCGTAGATGACGCGGGTGAACGACCACTCATCAATATACGGCACGTTCACCGCATATTGATTGATGAAATACAAAATGAGCAGCGGCGCGGCGAGGACGGCGGCCAGCGCAAAAGCAGTTTTCAGCGTGGAGGAAAGGCGGGGCATAAATCACACAGCGCCCGGAGCGGTTGGCCCAACCCAGCGGGCAACGCTCCGGGCGCTACGGGCTGTTACGCCAAAAGGTCTATGTATTCCTGCAACTCGCGTTGGTGTATTTTGATGTAGTCCTCAACGATGAGGTCTTTTAACTCTTCTTCGGTCATGCGGTAACTCAAAATCTTGATGGCATCTTCTGGCGACTGGCCGTATGCCAGCTTGCGCTTGCCCTCTTTGCTTTTGAGCGCAAACAAATAGAAGAAGTGCGGATTGGAAAAACTACTCATGGTTGAAATAAAAACAAGAAATAAGAAATTAAGAAATAAGAAAGAAACGTGCGCTGTATGGATTTCTTGTTTCTTGATTTCTTATTTTCTTTACGCCTTTATCAGCGCATCTGCGTAATTGGCGCGTTCTTGGCGGATGACGGCCAGACCCTTGTTCACCTCATCATCGTAACGCCCGGCCAAAAGCTCGCGGTAAAAAGTGTAGTCAATACCTTTCACTTTTTCATCATCCGGGTAGCGATGATAATTTTCCTTGCTCATCTTGCTCTTGCCCTCGGCGATGAGCTGGTAGCCCAGTGCGCTGCCGGGGTAGGGCGCATAAAACGAGATGGACGGCATGATGCGCTTGGTGTATTTGACCATGCGCATGGTCTTGAAGGCGTCCTCGCGTGTTTCGCCGGGGATGCCCAGCATGATGTTGCTCCAGAACGCTGGCGGCTTTTCGCCCTTGGCCTCAAGCTCATCGCCAATGCGGGTGAGCAGGTCAATTACAAAATAGTTGTCTTCCTCGGTGCATTCCTTGTTCAAAATGCGCAGCACGCGGTCGCTGCCGCTCTCAAAGCCAATGGAAACCTGTTTCCAGTTGGTCTCCTTCACAACCGCCTCAAACAAATCCGGCCATTGGCGAACGGTGTCGGCGCGGGCGGCGGCCCAGTATTCCCAGCGTTTGTTGGCCTTGCGGGGGTATTTCTCCAGCCATTCTTGCAGCCAGCTTGGGTTTTGAAAGAACATGCTGTCATGGATCACGATGGAGCCCACGCCATATTTGCGATCCAGATAATTTAGCTCGTCAATCACCATATCCACCGGGCGGCGGCCCATGTTGGGGATGTAGCTGTTTTCGTTGCAGAAGGCGCACTGCCAGGGGCACACGCGGCTGGTGAGCATGGTCACCACCGGGCCGGGTCCCCATCCGCACTCTGGCTCCAGCGGCCAGGGGAATTTTTTCTCCAGCTTTTTGTGCGGCTTGGGCCACAGTTCGCGGTCCATCATGGGCCATTCGGCCATGCTTTTTGCCCCGCTTGCCAAAATAACGCGCGGGTAAGCCGATGGGTCTTTGACCAGATCAACGATGATATTCTCGCCGGGGCCTTGCACGATGTGGTCAAACTGCGGGATGGCCGAGATTTCATCCAGCGCAACGGTGGCGTGCATGCCGCCCACCAAAATAATGCCCTTGGGGTTAATTTGCTTAAAAATGCGGGCGGCGCGCAGGGCGATGGGATACGTGTAGCTGCGCGCGTTCATGATGAGCAGGTCGTAGCCGCGCATGCGCTTCTCCACTTCTTCCCATGTCATGCACCCGCGGGTAGAGAAGCAGTCGGTCATCACCCCGTTTTGGTGAAGGATGGTGCGCAGCAGGCCAAGGCCGTGATCTTGCCATTGCTCGTGCGGGCCGGCTGGCTCCACCAGGTCGCCCAGGTCACCCAGGTCGAGGAACAGGCGCTTCATTTCGCGCGTTTCGCCCGCGCCTGCGCTGGCTTGCGTTCCAGCTGTTTTCCCCTTAAAAACTTTCAACATCGAAAATTACTAATTGCGAATTACTAATTACAAATTAAAAAATTGACAATTTGTAATTAGTAATTCGTAATTGAACTAATGGTTGCAGCCGCAGCTTCCGCCGCAGGCGCAGCCGCCTTCGCTGCCCATTTCATCTTCTGCGCTTGCGCCAGACCCGCAACTGCACCCAGATTCGTAGACGTTCGGGTTGTCAATGCGGAACCCGCCGCCCATCACATTTTCTGCGTAGTCAATGGACGCGCCAGAGAGATACATCAGGCTGCTGCCGTCCACAATCAGCTTTACCCCGTTCTGATTGATGATGGTGTCAAAATCCTGCGGGTTGCTCTCGAAGGCCATGCCGTATTGCAGGCCGCTGCATCCGCCGCCGGCCACATACACGCGCAGGCCGTGATTGGTCAGGTTTTTCTCGGCCATGATCTCGCGCAGCTTGCTCTCTGCCAGCGGCGTGAGCGCGAGCGCGGGCGCTTCGGCCACATCATCGGCCACGAGCGGTTGTTCCAAAACAGAAATAGCAGACATTTTTATTGTGCCTCCGGTTTGTATGCAAATATGAAAGAAAGATTTTACAGCAGGACGATTTAATTGTTTTTTGGCAACCTCACTCGTTTATTTATCGCCCAGCAATTGCGCGAGCAATATCTTGCGAGGTTGCGCCAGTCGCAACAAGCGCCCGAACCATCAAATCAAGTGAAACTGCGCGGGAGCCACGTTCTGCCATTGCCACTCGCGGCTGGCTGGAACCAATTTTTTGTGCAAGTTCGGCCTGAGTCATTTTGGCAGACCGGCGGCTCTTTAGCTGGCGGCTCAATGCAAGCCTAATTTCAACCAGAGCTGATTCCTCTGGGGCAAGTTGAAGGAATTCTGCGGTATCGCCAACCTTCCATCCATTCTGTTCCAATTTTGCTTTTTTATTTGCATCCATAAAGTTCCAGTGACCTCGTTAGGTTTCAAACAATTCATTTGCCAATCCTTTTGTTCAAAGTGCCTATTGAGAATCTAAGTCGTATTTTTGCAATCTTCGCTGGCAGATGCTCATCACTTCCAGAGGCATGGTCGGTGTTGTTTTTGCAAACACATCTGCAATCACAATTGCATCGGGATCAATTCGATAAACAACACGCCATTGTCTGTTCTCGTCTCGAATACGCAACTCATGGCATCTTTTGCCTATGCCCGGCATTGGGCGGCTATGAGGCATACCTAATAATTCACCTTCCTGCAATTTTCTCAAGAGCACACCAGCTTCAATTCTTGCCTCTTGAGAAAGAGGTGGTGTTTTTATTTCTCCATGTAACCAGACAACATCCTTACGACGCCTCACACGCAAATTATATCGTATTTGATATAAAGGCGATTCGACTAAGAAGTTAAAATTATCTAAGCGAGGGTGTTCTATTTTGTGTTCAAGTCAGACGTGGATTTTTCTGCTGGCGTGTTCCCCTATAAAAAAATGGCATGAGAAGAGAATTCTCCTCATGCCATATAAACGAATTGGAAATATCAAATAACGCTACGCTGGCTCGGTGTGGAACACCTGATCCCAAAACGCAGTGCTTACGCCGTATTTGGCGTTGGGGGTTTTGTAGTGGTGCTCCATGTGATGGCGCTTGAGGAACTTCATTGGCCCCACCTGCACGATTGGCCAGTGATGCGTGGCGTAGTGTATGAGGTCATACAGCACATAGCCCAGCAATGTGCCAGAAAACAGCGGCAACACCAAATACTGCGCGTTGAGCAGATTCCCAATCAGCACGAACAACCCGTAAAACAGCAACCCCATCGGTAAACTGACGATGGGCGGCATGACCAGACGGGTTTTCTCGTGCGGTTGATAGTGGTGAATGCCGTGAAACAAAAACACAATCTGGTTGATCGTTCGCCCGCCCTTCACTTCGGCATGAAACAGAAAACGATGCAGGATGTACTCGGTGAAGGTCCACAGCAGAAACACGCCAAACACAAACACCGCGGCAAACAGCAATGGCGATTGCCCGGACGGCCATCGGATGATGCCGTTGTAAAGCGCATACAAAATGATGGGAACCCAGATGATCACAATCGCCTGAGGGGTGATGTGAGTAAAAAATTCCAACGCATCAGACTTGAACACGCGGAAGGCGGGTTTGCGCTGATCGTTGTCAATCGAGTGAACGTCTATCTTGTCAATATCAAATGCGAGCAAATTATCTAAAAATGTCATGATGACACCTCCGAACAAAAGGGATTATGCCACGAAGACATGAACAAGAACGCGTAAACGCATTTCACATGAGCCGCAAAACCGATTCGATTTAATAGCCTCACACCGGATTCAGCCGCCCGTTGCGAAGTTCCACGCTGGTGATGATGTTCCGTTCGTGGCCGTCTTCTGGCCCAACCACGTTCGCTTTTACCGTCACATGTGGTCGGAGAGGGGTGCCGTTGAGTTTTTTTACCAGCGTCTCCTCCACCTGAAAGATGCCCGCGCTGTTGCTCATCACCACCTCAATTTCAACCGGGGCTGTTTTGCCGGGGAGGATGTTGACCGTCTCAATAGACAGAGCCGAGACCGCGTGAATATCAATCTTGCCAAGATCAAACGGCATGCGGGCGCGGCCTTTGGTCATATCGCAGCCATCGGCTACCGCCACCACGCCAGATTCCATAAACAGCGGCGGCGGATTCATATCATGCGATTGAATCTCGGACAAAACAAAATTTTCAATCAGGGTGAGTTGCTCAATGTCGGTGTAAATCTCTGGCAGCATCCGCTCCAACAACGGGCGGGCCAAAATCACGCTCATGGCCTCGTGGCCTTGCCGATGGGTGGCGTTGCCGATGTCGTGCATCATGATGCCCGCCAGCACGGCCAGCATCGCGTCATCCTGACCGCCCGCGCCGCTCTGGATCACATCCAGCGGCACATGCGCGTTGAACAGCAGGGTCATAATTTGCATGGCGTAGGCGGCGGTTACACGGGCGTGGATGGGGCCGTGATCGTTGTAGCCCAGTTTGCCAACGGTGGTGTAATTTGCCATGTTCCAATGCGCGTCCAGCCGTGTATTGCTCATCAGCAGGGTGTACATCAAACCTGCTTTGGGGTAGGGCTTTGTCAACTCGCGGATGGTGGCATCGGCCAGCGTGGCAAGATTGCCGTAATCATCGGGCAGGCCCACTTTTAGTTGGCGCGCCGCGGTCACTTGGGGTTCGGGTATTCTTATCTTAGACATTCGATCTGTATCATGCCACGAAAATGTAAAAAATAGGTTATAAAGAGTGGAGGCCTAGGCTGATTTTATTTGGGGGTGTCATAAGAAGAACAAAATCTTTTCAAGATAATCAGTGTCCCAAGCGGCTTTGAGGCGTTTGCCATTGACAGAGCATTTGGAGGATTTCTCTTGCTGGATGAAGTTGAGAGCGAATCTTCTGAGGGTGGCAAGATTCTCCTGACCAAAGCCAGAGTGAACTTTGGAGAGATCTTCGCGAAAGATTTGCTCTCGTCTTTCCTCTCTCATCTTCCATTATGACAAGCCTAAAATCACCCTTGTTAATCACTTCCTGACGTGAACAAGAGTGTAATGCTTAGCGTACAATACACGCTTCTAAAAATATGGCAACCCTTTTCCCCTTTACCGCAATT
>DAORUN010000129.1:0-8867 GCA_035433205.1 Thermoflexales bacterium | reverse complement strand
TGGAGCGCGACCTGAAGTAGAACTGGATTTACCCAAAAACTTCCTTTAACGCGGGAAATGGTGCGGTAGGGGCGGGGCATGCCTCACCCCTACGCCTAAACCTTCGGTTTATTTCATCATTTTCACGAAATTAACTCAGCTTTGTGCAAGCCCAGCTAGAAAATTATTTAACGTGGATGAAAGGGATGAACAAGACTTTTATCTTGTTCATCCCTTTTTTTATTTCAGCACAATATCCTCGCGGCCAGACAAACGATCTTGAATGCGTTTGACCACCGTGCTTAGGTGGCGCGGCTTGTTCACAAAGTCAAGATCATCGGTGTGAATGGTGAGCACCGGGCACAAGTCAAAGTTCTGCATCCACTCCTCGTAAAACGTGTCTAGCAAATGCAAATAATCTGCCGAGATGCCAGTCTCAATCTCGCGCCCGCGCGAGCGGATGCGTTTCACGAGCACATCTACCGGCGCGCGCAGGTAGAGCAGCAAATCTGGCTTGGGCAGCCCGCTTGCCACCAGGTCAAACACCGCGCGGTACGAAGCGTAATCGCGCTCGTTTAGGTTGCCCATGTGGTGAAGGGCGCGCGCAAAAATGTAGGCATCCTCGTAAATGCTGCGATCCGCGATGGCCGAGCGGCCATCCAGCGCAAGATCGCGGTGCTGCTGGGCGCGATGCCCCAGAAAAAACACTTGCAAATGGAATGACCACTGGCGCATGTCTGTGTAAAAATCGGGCAGGTAGGGGTTGTCGGCCACCGATTCATACGCCGTGCGCCAGCCCAGCCGCGCGCCCACCCGCTCGGTGAGCGAGGTCTTGCCCGCGCCAATGTTTCCGGCCACCAAAATAAAGTGTTTTGACATGAGAGATAAGGAATGCTGAATGCTGAATGTAGAAAATTTTCAGAATTCAGAATTCAGCATTCTTTTTATTCCACAAACACGGGCAGGTGACCCAGCGCGATGACGTGCGTCCACTTGGCGCGGTCGCCCTCGGTGAAGATGGCCGCCTCGCCAATAACTTCCGCGCCCGCTTTGCGCAAAATCAGCCGCATCCCCTGCAAAGTGCTGCCCGTGCTGATCACGTCGTCCAGCACAATCGTCTTTTTGCCTTTAATCGCAGCGCGGTCTTTCTCGTCCAAAAACAGCGTTTGCGGCGTTCCGGTGGTGATGGATAACGTTTCTGCCGAGAGCGCATCGCCCATATACGGCTTGTAAAGTTTGCGCAACACCACGTATGGCAGGCCAGACTCTACCGAGATGGCGTGCGCCAGCGGGATGCTTTTGGCCTCGGCGGTCACAATCATTTGCGCGTCTTTTGGCAGTTGCGCGGCCAGAGCCTTGCCCGCGGCCTGCACCAATTCGGTGTCGCCCAAAATATTCAGGATGGCGATTTTTACGCCCGGCGCGACTTCCATCAGCCGCAACTGGCGTTTGATTCCGGCGATTTCTACTGGGTAATGTGTGTTCATGTTGATTTTGATTTGAGTTGCGGGTCTTGATCATACCCCGCGGCTTTTTTAGGCCACCCGCGCGGTCTGGTGGTCCTCGCGGCGGATGATGACGCGCACGGCATCGGGGATGGGCTGCTCGGCCACAAAAATCACATACCCGCCGCCGCCCGCCCCGGAAATTTTCCACCCCAGCGCCTGCGGCCCATATTGCTCAATCAGCATTTGAATGGTGGGCGTGAGCATGTTGGGGAACATGGCAATTTGCGCCTCAAACGAATCTCTGAAAAAGCGCCCAAACGCGGGGCGGTCTTTTTGCAAGATGGCTGCCCAGCACGATTCGGTTGCCTGCGCCAGCGCACGCGCCCCATCTGCCGTGAGGCGCGTATTTTCCAGCACGTGAAATTCGTTGGGGCGCTGGCCGATGGGCATGAGATAAAGCGATTGCTCGATGAATTGCAGCACGGTTTCATCTTGCACAGACTGAATGCGCTCCGGCCAGTATTTGCCCGCGTAATCGGCTTTGTTCAACCCCGGATAAATAATGCCAATTGTGTCTTGCGAGCCAGAAACTTCGGTTGTGCCGGGCGGGTTATCGTAGGCAAACAAAATTTTTGCCAGCTTTTCTGGCGAGCCGGGCGGCAGGCGTTTGCCCCAAAGCTCAATGGCTTTTCGGCGGGTGCTGGTGGCCATGCCACTCCGCTCGTTAAATTCAATCGTTGGCTCCAGCGAGATGGTGATGACCGCGCCCGGGTGCAGTTTTGAGACAAAGGGCTGATCGAGCCAGCCGCCAGCCACATCAATGCGATACGGCATGGTGTCTACCGCGCGCAAGTCGGTGGTGGAACGCGCGGTCAACCCGGCCTCTGGCACACGGTGCAGCACCACGTATTCAATGTCCAGCGTCTGGCACAGCTCGCGCTTGGCCGGAATGTTTCCATCCTCGTTTACGATGAACACATCCGGGCGGATGGCCGCAAGCTCACCCGCAAAATCCAGCAGGCCAGACCCGCGCGAGATCATCGCATCTTTTACGCAGGCCACAGATTTGACCATGAACAGCCGCTCTTGTTCGCTGTTCACCGGCGGGCGGCCTTTTAGCTCAAAGACGGTGCGGTCTGACCCCAGCGCGACATACACATCGCCATATTTGGCTGCTTGCTGAAAAAAGGCCACATGGCCGCTGTGCAAAAGGTCATAGCACCCGCTGACAAAAACTTTGCGTGGCATAGTTGTGTTTTTCCTTGTGAGGCAATTGTATGTAAGCCGGGCGCGCGTTTTGAGCGCGGGAATGACGATCTTGATTTTTACGCAAGCCCATCTGGTTAAACGCTGCCCAGCTCTTCTGGGGTGGGGCGCTGAAAAAATGCAAACCACTGCTTTATCTTTTCGGCGGGGATGGCATACGCATCGGCGCGGTTTTCGGCGTTGCGGCGGGTGACCCGTGCCAGCAACTCTGCCTCATCCACATCCACAAAATGAATTTGGAAACCCGCGCCAAGTTTGGCGGCGCGGGCGCGAAAATCATCGCGCTCTACCTTTGCCCAAAAGCCATAATCAAGAATCACATTCACGCCCAGCTCCAACGCGCGGGCGGCAATGTTCCAAAGCAGCGATTCGATCAGGTCATGCCGCTGGTTGTGCGCGGCCTCATCTTCCAGGAAATCCTGCCCAAACAACGGAATTTGCCATTCATCTGGGGTGAGCCGCAACGCGGGCAGGGCGCGTTCCAACTGTTTTGCAAGGGTGGTTTTGCCCGCGCCCGGCAAACCCACCATCAAATGAAGCGTTGCCATTTGTGCGGCTATTCTAAGACTCGCCGGTTGCGAAGGATGGGCGATAATGCTACCCATGCTGGCGAGGGTTTTATCGTGCGCGGTGGTTGGTTTGGATGGCTTCGTAATTGAGGTCGAAGTGGATGTTGGGCGCGGCCTGCCCTCCTTCACCCTGGTTGGGCTGCCCGATGCCGCCGTGAAGGAAAGCAGCGAGCGCGTGCGCAGCGCGTTGCGAAACAGCGGCCTCAAATTCCCCAATTCGCGGGTCACAATCAACCTGGCCCCGGCAGATATAAAAAAAATTGGCCCGGCCTACGACCTGCCCATTGCGCTGGGCTTGCTGGTGGGCAGCGAGCAAATTCCATCCGAAGAGTTGGAGGACGCGCTGGTGGTGGGCGAGCTGGCGCTGGATGGCGGCGTGCGGCACGTGCGCGGCATTTTGCCCATGGCCGCGTTTGCGCGCAGCAAGGGTTTTCGGCGCATGTTTGTGCCCGCCGATGACGCGGGCGAGGCCGCGCTGGTTCGCGGCATCGAGGTGGTGGCCGTGCCCAGTTTGGCCGATGTGGTCATGGCCCTGACCGGCGTCAACCCAATCGCCATCACCCAGCCGGGCAGCGGGATGGAGGCCGCGCAATTGGCGCTGCCCAACGCCCCGGCGTTTGTGGATTTTGCGGAAATCAAGGGGCAGGAGGTGGCCCGCCGCGCGTTGGAGGTGGCCGCCGCGGGCGGGCACAATGTGTTGATGGTTGGCTCGCCGGGCGCGGGCAAAACGCTTTTGGCGCGGGCCTTGCCGGGCATTTTGCCCATGCTCACGGTGGATGAGTCTCTGGATGTCACGCGCATTTACTCCATTGCCGATATGCTCCCGCCAGAAACGCCGCTGATTCAGCAACGCCCGTTTCGCGCCCCGCATCACACCATCAGCCACGCCGGCATGATTGGCGGCGGCAAGATACCGCGCCCGGGTGAGGTGAGCCTGGCCCACCGCGGCGTGTTGTTCCTGGATGAGCTGCCCGAGTTTGACGCGCGGACGCTGGAAGTGTTGCGCCAGCCGATGGAGGACAAAATCGTGACGATCTCGCGCGCCAGCGGCACGCTCACGTTTCCATCGTCATTTATGCTGGTGGCGGCCATGAACCCGTGCAAGTGCGGCTGGCATGGCGACCCCACCCGCAAATGCACGTGCTCGCCCGGCTCAATCAGCATTTACCAAAAAAAGATTAGCGGGCCGCTGCTGGACCGAATTGACATTCACCTGCAAGTGCAGCGGGTGAATTTTGAGAAGTTGAGCGATGCCCGCCCGGCGGATTCCAGCGCAACCGTGCGCGCCCGCGTGCAGGCCGCCCGCGACCGCCAGCTTGCGCGTTTCGCGGGCGCAGGCCCCACCTGCAACGCAGATATGAGCGTGACCCATTTGAGCCAATTTTGCCCGCTGGATGACGCGGGCAGCGCGGTGATGAAAGCCGCCATGAATCAGATGCAACTGAGCGCGAGGGCGTATCACCGCGTTCTAAAGCTGGCACGGACGATTGCGGATTTGGTCGGCGCGGATCGCATCACCACCGCGCATTTGGCCGAGGCGTTGCAATATCGGCCAAGGATGGAAAATTAGTTTTTTCACCGCAGAGACGCGGAGACGCAGAGGATTTGTTTTTTCTCCGCGCCTCTGCGTCTCTGCGGTGAAATTAAATTTCCGCGTTCGATGCCCGCATCCCTTCTTGGGCAATTTCCAAAAGTTCTTTGAGCAGGCGCGCAAAAGCCAGCAGATAGAGTGCGAACCCGGCGGCGTAAACGGCCCCGTGCGCCGCGCCGCTAAAAATACTGGCCCACACCAAAGCGCTGCCCAGCGTCATGGCAATCAGCGTGCCTTTGCAGCCACCCAGTTGCGGGTTGTCTTGCCTGAGGAAGTACTTGCGGGCGATAAACGGAACCAGCGCAACGCCAAATTGCAGCATCCAGCCATACACAAGCGCTTGCGGGGCGGTGGCTTCAATGGAGGGGCCATCTAACGCGCCAAGGACGATGAACGGCGCGACCAGCACCGGCGCGAGGATCCACGCATACGAGCCGATGAGATGCCACGCCCCCGCCGAATTGAGTTTGCCACCCGCGCGAAAACCGCGCACAAGCGCGACCGTGAGCGTGACCGTTGCCGCAATGTGCAAAACGATGCCGAAGAGAGTGAGCGGTTTGTTCCCGCCAATCCAGGGAGCCACCACCAGCGCAAACGCGCCAACTGCCATCGCCCAAAAGATGAAGGTGATAACTTTGGACGAGGCCAGCGGGCGACCCATGAGCGATGGCGCGAGGTCTACCAGCAAACCAGCAAACGCCAAAGACATAAAGCCCCATGTGTTGGCGTGAATATGCGTTTCCAGCGGAATTTGAATCATCAGCGGGCCGCTCCAGCCCAAAAATAACCCCGTGCCAATGATGATGCCCACCAGCAAAAAGCCCAGCCCGGTCAGGTAAAACTTTTGGCTGGATGAGGCCGCGCCGCGCAGGTTCGCAAGCTGAACAATGAGCAAAATGACCGCCACAAACACCATCACCCCGCCCGCCAAAATGATGGGTTGAACCATGCCCGCCATGCCCGCGATGAGCGTGACCATGCCAGCGTTGAGCAACAGCCAAATATCCCAGCGCATGGCCGGGCGCGGCTTTTTGGAAAGCGCGGCGGTGAGGATGGGCAAGAGGCCAAAAACGGCTTGCGAAAGGATGCCCAGCGTGATGAAATGGACGCGCACCCAGCGCAAGGCCGGGAACGCGCCCAGCAGGTTCAGGCTGACAAGCGAGGCATCTGCCGCGCTGAGCAGGCCGATGGCGGCGTAAATGAGGATGACAAGCAGATATGGAAATGGCATAGTCCGCTCAGCGTATGCGCTTTGCGCGCCTGCGTCCACGACAAAAGTCGGATTGGCTCTAAAAGCCTCACAGGTTTGCCGAGACCAATGAGGTTTCACCTGCGCCTACTCGCACCACGCCCGCAGCGCGGGGCGGTTTAGGATGCGAATCTCGGCGCGGGTCACTTCAATTGCGCCATCGGCTTGCAGGGCGCGGATGGCGCGTTGAAGCACATCGGGAACCGTGCCCAACTGCGCGGCCAGCTCGGCCTGGGTTTGCCAGCGCGGGCGGCGAATCACATCGCCCTCGGCTTCATCCATCAACAAACGGGCCAGCCGCGATGCGACCGAGCGAAAGGACAGGTCTGCCACCAGGTTGACCAGTTGCACCAAACTTTCGGCCATGTTTTCGATGATGTGCTGGGCCATCTCTGGCTGCTGGCGCAGGGTTTGGGCAATGGCCGAGCGCGGCAACACCCAAATGCCAGAATCTTCCAGCGCAATCGCGGTGGCGGGGTTGGGGCGGTCGGTGAACGCCCCGATGTCGTTGAACATCTCGCCGGGGTTGATCACGCGCAAAATGTGCTCGCGGCCTTCCAGCGATTGCTTGACCGCTTTGACGCACCCCGATGTCAGATAGTGCAAGCCGGATGAGGTTTCGCCTTCCAGAAAAATCACCTGTTTGGCGCGAAACTCGCGCCACGCCGCGCCGCCCGCCAATTGCGCCAGCGCGGCCTCGCTCAGCCCGCGAAACACGGGGAGAGCGCGGAGATGGTTTAGAAAAGCGCGGTTATCGGTCAAGGTGAATGAAGCCCAATTTTAATAGGAGATGGCGCATCCCCAGAAAACCTCCGCAATCACTTCGCGCCATCTTCACAATTTCTCCACAATTCGGGGGCAAAGTAATGTCATCAGAAAAGTTCTGAATTAAAGGAGAAAAATAAAAATGAAAGGCAGATTTTTTGCAGCCATTGTTCTGGTGGGCGTTTTGGCCCTGGGCGCAATTGGCATTGGCGGGATGAGTTTTCGCGCGGGGATGGCAAATGGGTTTATGCAAGGCCAGCTTGCGGCGCAGGCCGCGCCTCAAATGGCAGATGGCGCCCCGGCTGTGCCGCAGACCGCGCCCCAATACGGCGCGTTTGGGCGCGGTGGCATGGTTGCCCCGTATGCGCCATACGCGGGTTACGGCATGCGCGGCGGGATGGGATTCAACCCGCTCGGATTCATTGGCAGAGCCATTGGCTTTTTGTTCGGGTTGTTCTTCCTCATGTTCATCCTCAAGATGATCTTTGGGTTTGGCATGCGCCGCCGCATGATGATGGGCGGTTGGGGTGGGCCTGGTGGACATCACGGCCCAATGGGTTTTGGGCCAAAAACCGATGCCGAGCGCGAGGAATGGATGAAGAACGGCCCGCCCTGGATGCGCGAATGGCACAAGCGCGCGCATGAGCAGCAAGCCGACCCCGCGCCAAAGAGCGAATAGAATGCGGAATTAAGATAAATTAACACGGATGAACGGGATGCAAAGGATTTTTATCTCGTTTATCCCATTCATCCATGTTAATTTAAGAACGCAATGAAAACCATTTTGGTTGTGGAAGACGAAGCCCGCATCGCCCAAATTGCAAAAGACTATTTGGAGCGAGCGGGCTTTGCCGTTCACGTGGCGGCGGATGGCGCTGCGGCCTTGCGCGAATTCCGCGCCATCACCCCCGACCTGGTTGTGCTGGACTTGGGCTTGCCCGACCGCGATGGCCTTGATGTGGCGCGAGACATCCGCCGCGCGGCGGCCACGCCCATCATCATGCTCACCGCGCGGGGCGAAGAAACAGACCGCCTGGTTGGGCTGGAGCTGGGCGCGGATGACTACATGGTGAAGCCGTTTAGCCCAAAAGAATTGGTGGCCCGCGCCCGCGCCGTGCTGCGCCGCGCCGAGGCCGCCCCAACCGCGCCAGAACAGCGCGTTCATGCCGCAGACCTTGTGCTTGACCCCGCGCGGATGCGCGTGACGCAAACCCGCGCGGGCGCGGAGCGGGTGATTGAGTTGACCAACACCGAGTTTCAGCTTTTGGCGATGCTGGCCCGCCAGCCGGGGCGGGTGTTCACCCGCGCCCAATTGCTAGATGCCGTGCGCGGCGTGGCAATTGAATCGTATGAACGCGCGATTGACGCGCATATCAAAAATCTGCGCCGCAAGCTGGGCGCGCAGCCGGAATATATTGCCACCGTGTATGGGGTGGGGTATAAATTTGTGGATTGAATTTTGAGCGCCCGGATCGCTTTGAGCGGTCCGGGCGCTTTGGCAAAACATGAACAGCCAACACCGCCCGCCTTGGTGGCCGCAGAACGAGCCTTGGCCGCCGCAATCGCCATCCCGCCAAATGCGCGGGCGTTTTTTGGCGCGGGCTGCCTTTGGGATGGGGTGCGGGTTGGTGATGATGTTTGTGCTGGGCGCGGTGGTGTTTGGCGCAATTGCCCTGGCGATGGGGTGGTGGCGCGGCGGCGAACCCATGCCACCGATGGAGATATTGCGCGTTTTAAGCCCCTTCAGAATTGTGTTTGTTTTGCTGGGGATGGGTTTTGTCGGCTCGCTCATTTTCCGCATGTTCCGGCGCATCACCATGCCCGTGGCCGACCTGATTGAAGCGGCGGGCAAGCTGGAAAGCGGCGATTACACCGCGCGGGTGGAAACGCGCGGCCCGCGCGAGGTTCGCGCCCTGGCGCGTTCCTTCAACCAAATGGCCGACCGCCTGCAAACCAACGAAGAGCAACGCCGCAACCTGCTGGCCGATGTCTCGCACGAG
>DAORUN010000128.1:0-8997 GCA_035433205.1 Thermoflexales bacterium | reverse complement strand
TTTCTTATTTCTTCATTTCTTATTTCCTATACACTTTCATGTTAAACCAAGCCCTTGCCTACGCCACCGCACATGCAGACCAGCATCTGCAAGAGTTGCTCGATTACGTTTCCATCCCCAGCGTTAGCGCCCAGCCCGCGCACGCCCGCGACACGCGCTACGCCGCGCTCTGGCTGAGCGAGCACTTGCGTGATCTGGGTCTTAAGGCCGATGTGATGGAGACCGGCGGCAACCCGGTGGTGTATGCCGAATGGCTGGGCAAACCCGGCGCGCCCACCGTTTTGATTTACGGGCATTACGATGTGCAGCCCGCCGAGCCGCTGGAGTTGTGGCACAGCGAGCCGTTCAAGCCGGTCATCCGCGATGGCTTTATTTACGGGCGCGGCAGCGATGACAACAAAGGCCAGCACTTTGCCCACATCAAAGCCATTGAGTCGTTTCTTAAGGGCGCGGGAAGTTTGCCGGTCAACGTTAAATTTCTAATTGAAGGCGAGGAAGAAATTGGCGGGCCGCATCTGCCCATTTTTGTAGAGAAGAACGCAGACCTGCTGGCGTGTGATGTGGTCATGATCAGCGACAGCGCCATGATTAACCCAACGCTGCCCGCCATTGTGTATGGCTTGCGCGGTCTGGTGTATTTTGAGGTGGAAGCCCGCACCGCCAGCGGCGACTTGCACAGCGGCACATATGGCGGCAACGTGCAGAACCCGGCCATGGCGCTGGCCCAAATTTTGGCGCAGCTCAAAGACGACCACGGCCGCATCACTGTGCCGGGGTTTTTGGATGACGTGCGCGTGCTGAGCGCCGAAGAACGCGCCGAGATGGCCCGCGTGCCCTACCGCGACGCCGAAATTTTGAAGGAGACCGGCGCATCGCAGGTGTTTGGCGACCCGGATTTCATCGTGGCCGAGCGCATGGGCGCGCGGCCAACCCTGGAAGTGAACGGCATTTGGGGCGGCTACACCGGCCCCGGCCAAAAAACCGTGCTGCCCGCGCTGGCGCACGCAAAAATCAGTTGCCGGCTTGTGCCCAACCAAAACCCAGACAAAATTTACGCGCAGGTCAAGGCGCGGATGGAGCAGCTTGCCCCGCCCGGCGTAACGCTCACCTTCTCGCTCGCGCCGGGGTCGGCGGCGGGCACAATTGTGGATCGCACCGCGCCGGAGTTTATGGCCGCCGTGCGGGCTGCCCGCGCCACCTGGGGCGCAGAACCCATCTTTATGCTGGAGGGCGGCTCCATTCCGGTGGTCAATGATTTTCAGAGCGCCCTCAAAAAACCGGTGGTTTTGTTGGGCTATGGCTTGCCCGGCGACAACATTCACGCCCCCAATGAGCGTTTTGCGCTGGACTGTTTCCGCAAGGGCATTGAGGCCAGCGCGCGGTTTTTGGTGGAACTGGCGAAGTGAAGATAGACGATGGACCATGGACGATGGACGATAAAACAAATCGTCCATCGTCCATCGTCCATCGTCCAACGAACCATCAACTCACATGAAAATCGGCATCTTAGGCGGCACATTTGACCCGCCGCACATCGGGCATTTGGTGATCGCCGACCAGACGCGGGCGCAGCTTGGGTTGGATAAGGTGTGGTTTACCCCGGTGGGTCAGCCGCCGCACAAAAGCGGGTCATCGCAGCCGCATCACCGCGTGGCGATGACCCGGCTTGCCATTGCCAGCAACCCCAATTTTGAGGTGTGCCTGCTGGATGTGGAACGCCCCGCCCCGCATTACACGGTGGATTTGTTCGCGCTTTTGCAAAATAAATATCTGGAACACGAGTTTTTGTTCATCATTGGCGCGGATATGCTGATTGATATGCCGCGCTGGCAAAGGCCGCTGGAGCTTTTGGCGATGGCGCGGATCGCGGTGGCGCACCGCCCGCGTTACCTGCCCGATTTGACCGAGCTTGAGCAAAAACTGCCCGGCCTGAGCGCGCGCATTGAATGGGTGGACACCCCGCTCACCGATTTGGCCTCGCACGATTTGCAGCGCCGCGCCCGCGAGGGCTTGCCTTTGCGATACGTGGTCACAAAAGAAGTGTCGGATTACATTCAACTTCATCGGCTGTATTTGAATTCGGAATTTAGAATTCAAAATTCAGAGAAGTCATTGTAATCTCATCATTCATCGTTCTGCACGTTTAATTTTGAATTTTCAACATGAACCGCTTTGAAGACCTCACCCGCCAGTTGATTGAATCCTCGCTGGCGCGGCTGTTCCGCGAACAGTTGAACGCGCAGGATGTGTTCGCGGCCATCTTTCGCGCCATTGAAGATGCCCGCGCGGGCAATGGGCCTGCGCCCAACCACTTTTGGGTGACGCTGAATGAGCAGGATTTGGCTCAACTGGAATCCAATCAACCCAATTTTGCGGAACAATTGGCCGAGAGTGTGCGTCAAACACTTGTGCAAAGTGGTTCTGTGATTGATTCCCGACCGCGCGTGATCTTGCGCGGGAGCGCAGACGTTGCGCCGCATGCGCTGCGGACGCTGGCGCGCTACATTCCGCTGGATTTGCCGGAGTCGTCCACGTCATCGGTGGCGGTGCAGGCCGCGCCGGTTTCGCGCTGCCCGTTTCTCATCGTGGATGGCAAACGCTACATCCATCTGGATCAGCCGCTGGTGAAGGTGGGGCGCTCGCGGCACAGCGATGTGGTGGTGGATGACCGCCGTGTCTCGCGCAGCCACCTTGAGCTGCGCTGGGTGGTGAAAGATGGGATGCCCGCCGAGACGGGCAAGTATCTGGCGGTGGATATGGACAGCACCGGCGGGACAAAACTCAATGGCTATCCCATCCAGCAATGCCCGCTGGAGCCGGGGGATGTGCTGGCCTTGAACGGGGTGGAGATGATTTTTGGCGAGGATTGCCCGGCGGCGTGAGGGTTTAGTAAATACCAATGTGGCGTTAACGTCTTTGGCTTACAATTGCCGCGCAAAAGGATAGATGAACGAGAATAACGCCGAACCCCAGACGCTGCCAGCACCAGCGCCAGTTTACGCATCTCAAGACGAGGTGATGATTTTGCGCGCGCGGGTGGCGGATGTTATGGCGATTGAGGACACCGAGACCGACCCGCGTGATGGCGCGGTGGCTTTTACCGGCACTCTGCATCACGAGGCCGAGCAGGCGTTTGAGACGCTCAAAACCCGATTTCAAGACATGGGCTATGTGCCGCTGCTGCGCGAGGCCCCATCGGGCCAAAAGCAAATTGTGGTGGCTATACGCGGAAGTTTGCAAGAGGCCTTGCGCCAGCGGGCGTGGGTGCAGATGGCGCTGTTTGCGGCCACATTTGTCACCACCACAATTTTTGGCGGAATGTACGCCGCCGCGCTTTCGCAGGCCAGCAACTCTGGTTTGATGAACATCGTTGTGTTTTACGGCCTGCCGTTTTCGTGCACATTGCTGGGAATTTTGGCGGTGCATGAGTTTGGGCATTATTTGCAGGCGCGGCGGCACAAGATGCCCGTGACTTTGCCGTACTTCATCCCCATGCCGTTTGGGCTGGGCACGGTGGGCGCGTTTGTGCAAATGCGCGGCGCGGTGCAAAGCAAACGCGCTTTGTTTGATGTGGGCATTGGCGGGCCAATTGCCGGGCTGCTGGCCGCGGTTCCGTTGTTTGTCGTTGGCGTGCTCATCGCCACGGTCACGCATTCGCCCGCGCCAGACACGCGCTCTTTGCTGATGGAAGTTTTGATTGGCGCGTTTCGGCCAGAGGCTGTGAGCAATGGCATTGCGCTTAACCCGGTGCTTTTGGCGGCGCGGTTTGGGCTGGTGCTCACCGCGCTCAATTTGTTGCCGGTGGGCCAACTGGATGGCGGGCACATTGCCTATGCCGCGCTGGGGCGCAAGTGGGCCATGTGGATTAGCTACGCCACGCTGGTCATCATGGGAATTTTGGGCGTCACGGTTTCATCCAACTGGCTGGTGTGGATGTTTTTTGCCACAATCAGCGGTGTGCAGCATGCCGCGCCTTTGAATGATGTCACCCCGCTGGATCAGCGTCGGAATGTGGCGTTTCTGGCAACCTTTTTGCTTTTTCTTAGTTTGTTTACCACCCGGCCCTTTTAGATTTGCGGTATCTCCCAAACCCCCCTATAATTACGGGGAATGCTCAATCCGTCACGTCGCGCGCTCATTGTTTTCATTTTTCTCTATGCCGTTTTAGGTGCGATTATCGCCGTCATTAGCCGGACTTTTGATATTCCTCAATTCTCGTTTGTGCTTTTGGTGCCGCCCATCCTGGTGGCCGCTCTCACTCAGCCGCGCTGGCCGGTTTTTATTGTCTCTTTGATAGGTTTGTTCTGGGGTGTGATCGCGGCCAGCAATCACGTTCCGCACGGGGATGATTTAACAAGGTTTTACCTGCCAATTTTGCTTGTGCTTTTTGTGCAGTTGGTATTGCTGCGGCTGGCAGTTAGGTTTCAGCGCAAGATTTTTCTGGAGCGGGAGAGAAGCCGCCAGCAATTGCGCCACAAAGCGGAGTTGGAGAGTATTGTCTCTGGGATTTCATCCCGCCTGATTCGGGCCACACCTGACGAGGTGGATGGCGAGATTAAATCTGCCATGTCAGATCTGGCAGGGTTTTTGGGCGCGTGGGGAGCTTCTCTGATGTTTCTTAATCAGGAGAAAACGGGGATGGAGGTTTCTCTATCTGTCCCGGATAGTGTGCCTTCTTCCCAAATCACCTTTGTGCCAATGCCTTCGCGCGCCATTGCCGAGCTGGCTAAAAACCAGGTTTTGCATATTGGCGATGTGAGTAAAGTGGCCGGGATAGATGAATCTACCCAGGCCATTTTCAAAATGTACAAGATGACCTCTTTGATTCTTGCGCCACTCATGCGCGGCAAAAATCTGGCGGGGGTATTGGCATTTGGAGGAGTTGAAACTACCGACCGACCGCCGGGCGAACACCTGGCAATCATCAAGGTTGCCGCGCAGCTTATTAGCGACACGCTCGAAAATAAAAGATTGCTGGAAGCTTCGGCGAAGGAACTGGTAGTTCGCAAACAGGCTGAGCAAAAGTTGTTGGTCCAGACAAAATATCTGGAGGCGCTCTATCAGACATCCCTGGGTCTGGTGCACCGCAAAAATGTTAAAGAGGTGTTGCAAAATATCGTCTCGCGCATTTGCGAGATGATGGAAACGCCGGATGGATATTTATATCTGGTTGAAGAGGATGGGCAAAGCCTAAAACTGGCTACGGCCAGCGGCGTTTTTACCGCGTTTGATGGACTTGTCCTGCCAAGAGGCTCCGGCATGTCGGGGCGGATCCTTGACTTGGGACAACCCATGATTATTCAAGATTATGAGATATGGGAGAACCGATATGAGATTTTGCCGCGCAAAATGATTCATGCGCTGGCTGGCGTGCCCATCCGGCAAGACAACAAGATTGTGGGTGTCATTGGGGTGGGGTATCAACAGCCAGAGCGAAAGTTCAGCGCGCAGAGCATAGATGTCGTTAACCGTTTTGGGCATCTTGCTTCCATTGCGTTGGATAACGCCCATTTATACGAGACGGCCCGGCGCGAACTGGAGCGGCGAAAGAAGTCGGAGACGCTGGTGCAATTTCAGTCGGAGATGGTGAACAACGCCACCGAAGCCATTTTTGGAACCGATACCGGATTTCGCATCGTCAGTTGGAATGATGCGGCGGAATCCATTTTTGGCTGGTCTGCCAAAGAAGCGCTGAATGGCAAAAACCTGCGAGACCTTTTTCGCGCCACCGGCGTGGCGCCCGGTGTGGCCGGAGATTTGATGCGCGAGTTTCGCAAAGCAGGCAAATGGCGCGGCGAAATTGAGCAGACCGCGCAGGGCATACGGGCCAGATGGCTGCAATGTTCGGCCACCTGGGTGTTGGATGAAGATGGCAGGCGGATCGGGCTGGTTGCCGTCAATCACGATATCACCCAGCGCAAGGAATTTGAGCAAGAGCTTGCGCTGGCGCGCGATCAGGCGCTGGCGGCGTCTGCGGCCAAGGGCAACTTCCTCGCTGTGATGAGCCACGAAATACGAACCCCGCTCAATGTCATCAGCGGGATGTCGGAAATTTTGCAGGAAGAAGTGCGTGATGACGCGCTGCGCGACTACGCCCAGACCATTCATGAAGCGTCCAATTTGCTGTCGGTTGTGCTCAATGACACCCTTGACTTTTCGAAGATTGAATCTGGCAAGATGCGCATTCTTCAAGAAGAATTTGACCCGGTGGCCCTTCTGCAAAACGTGACAGAAATGTTTGGTCAAACCGCAGCCCAGAAAAACATCCGGCTGGTGGCAGATATTGATGAGGATTGCCCGCGCTTGTGGATTTCTGACAGCGGGCGCGTGCATCAGGTGTTGAACAACCTGGTTAGCAACGCGATCAAATTTACAAGCCAGGGCGAAGTGCGGGTGAGCCTGTTTGTTTTGGCGCCAAGCGTAGATGGGTTGCAACCGGCCAGAAACCGCTTGCTGTATGGGGTGAGCGATACGGGCATTGGCATCTCGGATGACATGAAATCCCGGCTATTTCAGCCCTTCACCCAGGCCGATGGGTTTTGGCAGCGCCAATATGGCGGCACGGGGCTGGGGCTTGCCATTTGCAAACGGCTGGTGGAAGCGATGGGCGGGCAGATTGGCTTTGAAAGCGAGCTTGGCAAAGGCTCTAATTTCTGGTTTACACTTTCGTTTGCCAATATGGCAAAGGAAAAACCAGATGACACAACCGCATCCGCTTAACCAGCCCGCCGTTCTTGCCGAGCAATACAAAACATCGGCCAATCTGCAATCTCGGATGAATTTGCACCGCCGGTTTGCGACCAACCCCAAAAGCTGGTTTGACTGGGTGTTTGACCACTTTTCCAGCCTGCCAGCAGACGCGAAAATTTTGGAGCTGGGTTGCGGCACAGGGCGGTTGTGGGCAGACAATGCGCAGCGCATTCCGGCTGGATGGCGCATTACGCTGAGCGATTTTTCGCCCGGCATGGCGGCTCAGGCGCAACAAACACTGGCCGCCGCGCCGCCGCAATTTTCATACGAGAACTTTAACGCGGAGCAAATTCCGCTTGCCAGCGCCAGCCTGGATGCGGTGGTGGCCAACCACATGCTGTATCACGTCCAAAATCTGGATCGCGCCTTGAGCGAGATCCATCGCGCCCTGAAGCCGCATGGCGTGTTGTTTGCCGCCACAAATGGTGATGGGCACATGCAGGAGCTTGACCCGCTGATGGATGGGCTTGTGGAAAACGCCATGCGCGCCACGCTGGTGGAGGGGTTTAACATGGAAAATGGCGCGGCGGCTCTGGGGCGGCATTTTGCCAGCGTTTCAAAAGATGTGTTTATGAATGACCTGCGCGTGACCGATGCGGACGCTCTGGCAGAATATATTTTGTCTATGCGCGGGCAGATGCCCGAAGAGCGCAAGCCGCTTTTGCGCCAGCGCGCGCATGATGCGGTGACGCAAGGCGGCGGGGTGTATCGCATTCGGTCGCATTCTGGCATGTTCGTGGCCCGGAAGTAAAGCCATCGGCGAGATGGTTTCTACCTGGCGGGGGAGGCCATATTGCTAATCCCCCACTAGGCTGGCAAAACCTTGCAAGGTGGTTGTGCCGTGAATGCGGACGCGGCTCCAGAGCATGGCGGTGTCTAGCGTGTGGGTTTTGCCATACGCGGTGGTGACCGCCGCCAGCGTGCCAACCGATTTGAGCACGCGAATCTCCGTTTCGTCGTGGTATCCCATCGGGTAGCAGAAAAAGCGCGGGCGTTTGCCGGTGTATGCTTCAATCGCCTCGATGGGGCCGAGAATTTCCCAGACCAGTTTGTCATACGAGCGACCGCGCAGGTCAAGATGGGTGCGCGAGTGCGACTCGATGCTGATGCCCGCTTTGCTCATCTCGGTCACCATTGGCCAGGTTAGGTAGCCCGCGTTCCCGCTGTTAATGTAATCGCTAATCACAAACACGGTGGCGGCAAAGCCATATTTTTTGAGGAGAGGGTAGGCGTTTTCGTAAAAATCGCGGTAGCCGTCATCAAAGGTCAAAATTACAGACTTTTTGGGGATGGGTGTGCCCTTCGCCAAATTGTCATACAAATCATCCAGCCGGATGGTGGTGTAATTGTTCTCCTTCAACCACTTGAGTTGCGCCTCAAAATTGGCGGGCGAGACCGAGAGGTCTAGCCGGTATTTGTCTGACCCTGCTGGCGGCACGGACAGGTAGTGATACATCAAAATCGGCACGCGCGCAGAGGTGATGACGCGCGTTGGGGTGATTGTTTTGGCTTCTTCAATCTCCGCGTCCATCTCGGTGGCATCAACCTCGGCGGGCGCGGCCTCATCCATTTTGGCCGGATGAAGACCGCTTGGCGCGGCATCGGTTACGTTGTCTGGGCGGGGCGGGGCGTACTCAAGATACGTTACATCCGTTGTTTCTGGCAACTGGGCAAGCTCGGCCACAGGCCCCGGCAAAACGCTCGCGGGGGATGGGGTCACGGCGGGCGCAGGCGCGGGCGACCCAGCGCAGGCGGTCAGGGCCAGCGCGGTTGCCATCCAGATAAAAAGAGTGTGACGCACAGGGATTCTGCGCGTCATTATAATGAACCCGATGCGCACAAAAATCCTCTCTATTCTTGTTTTAATGGCGCTGGCGGCTTGTGGGGGTGGAACCCCCGGCCCCACCGCCATCCCGGTCACATCCCTGCCCTGGGTCGATGACTTTAGCAAAACCGCCAGCGGCTGGACCACCCAAAGCGACACCAGCGCGGAGGCGAAGTATGACAACGGCGTGTTTCGCATTGTGGTGAAGCAAGAGAATTTGACCGTGTGGAGCGTGGCGGGTAAAAATATCTCGGATGGCGCGTACACGGTGGATCTTTGGCCCAACGGCGGGCCAAAAGACAATGGCTTTGGCGTGATCTTTCGGGTGAAAGACCGCAAGAATTTTTATCACTTCGAGGTTTCATCGGACGGGTATTGGCGTGCGGGGATGATGAAGGATGGCAAGTGGGAAAACTGGGATG
>DAORUN010000127.1:0-9535 GCA_035433205.1 Thermoflexales bacterium | reverse complement strand
CCATGACCTGCGATCCCGCCAACCATCACCGGCAACGCAATGCTTACAAGCGCATCATCTGCAACAAATGCGAACTCAACGCCATTGGCGAATCATCAACAACCCGTTAAAAACCCGTTAAAATGGGCGCCAGATAGAGAAAATTTGCCCGATCAACTGCGTTTTTAGCCATGAGCCTAAACGAATCTACCCTTGAACAAGCCACCCTGGAGTGGCTGGCCGATCTGGGCTACACCACTCGGAACGGGTTGGATATTGCCCCCGGCGAGCGAGCCGCGGAGCGCGCGACCTTTAGCGAGGTCATCCTGGCTGAACGCCTCCGAGAGGCCATCCGCCAGCTAAACCCGCACATGCCCGCCGATGCCCGCGAAGACGCGCTGCGCAAAGTGACCCGGCTGGGGTCGCCCTCGCTCATCCAAACCAACCGAGAGTTTCACAAAATGCTGCGCGAGGGCGTGCCGGTGGAATACCCGCGGGCCGATGGCAGCATCGCGGGCGATCATGCCCGGCTGATAGATTTTGACCAGCCGCGCATGAATGACTGGCTGGCGGTCAATCAATTCACCGTGATGGAAGGCCAGCACAACCGCCGCCCAGATATTGTGTTGTTTGTAAACGGCCTGCCGCTTGGCTTGATTGAGCTAAAAAACGCCGCCGATGAAAACGCCACCATCTGGAGCGCGTATGCCCAATTGCAAACCTACAAAGCCGATATCCCCTCGCTTTTGCAATACAACGCCGCGCTGGTGGTGAGCGATGGCCTTCAGGCCCGCATTGGCTCGCTCACAGCCGGGCAAGAGTGGTTCAAAACCTGGGCCACGGCAGATGGGTCAACCGGCGCGCCAAAAACCAGCCTGCAAATGGAAGTTCTGGCGCGCGGCATTCTCTCGCCCGCCCGCTTTTTAGCCCTGATTCAGCACTTTATTGTTTTTGAAGAAGACCACGACACCGGCGCCCTGCGCAAAGTCATGGCGGGGTATCACCAGTTTCACGCAGTCAACGTGGCGGTGGATGAGACCGTGCGCGCCAGCGGCATGACAGCCCGCGCGGGCGCGGACGTGCGTGAGGAATCGGGCACGTCCTGGTCTGGCCAAATGCGGGGCGGCAACCCCGGCGACCGGCGGGCGGGCGTGGTATGGCACACACAAGGCAGCGGCAAAAGCCTGACGATGTTGTTTTATGCCGGGCGCATCGCGCGGAATCCGGCCATGCAAAACCCCACCCTGGTGGTGCTCACCGACCGCAACGATCTGGACGATCAACTGTTTGCCCAGTTTCAGCGCGGGCACGAGATTTTGGGGCAAACACCAGCGCAGGCCAGCTCGCGCGAATCGCTGCGCGAGCTGCTGGCGGTTGCCAGCGGCGGGGTCGTCTTCACCACCATCCAAAAATTTTTGCCAGAGAAAGGCGAGAAAATGCCGTGCCTTAGCCAGCGGCGCAATATCGTTGTAATCGCCGACGAGGCACATCGCAGCCAGTATGACCTGATAGATGGGCTGGCGCGGCATCTGCGAGACGCCCTGCCCGGCGCGTCCTTCATCGGCTTTACCGGCACACCCATTGAGCAAAAAGACGCCAACACCCGCGCGGTGTTTGGCGATTACATCTCCATTTACGATATTCAACGCGCCGTGGCAGATAAAGCCACCGTGCCCATTTATTACGAGAGCCGCATTTCCAAACTGGGGCTAAACGCCGCCCGGCTCCCAGATATTGACGCCGAATTCGAGGAAATTACCGAGGGCGAGGAACTAACCGGCAAAGAAAAGCTAAAAACGCAGTGGACGGCGCTTGAAGCGCTCGTAGGCGACTCCAAACGCATCGCGCTCATCGCCGCCGACCTTGTGGCGCACTTTGAAAAGCGTCTGGAGGCGATGGATGGCAAGGCGATGATCGTATGCATGAGCCGCCGCATTTGCGTGGAGATGTACAACGCCCTGATCGCCATCCGCCCTGAATGGGCCAGCGCCAAAGATGACGACGCCGAGGCCGAGAAAGGGCAGACCTGCGTGGCAAAAGTGGTGATGACCGGCAGCGCAGACGATGGGCCAAACTGGCAGCCGCACATCCGCAGCAAAGACAAACGCCGCGCGCTTGCCAACCGGTTCAAAGACAGCAAAGACCCCTTCCGCATTGTGATTGTGCGCGATATGTGGCTGACCGGCTTTGACGCGCCCTGCCTGCACACCATGTATGTGGACAAGCCTATGCAAGGTCACGGCCTAATGCAAGCCATTGCCCGCGTAAACCGCGTCTTTCGCGATAAACCGGGCGGTCTGGTGGTGGATTATTTGGGGTTGGCAGACCAGCTCAAACAGGCCATGGCCACCTATACCCAAAGCGGCGGCAGGGGCGACCCCGCTTACGACACGACAAAAGCCGTCGCCATCATGATGGAGAAGCATAGCGTTGCCAGCGGGATGCTGTTTAATTTGGATTGGGCCAGGTGGGTGAGCGGCTCACCCGCCGAGCGTCTGGCGCTTATTCCCGCTGGTCAAGAACGCATTCTTGAGCAGGAAGATGGCAAACAGCGTTTTACTCAGGTTGTGACCGAGCTTTCACAAGCGTTTGCCCTGTGCGCGGCCAACGACGAAGCCGTCCGCATCCGCGATGACGTTTCGTATTTTCAGGCGCTAAAGGCCGCGCTAAACAAGCAGGCAAGCATAAGCGAAAAAACGCCGGATCAATTGGATGCCGCAGTGCGCCAGCTTGTCTCACAAGCCATCACCACCGAAGGCCAGGTGATTGATGTTTTCACCGCTGCCGGTTTGCCCCGCCCAGATATAAGCATTTTGAGCGACCAGTTTTTGGCCGAGGTTCGCGCGTTAAAACACAGAAATGTGGCCGCAGAACTGCTGGAAAAACTGCTTCGCGATGAAATTAAAGCCCGCGCCAAAAGTAATTTTGTGCAAAGTCAGTTGTTTAGCGAGAAACTTCAGAAAACACTCAACGCGTATCACAACCGCGCCATCTCTACCATGCAGGTTTTGGAAGAGCTGATTGCTCTGGCCAAAGACCTGGATGCGGCCAGCAAACGCGGCCAAGATATGGGGCTAACAGATGATGAGATCGCCTTTTATGATGCGCTGGCCGCCAATGAATCTGCGGTGAAAGCCATGGGAGATGACAAGCTCAAAGTCATCGCCACCGAGCTTATCACCCAGGTGCGCAAAAGCGTGTCCATAGACTGGACGCTACGCGAGAGCGCGAGAGCCAAAATCCGGGTCATGGTCAAGCGCATTCTGAACAAATATGGCTACCCGCCCGATCTGCAAGATAGCGCGGTAAAAACCGTGCTGGCTCAGGCAGAAATTTTGTGCGCCAACTGGTCTGAACAAGTTCAAGTTTGAAGCATGTCGTCTACCACCCGCCCGGCGTCAAGGCCTGCTTCAGGGTGTTGGGGAAATAGAAAATAAACATATCGCCTGGCAGCGCAAAATTTTGCTGGGTTTGTGTTCCAGAAATGGCGCTCACCCCGCCAATGGTGGACGAAATAAACATGCTGGCCGAGGCGGTCATGGTGTATGTTCCGGGCAAAACAGTGAGCGAGTATATGCCGCTCGCATCCGTCACCGCGCCAAATTGCAGGGTCGGCGTCACATACTGCGCCATCACCTGCGCCCCAGAAATGGGCAGCCCGCTTAACAAAGATGACACCACGCCGGTGATGACCGCGCTGCCCTTTGGCGTGGCATTCACCGCCGCCAGAACATTTAGCTTGCCCGCGCCATACACATTGTTTGGCACGCCGCTGCTGCTGCAAGCCGTCACCGAGACGGGCGTGGCGGTGTTGCGCAACAAATCCTCGGTAAAGTCTATTTGATGCTTGAGCAACGGCTGAGCCGACCAAATCAAAGCCACCGCGCCCGCCACATGCGGCCCGGCCATCGAGGTGCCGCTCCAACTGGCATACGACCCGCCCGGAATGCTGGAACGCACCCCCACCCCGGGCGCAGAAATATCGGGCTTGGGGCGGTTGCTGCCATCAACGGTCACCGGGCCGCGGCTGCTAAAGCTGGCAATGTTCCCCGCGCTGTCAACCGCGCCCACGCTAAATACTTCATCGTAAATGGCGATGGGGTCTTGCACCGTGCCGCACGCCGACCCCGAGTTGCCCGCCGATGCCTCCGTAAAAATGCCCGCCGCGCGTTGAGCCTGCGCCCCGGCCAGCAACGATGCCGCGTTGCAGCCCTCGGATGGCGGGCAGCCCCACGAGTTCACGGTCACATCCGGCGCAAACGCGGGGTTGCCCTGCGCGGGTGTGCCACCCACCGGATACGGCGCAAGAAAGAACTCAAAGCACTCCAAATACGTGGCGGGCGACCCCCAGCCACTATTCATGTTTCGGCAGCCGATCCATTTTGCGCCCGGCGCAACCCCCACCTGATTGCCCGCGCCGTCATCACCGGTGGCGGTACCAACCGTGTGCGTGCCATGCCCGTGATCGTCGCACGGCGTGGGCGAATCTGCCGGGCAAGAGCCATTGGCCACGTGAATGCTGTCATGCCAGTTGTAATCGTGCGTGGCGGTAATGCCATTCCAGCCGCGATATTTGCCTTGAATCGCGGGGTGTGTCCACGAATAACCCGTGTCTTGCGCGCCCACCACCACGCCCTGCCCGGTGTACCCCTGCGCCCAAACACTTGGCGCGCCAATGGCCGTGATGTTCCACTCCACCGCATTGACCGCGTCCGCGCCCATTGGTTTTTCTGGCTGGGTGGATGGGTCATCGGGCAGAGGGATGCTTGACCGGATGACGGGGTTTCCGTCAATCCGCGCCACCTCTGGCAAAACGGCCAAACGCTGGGCCAGCGCGGCGTCGCCTTTCACCCAAATCGCGTTCACCACAAAAAACGCGCGGTATTCGGCTTTGGCGGCCTTTAGCATTTGCAAGATGGGTTTTTGGCTGGCCTGGGCCGTTTGCCTGAGGCGGCTCACAACCGCGGCGGCTTTTTGGTTGGCGGGCACGTTTTTGGCAAAGCCGAGGTCTGCCTGGTCGTTCAAAATCACCAGGAACTCGGCGGTTTGCCCGCCCGCCGTGTGACCCATCACCCAGGGCGAAATTTTGGGGTTGGGCGGTGAAACCTGCTCTGGCGGCGACTGAACGGCGATGGCGCTTGCGGCGGGCGCGAAGGCCATCGCAAAAAAGACAAGCGCCAGAAAGATGCGTTTCATGGGCACCCATGATACGCGCAGGCGCGAGGCGGAGAAGCGGTGCGGTTTGGAAGTTGCTTTCTATTCCAAATTTTTTTCAAAAGCGCATTTTCGCCAGATTTGCTTTTTCATAACGTCGTCCAAATATTTTTGCGTTCCATCGGCAGCGGATAAAATCCGCCGCCTAAGCATTAGAAAACCCGCAGGCGGGTTTCCTAAAATCTAGCCGCCGGATTTATCCAGTGGCGGCCACCGGCGCGCATCTTCGTCAGAGTGAATTACTTGGAATGTATGTGGACCCGCCCCCCGCGCCTACCCAAACACCATTTTTGCAAACGCGACCGCCGCCAGCGCAAAACACACCCCCGCGCCAACCGATATGGCATTCACCACGAACACGGTGCCGCAGCCCAGCGCGGCGGCAAAAACAATCGCCCAGGTGAGCCGCGAAAGCCCGCCTTGAATTTTGCGAATTTCATCGGTGCTTTGCTGGCTAAACTGCGAACGCAACTCCAACTGGCCGTTGAGCGCCCGCGAAAACACCTGATCCATTTGCACCGGCAATTGGATGACAGTTCGCCCCAGCCGCAATACTTCGGCCAGCACGTCCTGGGCGGTTTGCGCGCCTTCTTTGCCCGCCAGATCGCTGGCAAATGGCTGAATCTCCTTCCACGGGTTAAACGCCGGGTCAAGCGCGGTGCTCATCCCGCTCAAAATATTCACCGCGCGGCCCAAATACAACACGTTTTGCGGAATTTGAAACGGCAATGTGTTGAGCAAATCCTTGAACTGCACCGCGAAGTCATACATCTCGTTAAAGTCCACATCGGTCAGGTCGTTGGTGGTCATGCCCCACACTTTGTCAAACAATGTGCCGATGGCCTGCTCAATGCGCAAAGTGTCCGCGCCGGGCAAAAAGAAGCCCATCCGCCCGGCCGCCGCCGTCAACCGCCGCGCGTCTTTCAGGCTGGTGGAGATGACAAACTCTTTCAACTCCCTCATGTATTCCGGCTTTACGCGCCCCATCATGCCAAAATCAATATACGTGAGCTTAAATGGCGCGGGGTTCCCATCCACCGGCCCGCCCAGCGGCTGCACAAACAAGTTACCCGGATGCGGGTCGGCGTGAAAGAAGCCATCAATAAAAATTTGCTGGAGGTAGGTGTCGAACATTTTCTTCGCCACCTCGGCGCGGCTTACACCGGCCTGCTCCAGCGCGGGGAAATCGGTAATCTTGATCGCCTCCACGTTTTCCATTACCAGCACATGTCTGGTCACAAATTTTTCGTAGATGGCGGGCACGCGCACGGTTTGATCTTTCTCAAAGTTACGCGCGAACAAAACGGCGTTGCGGGCTTCCTGCTCGTAATCCAGCTCCTCCCAAACCACCGCGGCAAATTCATTGGCCAGCGCGGCCAGGTTGGCCCGTTTGCGGATGGGGCCGTAATAATTCAGCCAGCGCAAAATTCGGCGCAGCGTGCGCAGGTCAACGCGCACAATGTCCTCCATAAACGGCCTTTGGATTTTGACAATCACATGCGAAACGGGATTCGCGTTTGGGTCAAGCGGGCCATCTGCTGTTTTGAACCGGGCGCGGTGGGCCTGGCCAAACGAGGCGGCGGCGACGGGCAAAGGCTCAAACTCGGCAAAGATCTCATCCAGCGGCTTGCCCAGCTCGCGCTCAACCTGCGCCACAATCACCTCGGTGTTTTCGGGCGGCACGGCATCTTGCAGGTCGGCCAGCGCAGAAATAATCTCCGGCGGAAAAATATCCACGCGGCTGCTCAAAAACTGGCCGAGCTTGATCCACACCCCGCCCAGCTCCACCGCCAAACCGCGAAATCGCTTTGCCAGCGCAATAAAGCGCTCAAGCCGGTTTTTATCCACCCGCTCATGGCCCACAAAGCGAACCAAAATCATCTCCCACCAGACAAAACCGGCGATCATGCGCGCCCCAAACCACAAAGCCCGCTGCGCGCGGCTGTTTAACATGCGCGGATCGGCCTTGCTTTGCTCCGGTTTGTCGCGCATCCTGTTTAACATCCCGGCTTTCATATGAACTGCTCGTTGCATGGGGGCAGTTTAATGCGGATGTCCCCCGGTTGTTGGTTGTTGGTTGATAAACCTTAGAATGAGCGGCTTAATTTCTTTGCGCCTTGTGTGGCGTAAAATTCATGCTTGATTATGGTTACTCAAATCACGGTATATGCTGTCTACAACCCCAAGATGAACGCGCGGACGGTTCACATCACAGGGCAGTGTCTAAACGGCACGCGGCCCGTGCCAAACACAATGGTGACAATTTCCAGCACGTGGGGCGAATCTGCGTACACAGAAACAACCCTCAATTACGGCTCATACTCGGCGGTTCTATCTGCGCCAAAAGATATTGAAAAAGCCAGAGTGATTGTTTCATCGCAGGGTCATAGCGTCACATCCCATATCACACACATGGGAGATTAACCCACACGATATCCCACACACCATGTGGGATAACTAAACATGATTAAAACATTTTTTTATTTTCTTGCAGCGCTCGCGCTGGCCGCCTGCTCTGCCGCGCCAGCCGCGGCCCCAACAGCCGAAGCCGCCAAACCCAACGATGGCAAACCCACCGCCGCGCCCAGCGCGACCCTGTTCACGCTGGTCAAACCAGATGGCAGCAAGATGGACTTTAGCGCCAGCGCATTAAACACGCTGCCAAAAGGCATGGTGATGCTGGGCGGCACGCCAAACGAAGGCGCCCTTTTGAGCGAAGCGCTAAAAGCCGCCGGCGTGGCCGATTTTGCCGAAGTCACACTCACCGGCAACCGCGGCTCGGTCACGTTCAAAAAAGCCGAGTTGACCAAGGAATATATTTTGGACTTCACCAACCGCGGCACGGTAAAGCCAAGCTGGCCCAACGCGCCCCAGCCCACCACCGTTGGCGATGTGAGCCAAATTACGGTCAAATAAATAAAAAACTGGACTTACGCAAAGCCGAGTTAATTTTGTGAAAATGATGAAATAAACCGAAGGTTTAGGCGTAGGGGCGAGGCATGCCTCGCCCCTACCGCGCCATTCCCCGCGTTATTAGGGAGTTTTTGCGTAAGTCCAGTCTTAATTTTTAATTCTTAATTCTTAATTGAAAATGCGCATCCTCATTGGCATAGACGACACCGACAATTTGGAAAGCCGCGGCACGGGGCATTGCGCGCGCCAGCTTGCATTTGCTCTGGCGCAGGCAGATGTGGCCGCGCCAGATGGGATCACCCGCCACCAACTGCTGGTGGACCCGCGCATCCCATACACCTCGCATAACAGCTCGGCGTGCATTACGGCCACCTGCCAGCCAGCCAAAATTGGCGATGTCATCTCTCTATGCCGTGAATTTTTGCTGCGCGAGGCGGCATCTGGCTCGGACGTGGGTTTGTGCGTGGCGCGGCGCGAGCAGGCCGAGAGCGCCATCCAGCGCTGGGGCAACCGCGCCAAAACGCAAGTGCTGGTGATGGCCGATGCGCTGGCTTTGGCCGCTCAGCATGACATCCATCTGGAAGGGCTGACCGGCACGCGCGGCGGCGTAATTGGCTCGTTGGCGGCGGTGGGGCTGCGCGCCGCCGGAAACGATGGCCGTTATTTGTGGCTGCCCGGCCTGCGCGAACTGGGCGAAGGCATTTATACCTCCGCGCAGTTAAAAGAAGTTGCGCACATTGACGATATTCAGCTAGAATCAGGCCAAAGCATTTTGGAACACGAGCGCATTTTGATTGGCGACTGGCCGCGCCCGATTTTGCGCGGCGGCAAGGCTGTTTTATTAGCACAGGAGGAAAAACATCATGGCGAATACGAGTGGGTTGGCATTACCCGCGAGCGGGTCAAAGAGCTTACGGGTTGAAGATCGCGCCACCGTGCGCGAACTTTTGTTGCTGGCGGCGCTGGGGGCGGCAGCCGTGCTCATTCACGCCGCCACACGCGGCAGGCTTGACCTTGCACCGGGGTATCAGGGCGTGTGGTGGATCGCGGCGCTCATCGCCGGGCGCAAACTGTCTCGTTTTCGCTGGGCAGGGATGGCCGTTGCGGCGGGCGCGGCGGGCACTTCCATGCTGCCCGTGTGGGGTTTTGGCGACCCGCTCCGCTGGCTCACCTATTTTTTGGCCGCGCTCACCGTTGACGCCCTTTTCCTCGCCCTGATGAGCCATCAAATTCCAATTTGGCTGTTCGCGGTCATTGGCGGGCTGGCGCACATGACCAAGCCGCTCATGCGCGTGGTCATTGGCGCGGCCACCGGCACATTCTATGATTCGTTGATGTGGGGTGTAGCTTACCCGGCGGCCACGCATTTTGTATTTGGGTTTGTCGGCGCGTTTATTGGCGTTGGCGCATTCATCGCCATACGCAAGCG
>DAORUN010000126.1:0-9705 GCA_035433205.1 Thermoflexales bacterium | reverse complement strand
AAGAAATAAGAAGCGCGTCAAATGCTCTTCTTATTTCCCGTTTCTTATTTCTTCTCCCAGCCTTTCTGCCAACATGCGCGAGCCTGCGGGCGCGAGGTGAACCGGGCTGTTTGTAAATTCATTAAATGGAATAACGTTCCAAAGATCAAGATAGGTCCAGCCAAATTTTTTTGCGCTGGCGGTCATTTGTTCGCGGTATTGGTCATATGCCCAGCGCGGGTAAAACGCGTTGTAGCGAATATCGCTATTTTTGCCGCTGCTTTGCGCCATTGGCTCGTTCACGATGAGCAGCGTTGCGCCTTTGCTCTGCGCCAGTTTCGCGCCGGCGTCCAGCACACCAAACGCCAGGGCGCCACCCCCCAAAGCGGGTGGCTGAAATGCGCCAAAATGGTCATCGGCATCAAGGTCAACGCTCCAGCGCTCATAGTTCGCGCGGATCAACTGATCTTGATGCGTGGCCGCCCAAAATGGCCCGCACAACTGCAACCGCGCCAGGTCGGCCAAATTGCGGCGTTGCCCAACAATGGTTTTGTCCAAAAACGTTTGCGCGGTTGGGGTGATGGGAAACGCGGAGAGCAGCGGCTTTAGCTCGGCGGCATTGGCCTGCGCCAGCGCGTGATCCATCTGCCTGCCCGCTGGCAGCGAGTTGAGCGTGACCAGCCAAATGACAAGGTCTGGCTGATACGCCAACGCGCGGTTGAGCACAAGCAAATCCTTTGCCAGCGAAAAATCGGGGTAGCCCAGGTTGAAAGCGCGAACTTTTTTACCCGTCTTGTTCATGCCCAGCGCGTTCAGTTGGGCGGCCAGCGTCTCCTCTGGCTTTAGCAACACGCCCCAAACCGATGAATCGCCGATCAGCACAACGCGGTATTCATTGGCGGGTTTTGCGCCCGCCGCAATCTCGTGCGAGGCGAACATCGCGTCCAGGTTGTTCACAATCAAGTTGCAGCTTTGGCTAATGTCGTTGCCAAACGGCAAACGTTCGCGCCCAGGGAAAACGGCGTTATACGCGCTCAGGCGGGCAATCTGCGGCGTGAGGTCTAGCGCGGCAAAAATTACATTTGCGGCCACAAACATCGCCAGCGCCATCAACACAATGCGAATGGGTCTTGTCATACATTCACCCCAAACAGCCTTGCCAGCACGCGCAAAGACAAATTGAACTCTGGCAGGGCAAAGAACACCCACCCCAACGCCACAAAATGAAAGGTGAGGATTACCCCGCCGATGCGAAAGGCGCGTTCGTATTTCGCCAAGCTTTCGCGGCCGCGCGCAAAATCGGCCCAGCGGTTGTGGATGAACAAGCCAACCCCGTGCCACGCACCCCACGCCACAAAGTTAAGCGTCACGCCATGCCACAAACCAATCAGCAGCATGGTTGAAATTTGCCCAATAAACACCATGAGCGGCACGCTGTTGGCGCGGGTGCCGCGCAGCCAGCGCGTGAGCGGGTTGAACCAATACGCGCGGAACCATTGCGCCAGCGTGATGTGCCAACTGTTCCAAAATTGGGTGAGGTTGGGTTTGAGATACGGGTTGTTAAAGTTCTCTGGCAGTTTGATGCCCAGCAACCGGCCCGCGCCAATCGCCATATCGGTGTATCCGGCAAAATCAAAAAAGATGCGGAAAGCATAGGCATACACCAGCAGCCACATCCAAAGCGGTGATTGCGTTTGCGCCGCGTTAAACGCGTTGAGCGCCATGAGCGAGAGCGCATCGGCCAGCACAAATTTTTTGAACGCGCCAATGACCAGCCGCGTCCCGGCTTCGCCCAGCACATTGATATTCAGCGCATACGGCGCGCGCAGGTCTTTGGCAAACCGCTCGGCGCGGTCAATGGGGCCAGCCAGCAGCGATGGCGCAAAGACCACGTAGGTCACAAACTCGCGCAAATTCATGTTCGCGCGTTTGCCATTGTGCAGGTCGCGCAACACGTGCATGAGCCGAAAGGCGATATACGAAAACCCCAGCCAGCTCAAATCGGTGGGCGCGGCTTGCGCGGGATTTTGCGCGTTCAGCCCGCGCAAAAATGCGCTGGCCGCGGTCGCCAGCGCGTCGGTTTTCAAAATCACCAAAAGCGCAACCAGCAGGGTGATGAAACCCCAGCCGATGACGGCATAGCGCCCCTGCGCGGCCAGTTTTGCCAGCCCAAACGCCATCAGCCCAACCAGCCCCAGCGCAAGCAACACAAACGCCGTTTCTGGCGGGCGTGTGGCCGTGAGGCAGCACGCGGGCGTGTAACGCAACGCGCTCAGAGCGGCCACAAAAATCGCCAAACCCACCAGGGTGATGAGGTTCTCGCCTTTCAGCGCCCGGAGCGCTCCGGGCGCTAAGACAAACCACACCCCAACGATGAGCGCGAAGGTGGCAAACGGCAGCCAAAAATCCAGGTAGCGCACCGGCGAAGCGGGCTGGAGGACAAACACGGCCAGCACGCTCAGCGCAAACGCCAGCCAATCGCGTAATTTTTGCAGCCGCATCAAAACCCCTGATAAATCCATTGCGGCGCGCTGGCTGAGGTGAAGATCACCAGCGCGATCAGAATGAGGCACAACGCGCCTGCCAGGGCAAGTTCGCGCCAAACGGGTTTTTGATTCATACGAGGGGGGATTATAAAAGGACGGAAGACGGAAGACGGAAGACGGACTTGACACGTCTCTCATCTCCGTCCTTCGTCTTCCGTCTTCCGTCTTTTTCATGTTATTATTTAGAACGCATGTTCTAAAAAAGAGGTGTGCAATGCAAAAGATAGCTTCCTATTTCGCTCCGGGGTTTGCCGTGTTCGCGGGTGTGTTTGGCTTCGTGGTCGCCTCGCGGCTGGAGGCGGCCACCATTGCTGCGCTGGGCGGCGTGCTGGTGGGTCTGCTGGGCGGGATGCCGTTTGCCGCATTGCTCACGTTTGTGGTCGTGCGCGGTCAAGAGCGCCATCTGCCAGAGCAAGAACGCCAGCTTGCGCCGCCCGCGCATTACCAGCGCCTTGAAGCGCCGCAAATCTACGCCCCACCCCAACCCATCTCTTGGACAAGAGAGCAAGCCCGCACATTTTTGATGGTGGGCGAGGATGGCGGGATGAGGGAAATGTGAACGAGACGGAAGACGGCAAGATTCCGTCTTCTGTCCTCCGTCTGATTAGAAATGAGCTTTAGCAAACGTGATTTAGACTCTGCCTGCGATGTGGTTGAGCAGGTGCTGCGCGAACGCCGCGCCCCGGCGATGGCGGTGGGCGGTCATGTGCTGCCCACGTTTATTGAGCTGCTGTTCAGACCGCTAGGGAGCACGCGCTTCACCCAAATTAAAAATTTGCGCGAGGACATCGCCCTCTCGCTCACCGTGCCCGCCGTGCGCGTGGCTCAGCGCGATGGGTTTATCGCCGTTCAGTTTGATTTGCCCAGCGGCCACCGCCAAATTGTGCGGCTGGATTCGCTGGTTCAACGCGCGGGCCAGCAAGCGCCATACACCATGATCCTCGGTTTGTGCGAGCAGGGCATTCCCCTGCTGGCGCGATTGAGCGACCCCGCGGCCTCGCATATTTTGATCGCGGGCGCAACTGGCAGCGGCAAAACCGTGCTGGCTCAGTCCATCATCACCAGCCTGACCCAGGCACACGACCCGCGCGAATTTGGCGTGGTTGTGGTTGACCCAAAACGCGGCCCAGCGCGGGATGGCTTTTTGGCCCGCATTCAGCGCCATATTTTGATGAACGCCGCAACCGCCGAGGAATCCATCACCGCGATTGAGAAAGTGGTGCAGGTGATGCGCAAACGCCAGGTGGGCGCGGCCAAACCGCGCGTGCTGGTTTACATTGACGAGGCCGCCACGGTGTGCGATTTGGGCGGGGCGCGCGTGACCGACGCGCTAAAAGAAATTGCGCAGTTTGGCCGCGAGATGGGCATTCACGCGCTGGTATGCACCCAAAAGCCATCGGCCAAGGCGCTGGATTCGCTCATTAAGTCCAACCTGCCTATGCGGCTGGTGGGCAGCGTCACCTCTGCGCGTGACGCCACACTGGCGGCGGGCATCAGCGAGACCGGCGCGGAGAGGCTGAGCGGCGCGGGCGCGTTTTTGTGCGTGGCGGGCGGGCGGGTGGTGCGTTTTCAGGCGGCGGTGAGTTAGGAAGCAAGAGCCTAAAGGTCTGCGAGACCTTTAGGCTCTGTTTTCAAGCAAGCGGTAAAATCGCGGCAATATGTCCATCTCACCACTTGCCGGAAAGACCGCCCCCCGCGATATTCTGATCAACGTTCCGCGTTTGATTTCTGGGTATTACACCATTCACCCGGATGCGGCCAACCCGCTTCAACAAGTGGCGTTTGGCACATCGGGGCATCGCGGCACATCGCTCAACGCCTCGTTCAACGAGGATCACATCGCCGCAATCAGCCAGGCGATTTGCGAATACCGCGCCGCGCAGGGCACCACCGGCCCGCTGTTTATTGGGATGGACACCCACGCGCTGAGCGAACCGGCGCTCATCACTGCGCTGGAGGTGCTGGCGGCCAACGGCGCGCAAGTGGTCTCGCACACCAACCGCCAATACACCCCCACCCCGGTGGTCTCGCACGCTATTTTGGCATACAACAAAAACCGGGGTGATGGGTTGGCCGACGGGGTTGTGATTACGCCATCGCACAACCCGCCCAATGACGGCGGTTTTAAATACAACCCACCCAACGGCGGGCCAGCCGACACCGGCGCGACAAAAGTGATTCAAGACCGCGCCAACGCGCTGATGGCCGCTGGGATGAAAGGCGTGAAGCGGATGACCCTCGCCCGTGCGATGGCTTCGGGGAACATCAAGGAAATTGACCTGATCACGCCGTATGTGATGGACTTGGAAAACGTGGTGGATCTGGGCGCCATCGCCAAAGCCGGGCTGAAACTGGGCGTGGACCCGCTGGGCGGCGCAAGCCTGCCCTACTGGCAACCCATCGCCGAGAAATACAAGCTGAATTTGGAAATTGTGAACACCGCCATTGACCCAACGTTTAGCTTCATGAGTGTTGACCGCGATGGCAAAATCCGCATGGATTGCTCGTCGCCGTATGCGATGGCGGGCCTCATCGGCTACAAAGATAAATTTGATGTGGCGTTTGGCAACGACCCAGACAGCGACCGGCACGGCATCGTGACGCGCAGCGCGGGGTTGATGAACCCGAATCATTATTTGGCGGTGGCAATTTGGTATTTGTTCCAGCACCGCCCCGGCTGGCGCAAAGATGCCGCGGTGGGCAAAACGCTGGTCTCCAGCTCCATCATAGACCGCGTGGCCGCGCATTTGGGCCGCCGCCTGGCAGAGGTGCCGGTGGGCTTCAAGTGGTTTGTGGATGGCCTCGTGGATGGCTCGTTTGGCTTTGGCGGCGAGGAGAGCGCCGGGGCTTCGTTCCTTCGCAAAGATGGCACGGTGTGGACGACCGACAAAGACGGGATCATCTTGGATTTGCTGGCCGCCGAGATTACGGCCGTGACCGGCAAAGACCCCGGCCAGCATTATGCCGACCTGACCGCCCAGTTTGGCGCGCCCATTTACGAGCGCATGGACGCGCCCGCCGACCCGGCGCAGAAGAAAATTTTGTCCAACCTCTCGCCAGAAATGGTGAGCGCCACCGAGCTGGCGGGCGAGAAGATTTTAGCCAAGCTGACCAAAGCCCCCAGCAACGGGGCGAGCATTGGCGGGCTGAAGGTGGTCACCCAAAACGGTTGGTTTGCCGCGCGCCCCAGCGGCACAGAGAATGTTTACAAAATCTATGCCGAGAGTTTTAACGGCGCGGAGCACCTCAAGAAAATTCAGAGCGAGGCGCAAGAGATGGTGAGCAAAGCGTTTGAGGCAATTAAGAATTAGGACTGGACTTACGCAGACTGTCATGCTGAGCGAAGCGAAGCATCTCTGGCTAACCCATTCTTAGGCTGAATTTGCCAGAGACCCTTCGCTTCGCTCAGGGTGACAGGCTTTGTTTTTATCGCGAACAATACGTTTTGCGTAAGTCCAGTTAGGAATTACGAATTAAGATTTTTTTGACGGCCAAATTACTTGTCGGATGATTCACGAGTAAATTTCATCGTGGCCAGCACATCTTCGGCTTGAGCTTGACACTGCGCCATTGAAGTTTCTGATTGTGCCTGATAACAGGTTGCCGCATTTTGAGGCGCGTCTTTTGTGCAGTAATTAATCCAAACGGTGGCCTTATCTTTAAGACGAACAACTTTATTCAACTCAAATGTAACTTCACCGAGCTTTTTATTTTCGCGATCCACTCTAAATTGCGTGCCATCAAGCCCTTCTCCACCTGCCCGAATAAGAATGCAATCTGCCAATTTCCGATTAGTAATTTGGCTATTCATACCGGGCTTATCTGCCAAGTGGAGGTCCCAGATAGTGGGGTCGTAATAAAGGTCAACTTTCCATTCGGAATCAAAGGGGTAATAACCAGGTGTGTCGTGCCAAAGTTGAGAAGCAGCTACAGCCGTATTCGTTGGATATGGGGTGGGTATAGACGACGGAGATGATGGTTGACGGGGATAAGCCTGACACGCAAGGATGATAACGCTAAATAGAGCAAGACTAGTTAATAATGTTAACTGCTTAGTTTTCATAAGAAGATTCCCTACACTCAAGGCTAAAAATAAATTCAGGGCTTTTATCAAATAGCCCTGAATTTGACCCTAGAACAACTGCAATTTGTCGCTACCTATGAGCATAACCATCAGCTAGTCCTGGTTGCATACACGGATAACTTGCATTTCCCGTATACCAAGTCATGGACCATACATAGCGACGCCATTGAGACTGATTTCCAAGCCGCTGTTCAAAATGTAAATGAGCTCCGGTACTGTTACCCGTATTTCCAGATGAAGCAACCGAAGAATTTGGAAAAACCTGGTTATTTTGTGATACATAGAATCCATTAAGATGACCATAAAGTGAATTCCAATTGTCACCATGGTTTATTATTAGTTGATTGCCATAGCCACTGTTATTCCATCCTGCGTATGAAACTGTTCCATTAGCTGTTGACACAAGAAGTGTGCCCTCCCCCATTCCATAATCAAATGCTTCAGATGATATTCCAGTGTGAGTTGGTCCGCAACCAGGTCCATTAGTAATACTAAACCCAGAAGACCCAGCCCAAGGATGAAATGTTCGTGGATCACTTAAAACGGCTGATATTGAATCTATATTCGAGTTATTTTGACCAAGCATTTTCAATGATGGATATAGTTCATCGATTGTCTTGGGGCTCAATCGGCTAATGCGAAGGGAATTTAGCATTCCGTAATAGATATCTGTCCCCTCTTTGTCATTTGCATTAGTCCATAAAAAGAAGGCGACCTGGCCATTGAGGATATATGTTGCTTTCCATGTGCCAGTTTCTCTAGATTTGCCTTGAAAAGCAATAGATTGAACCTTTACTTGATCCCTTGATAACATTGGCACTTCATATTCTTGCTCAGTTAGATCATCTTGATTAAAGACTTTTTCCAGATAGTTAACTTCAGGCAAGTCAACGAAAAAAGAAGAATCATCTACGCCTGATGCTTTAATTTGTTGAGTCGCCCAATCTGCAAAAGGCATTTGATCATCATATTCATACATGTGGACACCAAGAACAATTTGAGTCCCTAATTGGCCTCCTTTACCAAATTTATTGTCCCTTGATACAGATGAAAAAGTTGTAACCTCTCCCACCAGCGACTCACCGTTTGGACCTGGCTTTCTAGTGGGCGCATTTACAATCCACCCCTGCGGATACTGGATAGAAGTTTTTGTCAACGAATCATGATAAGTAACCCACTTGGATTGTGGTATTTCTTTCGATCCAAATTGTAAATCCAGAGGTTCAGGAGATTGCGCCAGAGTCATTGAAGAGCTTGTTAAAACAAAAAGCGTCAAGGCGGTAGTAACAATACGGCTCAGCTTAACCTTATCGTGCAACATGATATTCCTCCAAAAATCGAATAAACATTTGAGATTAACGGTTCTCAAATACTTAATATCCCTACCCTGTTTATCAGAAAGCTTATCCCCAGTTTTCTGTTGGCTAAAACAGAGTGAAGGTCACGGTTAATAAATAAATTTTTCTCTCCCCCCCCCCCGTGAAATCTGTCACTAGCCAGGTAGCTAGTATTTTCTGCATAATTTCTAACAAGGTTTTGCAAAAGACCAGATGTTAAGACTTCGTATTACAATGTATTACAAATGGACAAAATGACAACCGTCCGCCTGCCCCCGGAAGTGGAGCAAAAACTTCGGTCTTTATCCGCGCTAAAGGGCAAAACAAAATCCGAGCTAATCAAAGAGGCGCTGGAAAAACTGTTTGCCAGCGAAGAAACCAGCTCGGACTCTTTTGAGCTGGGCAAAGAGTATTTTGGCAAACATGGCAGCGGCCAGACCACACGCTCAACGGAATACAAGCGCATCCTGAAGGACAAACTCAGTGCTAAACACCATTCTCATTGATGCCGGCCCGTTGATTGCCTTGTTTGACAAAGATGATGCGTATCACGCCAAAATTTTGGCCTTCATACAGGGCAAGAAATATAAATTTGTCACCACTCTGGCCGTTATCACCGAGGTCTCGCACATGCTGGATTTCAGTCTTCTGGCGCAAATTCAGTTTTTTGAGTGGGTCAAAAACGAAGGCGTGCTTCTGGCTGACATTGCCCAGACCGACATGGCGCGGGTGATTGAGCTGACCAAAAAGTATTCTGACCTGCCGATAGATTTTGCCGACGCGACGCTGGGTATCGCCGCCGAGCAAAGCGGAATACGCGAAATCATCAGCATTGATTCGGATTTTGACGTGTATCGGCTGGCGGGCAAGGCCAAAATTAAAAACGTGTTCAGGTAGATCAGATGGCCTCCACCTGCGAGGTGAAGGCCATGCAATCGGCGTGTGAGTCAATTACGAATTACGCAAAATTAAAACCTCGCAGGTTGATGGATTGCCTACCACGCCATTCCCCGCATTCAAAGGAGTTTTTTGCGTAAGTACAGTTAAAAATTACGAATTACGCATTTTGGAGAGCAAGAGTTGGCGCGAATGAAATTGCGCCAACTCTTGTTTTTTTATGGCTCTTCGCGCACACCTTGAGCTGAGAAGAAAATAGGGGATGGCAGATAACCACTTCTAAACCATGTCAGTGAAATAGCCTGACCAGGTTGTAAGGTTACTTCGCTGGTAATTGTGTGCCATCCATTTCGAGAACCATTGTTATCGCCATAATCCCAGATTGCCGCCTGCACATGTTCCAGCTTCACATCCAACGTGTTGGTGAGAATTGCATCATAGCTTTCGGGATATTCAGGGTTGTTATGCAGGAGCAAAGTTGAGGTAATGGGAACAAATCTCTTGTCAAAATCAACTTTGAAATCTTCCACTTTGGCTATAATCTCGTTAGGGCAATCCAGTGGGAGAACAACCCAAAATGGTGTGTTTGTATAGCTAGTTGTTGCGCTTAAGATGGTTGTAAAAGCTTTATATCCTGTTGAACCCCAACTTGCGCTCATGGTTACATCATAAACTGGAAAGTCGCTCGTATTTTTAATTTCTCCACGCAAAAAGCACTGCGAGTAAATGGGGTAATACTCATACTTAACAATACTTGGCGCATACGGCACAGGTGTAGGTGTTGGAGTTGGTGTGGGTCTGGGAAGACCCACTGGCATTTCAATCATCGGCAAATACGCTTTGCAATTTGGGTTGGAATAAC
>DAORUN010000125.1:0-9928 GCA_035433205.1 Thermoflexales bacterium | reverse complement strand
CGCCTAAACCTTCGGTTTATTTCATCATCTTCACGAAATTAACTCGGCTTTGCGTAAGCCCAGGCACTCTTAGATTGGGTTAGCCAGAGACCCCTCGCGCCGCTCAGGGTGACAGGCATTACTTTTTCGTGAATAACATGTTTTGCGTAAGTCCAGATTTCTTATCTCTCATTTCTTATTTCTTTAAGAGACAACCATGAAACCCGATTTTTTTAGCCTGATCCGATTTCTCATCATAGATATGGATGGCGTTTTGTGGCGCGGGAACACGCCCATGCCGCATTTGGCCGAGTTTTTTAACACGCTGCGCCGCCGCAAAATTGCGTTTGTGCTGGCCACCAACAACGCCAGCAAAAGCACCGCCGAGTATGTTCAGCGGCTGGCAGATTTTGGCGTGAAGGTAAAGCCAGATGAAATTATGACTTCGCCCGCCGCAACTGCCCTCTACCTGGCGGCCAGCGCGCCCAACGCCCGCGTGTTTTGCCTGGGTGAGCCGGGTTTGGCCGCCGAGTTGCGCGGAAAAAACGTGCATGTGCTGGAAGGTTACGACGAAAGCGCCACGCATGTTGTGGTTGGCATAGACCGTTATTTGACATACCAGAAATTGTGCGATGCGGCGTTGCTCATCCGCAAAGGCGCGGCTTTTATTGGCACAAACCCAGATGTCACGTTTCCATCCGAGCGCGGGATTGTGCCGGGCAACGGCGCAACGCTGGCCGCGCTGCAAGCCGCAACCGGCGTCAAACCCATCATTATTGGCAAGCCAGAAGTGGAGATGATGACGCTGAGCATGGCCCGCATGAAGGCCACGCCCGCCAACACCGCCGTGCTGGGCGACCGGCTGGACACCGACATTTTGGCGGGCATCAACGCCAAACTGCACACGATTTTGGTGATGAGCGGCGTGACGGACGAGGCCGAACTGGCCGCCAGCCCAATCCAACCCGATTATGTGTTTGCGGATATTGGCGAACTGACGGATAGGTTGCTGGTTTGACAGCAGACGGAAGACCGGAGACGGCGCATTTGTCCTCAGAGATGCCGTCTTCCGTCTCCCGCCCTCCGTCTTCCGCCATCGTCTAAAATATGCCATATGACCACCGCACGCATAAACAAACTCCGCGAACTGGCGCGGGCAGAGCGAATGGATTACATCGCGATTTTGCCCGGCTCAAACCTCATCTATTTTGCCAATGTGCACATGCATCTGAGCGAGCGCCCAACCGTGGCTTTGTTTCCGGCGGATGCGACCCGCCAGCCCGCGTTGATTGTGCCTTCGTTTGAGGTGGGCAAGGCCAAACGCTACTCGCCCGATGTTGACTGGAATATTTACGCCTACGCCGACGGCCAGCCATACCAGAGCGCGTTTGATGACGCCCTGAAGCCGCTGGGAAGCGTGACGGTTGGCGTTGAGCCGGAAGGGATGCGGTTTTTGGAGCTAAACATGATGCGCACCGCCGCGCCCAGCGCCAAGTTTGTCTCTGCCGATGGCGTGATCAAACAAATGCGCATGGTTAAGGACGCAGGCGAGATCGCGGCGATGCGAAAAGCCATCGGCATAAGCGAGAGCGCCCTGGCCGATGTGCTGAAGACGGTCAAACCCGGCATGACCGAGCTGCAAGTGGCCCGCGCGTTGGTGGAGGCTGGCGCAAAATATGGCGCGGACGAAGGCTCATTTGAGCCGCTGGTTCAAAGCGGCCTTAACGCGGCTTTCCCGCACGGCGCAAGCACAAAACGCGCCATCAATTCGGGGGATGGGTTGCTGATGGATTTTGGCTTTCGGGCAGATGGCTACCCGTCTGATATTACGCGCACCGTGTTTGTGGGAGAACCCTCTGCCGAGATGAGAAAGATTTACGAGGTGGTTAAGGCCGCCAACGCGGCGGGCCGCGCCGCGGTTAAGCCCGGCGTAACTGGCCAGGATGTGGACCGCGCCACCCGCAAAGTGATTGAAGACGCGGGTTACGGCCCGTATTTCACCCATCGCACGGGGCATGGGTTGGGGCTGGATATTCATGAATCGCCATACATTGTTGAAGGCAACGATGTGCCGCTGCGACCGGGCAACACATTTACGATTGAGCCGGGGATTTATATTGAAGGCCTGGGCGGTGTGCGAATTGAAGATAACATGCTGGTGACCGAGACCGGCGGCGAAAGCCTGACCTCGTTTGGGCGTGATTTGATGGTGGTTGGATAATGGATGACAGAGGACGGAAGACCGAATAACAGCCGTCTTTCGCCTTTTGTATTCCGTAATTTTTTTTAGAATTGTGAAAACGGATTTGCTCGTTATCTGGTCGTGGGAGTATGACGCGCCGTATCTGGAAAAGTTGAAGGCGACCTGCGCGGCTCGCGGGGTATCCATCCAACTGGTGGGCGAGGCCGGGTTGAAGGCGTTGCCCGACCAGCTTGAGAGCGGTGAAATACAAGCCGCTTGTGTGATTGACCGCGCGTGGGATGCGGGTGATGAGTTTGAGCTGCACGTCCCGGCGGTCAAAAAACACATCCCCGTGCGGGTGAACGAATATGACTTGGTGCGCCGCACGTGGAATAAGCCCACCATGCACTTTGACTTGATTGCGCGGGGGTTGCAGGCGCCGCACATGCTGGTGGTGGCCTCGCAAAATAACCAGCCGCACCTGCACCCCATCCCCACCGAGCATTTGGGCAAACTGTTTTCCATCAAGGCTGCGCACAGCGGTGGCAGCGGCATTCTTAAACCGGGCACAACGTGGAACGATGTGATGGAGCGCCGCCGAGACTGGCCCGCGGATGAGACGATTTTGCAGCCCTGGATTCAGCCGGATATGCTGGGAGATAAACGGGCGTGGTTTCGGGTGTTTTATTCGTGCGGCGTGGCGTATCCGTGCTGGGCCGATGACACCACGCATGTGCAAACGCCCATCACCCCCCAGGAAGAACACCGCCACCAACTGGACCGCCTGCGCGGAATGACGGCGCAGATCGCGGGCATTTGCGGGCTAAATGTGTTCAGCACCGAGATCGCGCTGGGCAAGGATGGCGTGTGGCGAGTGATGGATTACGTGAACGACCCGTGCGACTTTCGCCCCAAATCTTTGGTGGTGAACGGCGTGCCCGATGAAATTGTGGATGGCATCTGCGCCCAAATTGTGGGGTGGGTGGCGCGCAGGGTTAAAAAAGCTGCGTCTTGAGTGGTTTTGCGGCTTGCGCTAAAAGATCTTTTAACGTGAGTTTTGGATAAGAGCAAGCCTGTCATTCTGAGGAGCGCAGCGGCGCGAAGCAAAGCTGTGCGACCCTTCGGCAAGCTCAGGGCAGGCTGAATCTCTGCGAAATCCCGACTAAGAAAGAGTTGCCAGGGATTCTTCGCTCCCTGCGGTCGCTCAGAATGACATTTTTACCTCGTTTTGCTTACCCAAAACTCGCGTTTTTTTACACTTCCGGCACGGTCAGATAAAACGTGGCGCCTTTGCCCTCGATGCTCTGCACCCACACCTGGCCGCCGTGCGCCTCGATGATGTGCTTAACGATGGCAAGCCCAAGCCCGGTGCCCGCCGAACCGCGGGCGCGGTCGGCTTTGTAAAACCGCTCAAAAATACGGGGTTGTTCCTCTTTTGGAATCCCCGCGCCGGTGTCTTGCACACCCAAAATCAAATAATCTTGCGGCACATCGCGTTTAAGTGTGGCGCGGTCGGCGACAAAAATGGTCACGCTGCCAGCGGGGGTAAATTTGATGGCGTTGTGAACCAGGTTGGACAACGCGCGGATGAGTTGTTCCGGGTCGGCCAGGGCGGGGGTGGGGGATTGAATCTCGTTGTTCAAAACCAGCCCGGCCCGCTCGGCCTGCGGCGCAAGGCGTTGAACCACGTCCTCCGCCACCCCGGCCAAGTTCACCTCAACCATGCGCATGGGCAGCCGGCCCGATTCAATTTGCGAAAGATCGTACATCTCCTGCGAAATTTGGGTGAGCGCGTCGGTTTGCGCCGAGATTTGGATGAGCAGATCGGACACTTCTTTGCGAGAAGGCAGCGGCGCGGTTTCAATCAGCAGGCGGATGGCGGCGAGCGGGGTGCGCAGCTCGTGCGAAAGGTTGGCCACAAAATCGCGGCGCGCCCGCCCCAGCCGCTGAAGCTCGCTCACATCGCGCAGCAAAAGCGTGGCGGTGTTGCGTTTGAGGTCTTGCGCGGCGAACACGCGGAACAACCGCCCGCCCAAATTGATCTCGCGGGGGGTGGCGTATTTCCCGGCCAGCGCTTCCTCGCCGATGGCGTCCAGATCGTATGACCGGCTCAGCTCAATCAGCAAAGCGCCGGGCGCGGTTGCGCTGGGCCAAAGTTGCGCCGCAGCCGGGTTGGCAAAGATCACGCGCCGGTCAGGGTCAATAATCACAAACGCATCGGGGGTGGCGTTGGCGAGCGCGGAAAAATTGGGCTTGTCCTTTTTCTTGGCTTTTTTGCCGATGGATCGCGCGGCAGGCGCGGCGTCTTGCAGATCGCGCAATTGGCGGCGATCCGCGGCCCACATCAGCCCCATCACCAGGCAGGCCACCAGCAGTATTGCGAGGATGAGAACTAGCCACTCCATCAGTTGCATTTTAACGGGTGATGTGGTTGAATGGAAGCAGGAAGTTTTGAGGGCGCAAAGCAGGATGACTGCCTGGAATTTGGAGCTTGGCGCATAGAACTTTTACGAATCGTGCGAAATCCAATTGGTGTTTTGCTGGATTTGCTTTACCCACCGCATTGCGCGGGGTGCAAGAGCGTGGGTCGGGGTGAGTGGTGCGAGGAATGCAACCGCCATGTCCGGCCATACGCGCCGCAACTTGCCCGCAAAACCATGACCGCCGATGATGGCGTGACCATCGCCGTGGTATCGGCCGTGCCGTTTGGCCCGCCCATCCGGGAGGCCATCCACGCGTTTAAATATGAAGGCGGCAAAAATTTGGATGCGCCGCTGGCGAAGTTTATGAGCGCGGCGTTTGCCCAAAGCGGGCTGGCAGCCGATGTGATTATTCCAATTCCCATCCACAAAAAGCGCAAACGCGAACGGGGTTACAATCAGAGTGAGTTGATGGCAAAACACATTTCCCTGGCCGTCAATGTGCCCATGCAGGCGCAGGCCATGACCCGTGTGCGCCACACCAGCCAGCAAGCCAAACTTAACGCCGTTGAGCGCAAGGCCAATGTGCGCGATGCGTTTTCTGCCGACCCAGCGTTTGTAAAAAGCCGCCGCGTGCTGCTGGTGGATGATGTGTATACCACCGGCGCGACGTTGATGGAGGCGGGCAGGGCCGCGCTGGCTGCGGGCGCATCACAGGTTTTTGCGTTAACTTTGGCAAGAGCCGATTGATTTTGTTTGTGTTGGATGATGCACGACGAAATTTATCGCAGGTCGTCCATCATCTAAAAAAATTTAACGGAGGAAATATGCAACTTTCCATTCAGGGACACGGACTAAATATCTCCAGGCGTTTTGAAACCTATGTGAACAACAAGGCCGAAAAACTGGATCGGTATCTTCCGGGGGTGGAGGATGTCCGCGTGGAGGTGACGCCGCAAAGCGCCAAAGACGACGCGCCCAAAGCGATTCAGCTAACGGTGCGCCGCAAGCGCACATTGCTGCGCGTGGAAGAGCGTAATACCGATATTTACACCGGCTTTGATCGCGCGTTGGATAATATGTATCAACGAATTGCCAAATACAAGGGCAAGCGCGTAGGCAACAAGCGCAATGGTCAGGCGGCAGATGCCGAGCTTGAGGCCGCCGAAGATCTGCCCATTGATGTGGATGAATATGCCGAGCCAAAGCCAGTGGTCAAGATCAAGAGCTTCACCATTGTCCCGATGAGTTCCGAAGAGGCAATTGAGCAGATGGAGCTGATTGGACACGATTTCTTTGTGTTTATCAACGATGCCAGCGACGCGACCAACGTGGTGTATCGCCGCAAAGATGGCAGCTATGGCTTGATTCAGCCGGAAAAGTAGGTTTTGCCAGTTGTTTTATTGAGCATTGGTTGCTGTTTGTGCCATGCAAGATCGGAGACGGTCGGCGTCATCCCCAGCCAACCAATGCTCAATCGCTTTTGGGTCGTATAATCTCAAAAGCTACATGAGATTTTAAGGTGGTTTTTTTTGAATGGCCAAAAGTGGACTCGATACAACCCTGGGGCGAGTTCGAACGCGTCAATTGGCGCGGGTGGAGCTCTCGGAACGGCGCTGGTTATTGCGCACCGGTGATTTAATTGTCATCGGATTGTGCATCCTTGGCGCGTTTTTGCTCTGGTCTTACTCTGCGGGGCGCGTCATTAGCCTTGACCTTTTGCAAGATCAAGCCTCGTGGCTAACGCTTATTCCGTTGGGATGGGTGTTGTGGTTGTGGGCAAGCGGTTTGTACGAGATGAAACTGGCGATGGACATTCGCCAGAGTGTGCAGCGCATTTTGCTGGGCGCGGGCCTCATCACTTTTGCCTACATGGTGGTGTTCTTTGTCTCGTTTTATCGCCCGGCCAATGTCCCGCCAGACAGCCTGATTGGTTCGCAGCCCACCTTGCGCATCGCGCCTGCGCTGGCCATTGGTTTATCCACCACCATGCTGATTTTGTTCCGGGTTGGGTTTGCGCGCACCTGGGGCGGCGCGCGCTCGCGGCGGCGTGTGCTCATACTGGGCGCGGGCGCAGCCGGGCGCACGGTGGCCGAGGAATTGCTAAATGCGCACACGACCGGTTACGAGCTGGTGGGTTACATTGATGACGATCCGCTCAAGTTGAATCAGACCATTGACAAGATCAGGGTGCTGGGGGCGCACGAGAAAATGCTGGAGCTGGTGGAGGCGTATCAGGTTGACGAGATTGTGGTTGCCATCAGCGCGGGTGTGCAGGGCAGCCTGTTCCAGCAGGTGATGGATTGTCATGAGCGCGGGGTATCCATCGTGCCCATGCCCATCATGTACGAGCGTCTCACCGGCAAAATTGCGGTGGAGCATATTGGCAGCCAATGGTATGTGGCCCTTCCGCTGGAGCAAGAGAGTTTCACCATTGGCAATGCCATCGCCCACCGGCTGGTTGATATTGTGGTGGGCGCGTTGTTCTTTCTCTTGTTTTTAATCTTAACGCCGTTTCTGGCGCTGGCGATTCGTTTGGATAGCAAGGGCAGCATTTTTTATCGGCAAGAGCGGATGGGGCTGCACGGCAAGGTGTTTCATGTCTACAAATTTCGCAGCATGAAGCAGGATGCCGAATCGCGCGGGATCGCCATTTGGGCCAGCGAAAATGACCCGCGCGTGACCCGCGTGGGCAAGTTCATCCGCAAAACCCGGCTGGACGAGTTGCCTCAGACCATGAATGTTTTGCTGGGCGATATGAGCATGGTTGGCCCGCGCCCAGAACGCCCGCAATTGGTGGCGCAACTGCAAAAGCAAATTCCGTTTTATCGCACCCGTCTGGCGGCCAAGCCTGGTCTTACTGGTTGGGCGCAAGTGAATTACGGGTATGTGGGCACGGTGGAAGACACTCTGGTCAAACTGCAATACGACCTGTATTACATCAAGCACGCCTCGCTTTGGTTTGACCTGCGCATTTTGGCCAAGACGATAGGCGTGGTGCTGCGGCTGGAAGGGCGATGAGCAATTACAAATTAGCCGACGCGCGTTCGTGATTTATTTTGGCACCATCGCCAAAAAATTTGCCAGCAGATGTTTGCCCTGTTTGGTCAAAATGCTTTCTGGATGAAACTGCACACCAAACGTGGGGTGTTTCTTGTGGCGCAATCCCATCAACTCGCCTTCGTTGGTAAAGGCAGTGGCTTCCAAGTCGGGCGGCAGCGGCTCTTGCACAATCAATGAGTGGTATCGGGTCGCTTCAAATGGGTTGGGCAGGCCGTAAAACAAATCCTTGTTGTTGTGGCGGATCATGGATGTTTTGCCGTGCATAAGATTTTCTGCTCGCACTACTTTGCCGCCAAATACATGGCCCATGCATTGCTGGCCCAAACACACGCCCAAAATTGGAATCTTCCCGCTGAACGCACGGATCACATCGTTGCTAATTCCGCTGTCTTGCTCTGGCGTGCCCGGGCCGGGTGAGATGACAATCGCGGCGGGCTTAAGCGCCTCAAGCTCGGCGATGCTGATTTGGTCGTTGCGGAACACGCGCAGTTCCGCGCCCAGCTCGCCCAGATATTGCACCAGGTTGTAGGTGAAGGAGTCGTAGTTGTCTATGACGATGATCATGGGTGTTGGTTATTGGTTGTTGGTTGAAATGAAGTTATGAAGTTATAGTGATCGTTGAGAGTGATAGAACGCGCTATCACTTTCAACGATCACTAACTCTCCGCTTCATCAATGGCCACCAGCAAAGCGCGGGCTTTGTTGGCGGTCTCGCGCCACTCACTGGCCGGATCGCTATCTGCCACCAGGCCAGCGCCGGCTTGAATAATGCAGTTGTCGCCAATCATGGCGATGGTGCGGATGGTGATGCAGGTATCCATCTGCCCGTTGAACGAGAAGTAGCCCACGCACCCGCCGTATGTGCCGCGCCGCTCGCCCTCTAACCGCTCAATGATTTCCATCGCCCGCACTTTTGGTGCGCCGCTCAGCGTGCCAGCGGGGAAAGTGGCGCTCAGCACGTCAAAGCCGTCCAGCCCATCACGTACCTGCCCATGCACCGTGCTCACGATGTGTTTAACGTGCGAGTAATTCTCAATCACCATCAAATCTGGCACGCTCACCGTGCCATACTTTGCCACGCGGCCAATGTCATTGCGGCCAAGATCAATCAGCATCACATGCTCGGCGCGTTCTTTCGGGTCCGCCAAAAGCTCTTTTTCCAGCGCGGCGTCCTCGGCCTCGGTTTTGCCGCGCGGGCGGGTGCCCGCAATGGGGCGCACGGTGGCAATGCCATCCTCAAATCGCGCGTGCATTTCTGGCGATGCGCCGATTAAGCGCATGGGCTGACCGTTCACATCCAGAAGTTTTCCAAAATCAAAATAAAACATCCATGGCGAGGGGTTCAACATGCGCAAGGCGCGGTAGATGGCAAACGGGTGCGCGGTGGTTCGCCGCTCCATCCGCCGCGAAAGAACCACCTGAAAAATGTCCCCAGCCTTGATGTGCTCTTTGGCATCCAGCACCATTTGCTCAAACTCGGCTTGTGTTTTGTTGCTTTTGGCGGGCGTGCAGATGGCGTTGAAGTCGGGCTTCAGCTCTTGCATGGGCGCCTGGATGCGGGCGTAAATTGTCTTTATCCGCGCGATGGCATCCTCGTAGGCAACCTCAATTGAAGACGCCAGATTGGAGGTCGAACCGTCTTCCGTATTCCGCCCTCCGTCTGGGGCGTGAACATTCGCAATAATCAAAAGCCTGTGCCGCGCGTGGTCAAACGCCACCAGCGTGTCGGCCAGCACATACACCGCGTCCGGTTCGTTCAGCACATTTTTGGCGGTGTTGGGCAACCGCTCAAACTCGCGCACAATGTCGTATCCCGCAAAGCCCACCAGCCCGCCGCAAAAACGCGGCAAGCCTTCCACCGGCACAAACTGGTAACGCTGCATTTCCTTGCGCAAAGTGGGGATGAAACCCGTGTCTGGCAAGTCGGTCACGGTTCGATCCGCCCCGTCCAGCGTCACGCGTGTCCACGCGCCATCGCGCAACGCCAATGCTTCGCGCACACGAATGCCCAAGAACGAGTAGCGCGCAATGCGTTCGCCGCCGTCCACGCTTTCCAGCAAAAAGCTTGGCTCGCTGCCCGCCAGCTTGAGGAACAAAGACACCGGCGTGTCCAAGTCCATTGGCAGTTCGGCGTAAATCGGGATAAGGTTTCCGCGCTTGCTTAGCTCGCGCACCTCATCCAAAGAAGGTTTGATGGTCAATCGAGACATAGTCGGCAGATGAGTATAGCGTAATGAGATTTAACATGGATAGACAAGATGGGCAGGATGAAAAATATCCTGTC
>DAORUN010000124.1:0-9976 GCA_035433205.1 Thermoflexales bacterium | reverse complement strand
TAAACTCCCCCACAACAAAAGCCATGACGCACACAAGACAAGACTACCTCGACCTGGACGCAAAAGACCCGCTGGCGGCGCAGCGCGCGCTGTTTGACGTGCCGGAGGGCCTCGTGTATTTGGATGGCAACTCGCTGGGGGCGATGCCCAAAGCCACCGCCGCGCGGGTGGCGCATGTGCTGACCCGTGAGTGGGGCCGCGACCTGATTAAAAGTTGGAACACCGCCGGCTGGATGGATTTGCCGCGCAAAATTGGCGATAAGATCGCGCGGCTGATTGGGGCCAACGCCGGAGAGGTGATCGTGGCCGACTCGACTTCCATCAACCTGTTTAAGGTGCTGGCCGCCGCCCTGCGCCTGAACCCAACGCGCAAAGTGATTTTGAGCGAGCGCGACAACTTCCCCACCGATCTTTACATGGCGCAGGGGCTGAGCGAGTTGCTGGGGCAGGGCCACACGCTGGAATTTGCGGAGGCTGACGCCATTCACAACGCCATCACCCAAGAGACGGCGGTGGTGATGCTGACCCACGTGAATTACCGCACCGGGCGTATGCACGACATGCTTTCCATCACGGCCAAAGCCCACGCCATGGGCGCGTTGGTCATTTGGGATTTGGCGCATTCGGCTGGCGCTGTGCCGGTGGATGTGAACGATGCGGGCGCGGATTTTGCCATTGGCTGCGGCTACAAATATTTGAACGGCGGCCCGGGCGCTCCCGCGTTTGTGTTTGTGGCCGAGCGGTATTTGGCCGAGTTTGTTCAGCCGCTCACCGGTTGGCTGGGGCACGCCCAGCCGTTTGCGTTTGATTGGAAATACGCCCCCGCGCCGGGCATTGAGCGGGCCATCTGCGGCACGCCGCCGGTGCTGAGCCTGGCCGCGCTGGAGTGCGGCGTGGACACGCTGCTCAGCGCAGACATGAGCGCCATCCGCCAAAAATCTTTGGCCCTTACCGATGCGTTTATCGCGCTGGTGGAGGCGAACTGCCCGGAACTAAACCTCATCACCCCGCGCGAGCACGACCTGCGCGGCAGCCAGGCCGCGTTCACCCACCCGGAAGGCTACGCCATCATGCAGGCGCTCATCTCGCGCGGCGTGATTGGCGATTTTCGCGCCCCGGATATTTTGCGCTTTGGCTTCACCCCGCTTTACACCCGCTTTGCAGATGTGTATGATGCGGCAGAAGCCCTGCGCGATGTGATGCAATCCCGCGCGTGGGACAAGCCGCAGTTTAGGCAGAAGAATAAAGTCACTTGACAAGGATGAAGGGGTGACAAGGTGACAAGGATGATTCGTCAGCCATGTCATCCCTTTCATCCAAGTCATCCTTGTCATCTTTCATCAACGAATATCCAATAAAAAATGTTTACCGCATTTACCATGATCCAAACCGATCCCGAAAAGGTGTCGGAGATTGCGCAGAAGATTGCCGATATGCCCAACGTGTCGGAGGTGTATAGCGTCACCGGCGAGTGGGACATCATCGCCGTGATGCACATTCACGAGTACGAAAAACTGGATGAGATTGTGCCCAACGCGCTGGGCCAACTGACCGGCGTGCGGCGCACCAACACCATCCTGGCCTTTCGCCGCTTTAGCGCCAAAGATATGGCGTGGGATGTTGGGGCGACGAACAATTAACCATCTATTCCGAGTAAATCGCTCAAAGTGCTGATTGAAGCTGTTTTCTGCCCAAAAATTTTGCTCAAAACGCATTTTCTTCAGATTTGCTTTGCATAACTTTATCTGTATGTATCTGCGTTCCACCGGCAGCGGATAAATCCGCCGCCTAAGCATTAAGAAACCCGCTCGCGCGGGTTAAAAGCGCCGACATAACCCGCGAGTGGGTTTCCTAATCGACTAGCCGCCGGATTTATCCGGTGGCGGCAACCGGCGCACATTGCGTCAGAGTGAATTACTCGGAATGGACGCGAATAATTAACGTGAGTTTGGGATAAGCAAAACGAGGCAAAAAATGACGGGCTTACTCTTATCCAAAATTCGCGTTAATTTCTAATTGTTTTACATCACGCGGTCATCTTTCATCACCGTGCGGGCAAAGTAAATGCCAACGGCGATGAGGCCGATCAGGGTGATGCCTGTGCCGAGCAGAACGCCATACACCGGGGCGCTTTGGCGGGCCACCAGACCAATCAGCAAAGAGAAAATGCCGGTGACCAGCGAGAACCCCACCGTGTCTAGCGCCAAAACGCGGCCGCGCACGTAATCTGGCGTTTCCTTTTGCACCATCATCCGGCTAAAGGTCCACACGTTGCCGCCGCCCAGGTGCCCAAAGAAAATGGCGAGCATGCCCACCGCCAGCGAGCCGCTGATGCCCCAAACGGCGTAGCCCACCACGCACATCGCCAGGGTGATGAGCAAAAGTTTGGCGTAATCGCGGGGGCGTTGCGGCATAAATTGCGATTGGGCGATGAGCGGCCCAAGCGTTGACCCCGCCCCTCGCGCGGCGTAAAGCAGGCTGGTGCCAATGTCTGCCGAGTTGTAAATTTGGAAGGAATATACGCTGAACAACCCCACGCCCGCAAAGCTAAACGCCCAAATAGTTTTGGTGAGCGAGAACGCCAGCAAACGCGGGTGTTCTCGCAAAAAGCTAAAGCCCTCGGTCAGGCTGTGCAGGCTGGCCCGCCCGGTTAGCGCATGGCTGGATGGCTGTTTGAACTGCCCCTTGATTTGCAAAATGGCCCACGCCGAGCCGAGGAAGGAGATCGCGTTGACGATGAAGGCCACATCGCGCCCAAACAATTGCGCCACCACGCCGCCCAGCGCCGCGCCAAGCAGTGAAACGCTGGCCCAGGTGCTTTGTTGAAGGGCGTTGGCGGTGGCAAGCTCGTGCGGTTTGCACAAGTTGGGCAGCGCGGCAGAAATGGCCGGGTTGAACATGGACTCGCAGATGGACATGGCGGCGGTGGCGGCGTAGGCCAGCCAGAGCATGCCCGGCTCGCGCACCAGCAACATGAGCAAAGCCATCACCGCCCGCGCGACATCCATCACCACCACCAGTTTTTTGCGGTCAACGTGGTCGGCAATAAACCCGCTGAGCGTGAGGCCAAACAAGGCCGATGGCAAAACGGCGAACATCGTCACCAGCACAACCGCCAGCGGGTCTTTTGTAAACGTGTTGATGAGACCCAGCAGCGCCACGCTGTTAAACCAATCGCCCATTTGCGAGATGACTTGCGATGTCCAAATGTGGCGCACATCGCGGTTTTGCTTGAGAAGCGTGGTGTATCCGGCCAGCCCGCGCGGAAGTGAATTTGGGTATGAGGAAGCAGACATATTGAGGCGCGAATTATCACATGGGGCTGGGGTTTGGGGGTTTGGGGTTTGTTAGCCAGCCCTCAGCCCCTAACTCCCAATCCCCAAATTTAACCGCGCACAGATTACAATCTCGTTTTGTGAACATCGGTGTGTTCGATTCCGGCGTGGGCGGGTTATCGGTTTTGCGAGAAATGCGGCGGTTGATGCCAAACGCCGACATGACGTATTTGGCCGACCAGGCCAACGTGCCGTATGGCCCGCGCCCGCTGAGCGAAATTCAAACCCTCACCGAGCGCGGCGCGCGCTGGCTGGTTTCGCGCGGATGCGACGTGGTCGTCATCGCTTGCAACACGGCATCGGCGGCGGCGCTGGGGCATGTGCGCGGCATTTTTCCTTCCGTGCCATTTGTGGGGATGGAACCCGCGGTCAAACCAGCGGCCATCGCCACAAAAACAGGCGTTATTGGCGTGTTTGCCACCGCCGCCACCCTAAAAGCCGCGCGATTTGCCGGGCTGGTAGACCGCTTCGCCAGCCATCTGCGCGTTATTGAACAGCCCTGCCCGGAGTGGGTAGAATGTGTGGAAAAGGGCGGAACGTGCGACGCGGTGAAGGCAAAATTGTGGCCTGTTCTGGAAGCCGGCGCCGACGCGCTTGTTTTGGGTTGCACCCATTTCCCGTTTTTGCAAAATGAGATTGACGCAGCTATTGCGGAATTCGGAATTCGGAATTCGAAATTCGAAATTCATGTGATTGACCCCGGCCCGGCGGTGGCGCGGCAAGTGATGAAGGTGGCGAATTCTCATTCTGGCGGGAGATGGCTGGTGGAGGCGCAAAATCTTGCGTCTTTACCCGTGTCTTTGCAAAAAAACACGCCATTTTTTACCACCGGCGATGCGGTGAAGTTTGAATCTCAGGCGCGGGCATTGCTGGGGTGGGGCGATATTCGCGCGTATGGCGTTTGATACACTAAAACAAAATGGAAAACAGAGACGGCCATTGGATTGGCGAACTGGTAAACGCGGCAATTGCGGCGCACGAGGCCAAGATGATTAACACGCAAAACGAGCAGGCCGAAAATGCTCAACCTGGCGATGCCCAATCATCACCCGAAGAGCAAAACAATGCGCTGCAAAAGGTGGCTATTTTGCCGTTGCGCGGCATTTTGGTCAACCCGCTCTCGGCCATTCCCTTGCGCGTGGCGCAGCCGCGCTCGGTCAAATTGATTGACGATGCCATGCTGGCCAAGGCCAACATCGGCCTCATCGCCAGCAAAGACGGGACAAAAGAAGAGCCAACGCTGGAAGATTTGTACGACGTGGGCACGCTGGCGTCCATCGTGCGCATGTTCAAATCGCCGGATGGCGTGGTGAATATGGTGGTGCAGGGCATTGAGCGCATCCGCATCACGCGCGTGATTGAGCGCGAGCCATACATCATCGCCGAGGTGGAGACCCTGCCAGAGCCGTGGCAAATCTCATTGGAGCTGGAGGCCACGCGGCGCAATCTTATTCAGGGTTTTGCGCGCATGGCCGAGCTGATCCCTTCCATGCCCGATGACCTCTCGCAGATGATTCAAGGGATTGAGGATCCGCGCCAGCTCATGTACGCCATCGCCACGTATATGCGGATGGAGCTGGGTGATGCGCAAAAGCTGCTGGAGATGAATGGACTGCCCGACAAAATGTTGTTCCTGCTCCAACTGGTGAACAAAGAGCTGGAAGTGCTGGAGCTTGGCAAAAAAATTCAGACCGAGGCCACCAGCGAGATGGAGAAAGTTCAGCGCGAATACTTTTTGCGCGAACAAATCCGCGCCATTCAGCGCGAGCTGGGCGAGGCCGATGAGCAGCAAATGGACGCGCAGGAGTTCCGGGCGCGCATTGAGGCCAGCGGCATGAACGATGAAGCCCGCAAAGAAGCCATGCGCGAGCTGGACAGGCTGGCGAAACTGCCCACTCAGGCCGCCGAATACGGCGTGATTCGCACGTATTTGGACTGGATGACCTCTTTGCCCTGGAAAGTAGCCACGCCAGACAGCCTGGAAATTCAGCGCGCCCGCAATGTGCTGGATGAAGATCATTACGGGCTGAAAGACATCAAAGACCGCATTTTGGAATTTTTGGCGGTGCGCAAACGGCGGCAGGAATTGGCTGCAGAAAAAAGCGCGGCGGAAAACACATCCGCAGAAAAAGCCGATGTGGCTTCCGGCCACATCCGCCCGGAGAGAGAAGGCGTGATTTTGTGTTTTGTTGGGCCGCCGGGCGTGGGCAAAACCTCGCTGGGGGCCAGCATCGCGCGGGCGATGGGCCGCAAGTTCATCCGCATCTCGCTGGGCGGCGTGCGCGATGAAGCCGAGATTCGCGGCTTCCGGCGCACGTATATTGGCTCCATGCCGGGGCGAATTATTCAGAGCATTCGGCGGGCAGAGAGCAACAACCCGGTGTTTATGCTGGACGAAGTGGACAAGATGGGCAGCGATTTTCGCGGCGACCCCAGCTCTGCTTTGCTGGAGGTGCTTGACCCGGAGCAAAACCGCGAGTTCCGCGATCATTATCTGGATGTGCCGTTTGACCTTTCGCAAACCATTTTTGTGTGCACCGCCAACACGCTAGAGACCATCCCCGGCCCATTGCGCGACCGGATGGAAATTTTGCAGTTGAGCGGTTACACCGAGAAGGAAAAACTCAATATTGCGCAGGGCTATCTTGTGCCGCGCCAGATCAAAGAAAACGGGATGCGGCCCGATGAGATCACGTTTAGCGCAGATGCCCTGCTTCAGTTGATGCGCGACTTTACCCGCGAGGCTGGCGTGCGCAACCTGGAGCGGGAAATTGGCGCGATTTGCCGCAAACTGCTCACGCGATATTACGAAGATCGGGCGGCCTTCCCGGTGGCCGTTGGCAAAGAGAAGCTGACCGAATTGCTGGGCAAACCCAAGTATTACTTTGAGGCCGCCGAGCGCACCGAGATGCCCGGCGTTGCCACCGGCCTTGTGTGGACGCCGGTGGGCGGCGATGTTGTCTTTATTGAAGCCACGTTGATGCGCGGCGGCAAGGGATTTATGCTCACCGGCCAGTTGGGCGATGTGATGCGCGAGAGCGCCCAGGCCGCGCTGAGCTATGTGCGCAGCCGCGCCAAAGACCTGGGGCTGGATGACACGGTGTTTGAGAAACACGATATTCACCTGCATGTGCCCGCCGGAGCGCAGCCCAAAGATGGCCCCAGCGCGGGCGTCACCATCGCCGCGGCGCTGGCTTCGTTGCTCACCGGGCGGTTGGTTAAGCCGGATGTGGCGATGACGGGCGAGATCACATTGCGCGGGCTGGTGTTGCCCGTGGGCGGGATCAAAGAGAAAATTCTGGCTGCGCACCGGGTGGGGATGAAGACGGTCATCATCCCGCGCCGCAACGAGGCGGATTTGGATGAGCTGCCGCCCGAAGTTCGCCAATCGCTGAACATTATTTTGGTGGATCGGGTTCAGCAGGTGTGGGATGCGGCGTTATCAATTACGAATGACAAATTACGAATTACGAAAACCAGAAAGGCCAAGACACCGGCAAAAAGAAAAACTGTGCGAAAAGCAAAAATTCGTAATTAACAATTAGTAATTGCCATGCTTTCTCTCAACCAACCAGACGACTTTGCGCGGCTGGGGATTCATCCCACCCAAATTGCCCAGTTTGAGGATGGGATGCGCACCAGCGGCGGCAAAAACACGTTTGAGTGGTGGTATTTTGACGCGCGGATGCCGGATGGCGCATCGCTGGTGATTGTGTTCGCCACAAAACAAATTGTGGGCAGGATGGGCGCCCTGAAGCCGTTTGTGATGGTCACGTTGGAAGAACCCGGCCAGCCAAAGCGACTCTGGGAGATCAAAGCCGCGCCGCAAGCGTTTTCATCCAGCCGCGAAAAGTGTGATGTGCGGATGGGCGAAAATTACTTTCGCGGCGATTTGCGCGCCTACGAAATTCACGTTGAGAGCGCGGATATTTTGGTGGATGTGAGCCTGACCGGGCAGGTTCCGGCGTGGCGGCCCGGCACCGGCCATCTGTATTTTGGCGAGCAAAACGAGCATTATTTTGCGTGGCTGCCAGCCGTGCCGCAAGGCGAGGCGCAAATAAAAATGCGCGTGAACGGCGCGGAAAAAACGTTTGGCGGGGTGGGGTATCACGATCACAACTGGGGCAACGCGCCCATGCCCAAGTTGATGCATCACTGGTATTGGGGCCGCGCCAAAGCGGGCGAATACTCCATGATCACCAGCTACATCACGGCGGAAAAGGCGTATGGCGGCGTGAATCATCCGGTGTTTATGCTGGCCAAAAACGGCAAGATTATTGCGGATGACGCCAGCAAAGTTTCGTTCTCGCTGGAAGACGAGTTTGTGGACGAGCGTTCTGGCAAACCGGTGGCCAACAAGGTCGTTTATCTTTGGCAAAATGGCAACGAGGCCTACAAAATCACTTATTTGCGCGACCGCACCATTGAGGACGCGCTTTTAATAGATTCGATTCACGGCGCGATGAAATTTTTGGCAAAGCTGGCCCGGTTTGATGGCGCGTATTTGCGCTTCACTGGCCGCGTGACCTGCGAGCATTTTGTGGATGGAAACCTGATTGAAAAAGCCGAAGACGCTGGAATTTGGGAGTTGATGTATTTTGGGCGCGTTTACAAATAGAGGAAATTCAAGCTGGGGCGGCAGGATTCGAACCTACGAATGGCGGATCCAAAGTCCGCTGCCTTACCACTTGGCGACGCCCCAATGAACGTTTAATTTTATCATTTCCAAAAACGCCCCTCGGCTTGCGCAATGCGTTAACCCCAATTTAACGCAAACTTGATACGGTTTGCGCATGACCAATAAAAAAAGAGTGTTGATTTTGTGCACGGCCAACTCGGCGCGCTCGCAGATGGCAGAGGGGCTTTTGCGCTGGGTTGCGGATGATACGTGCGAGGTTTTTAGCGCGGGCAGCAAACCTTCTTTTGTCAATCCGGTTGCCATCACGGTGATGGCCGAACTGGGGGTGGACATCAGCCAGCATCGCTCAAAATCGTTGGATGAGTTTGTGACCCAACCCTTCGATTACGTCATCACCGTGTGCGACAACGCGGCGCAAACCTGCCCGCATTTTCCCGGCAAAGCCCAGCGCATTCACTGGAGTTTTCCAGACCCCGCGGCGGAAGAAGGCGACGAGGCGAAGTTGCGCGCCTTTCGCGAAGTGCGCGATGGGCTTTTGTTAAAACTGCGCGACTTTGCGAACTCTTTTTCAACGCGCGGATAAAACTGGGCTATAACCAGGCTTATGGATATTCTTTTGCCAAAAGTTGCCACAAACACGCTGCGCGGGTCAAAAATACCGCTATACCTTTTTGTGGTTATCGCTGCCATTGGGCTGGGGCGCAGCCTCATTCACATTTTTGCGCCCGATGGCGGCGCGGGAAGCATCGCGGGCATGGATTTAAGCGTTTCTGGCGCAGATGAAGTTGTGTTCGCTTTTGCGCTTTGGGGAAGCGCGCAACTCATCTACGCGGTTTTGCAATGGATTGTGATTCTGCGTTACCGCTCGCTTGTGCCGTTGATGTGGGCCGTGCAACTTTTAGAGACATGCGGGCGCATGTTGGCGGGGTCTTTAAAACCAGTTGTGTTTTCGCACACGCCGCCCGGCGCTGCGCAAAACTATATTTATTTGGTTTTGTCCATCGCCATGATCGCGCTTTCGGTTTGGACAGCGCGCAAAAGCCAGAGCGCATAATCTACTTTTTGCGCCGGTAATCAATCACTTTGCCATACCGGTCAAACTGATATTCGCAGCAGGTGTTGAACAACTCTTTCACCATGCCCCGCCCGCGCTGAACGCGGCTTTTTGCCCCGCTGACAGACAGCCCCAGGTGCGTGGCAATTTCTTTTTGCGGCACGCCTTGCGCTTCCAGCTCAACCGCCTCGCGATACCCATCGGGCAGATACGCGATGAAAGTTTGCATACTCTTCAACATGCAATCGCGTATCTCATCGTCATCATGCTCATCCCATACCGAGATTTCCTCCAAATCAATGATGGGTTTTCTGGCGCGGTAAAAATCTATGATCGCGTTACGCGCAATTTGGTAAGCCCAGCTTTCCAAACGCGCGGCGTCATCCAGCAAAGCCAAATGCGAGTGAATGCGCATAAACACATTTTGCAAAATGTCATCGGCGTCGCCTTCGTTGTTCACCCGTTTTAAAATAAATTTTCGCAACGGCGCGGCCAGCTCATTCCAAACATCTTCTGCGCTGGGCTGCACCATTTTCTTCATGCAGATGGCGCTTTGCGGGCACAAACCGGCAAATTCTGATGTGGCTTGCAAAGGCGCGGGCGCCTCGGCGCGAGGAGTTTTCTGGTAACCCAGCCGCGCAAAAAAATCGGGCGCGGTCTCGGTGAGCAAAAACAGCTCGCGCGCGCCCGCGCCCAGCGCGTAACGCTCCAGCGCGGCCACCAACGCCTGCCCATACCCGCGCCCGCGCAGGCTGGCCCGCACAACCAAAGAGCGCAAAAGCCCGACCGCGCCAAAGAGTTCAAGGCCAACCGCGCCAGCCAGCGCTCCATCAACCCGCGCCACCAAAAAATGCGCCAAATGCGGCGGGATGAGGTCCTCGTAAATCAAACGGTTCTCTTGCAACATTTGGGTGATGGCGCTCTGGTCGGCGGCGGTCGCAGGCTCAA
>DAORUN010000123.1:0-10326 GCA_035433205.1 Thermoflexales bacterium | reverse complement strand
TCTTTGGCGATGGGTTTGCCGCATTTGGGGCAGGCGGCTGTGCGCTTGCGCAGCGCCAGAACTTGCGCCTCAATCTGCGTGTCAATATCATTATTCTTTTGAGCGCCCCGAGCGCTAGCTGATGTTTCAACCACCCCGAGCGCTGGAGTTAACCCGTCCAACTCTCGCAACGCGTTTGCCCCGCGCTGAACCAGCGCCGGGCGCAAAGCGGCGTAATCGGCCTCGCCAATTTTGCCCGTGCGAAAGTCCTCATCCAATTCGCGGATGGCCCGGACGCTGGCGGTGCGCTCGGCCTCCAATTGCTCAAGGCGGGTGGGGGCAGCCAGCGCGGGCGTTTTGCGCTCAAACAGCGGCAACGCGATGATCACCCCGGCCACAATCGCCAACGCGACGGCCATGATTAAAGTTCCAAGTCCCATGATTTTTCTGGACGGAAGTTGGAAGACCGAAGACGGCCAAAATCCGTCTCCCGTCCTCCGTCTTCCGTCTGTTTTATTCGGCTAAAAGTTTTGCGACCGTGGCGTTTAATTGCGCCTCGCTCAACGGCAAAATAGCGACCTCGCGCACGACGCCTTTTTTGTCTATAAAAAATGTCTCTGGCACGCCGGTGATGCGATATGCCCGCGCGATATTTTGCTGCAAATCCTCGCCCACCGCGTATGTTGTGTTGTATTGTTTCAAATACTCGCGGGCGGGTTTCTCCGTATCCAGATAATCCACGCCCAGCATCACCAAACCCTTGTCTTTGTAGGCGCGGTGCAGGGCTTCCAGCGCATCCGATTCTTTGCGGCATTCCACGCACCAGCTCGCCCAAAAATTCATCACCACCACCTTGCCTTGCAGGTCAGACAGTTTTATTTTTTCGGGCAGGCCGTTGCGGTAGCCCTCGTACAGGGGGATGGAGAAATCGGGGGCTTTGCTGCCCACCTCTGGGCGTTTGCCTGGGCGCGACGCGGCATCCATCCCCGCGATGAACAGCCCGGCCACCAGCGCCACCGCCACCACGCCGAGGATGATTGCGAGTAAAGGTTTTTTATTTTTCATTGTTGAAATTCAAGAAATAAGAAATGAGAAACAAGAAATTTTGCTGCGCCGTATTTTCTTATTTCTCGTTTCTTATTTTTTCATTTTGCTTCATCCTCAATTTGTTGCGCGTAAGGGTCGTCGCTGGGGGGCGGGGTGGGTGATGGCCCAGCGGATGGCGCGACCTGCGCCCGCGCCGAAGCCCGCCGGAGCGCCATCACCCCAAGGATGGCAAACGCCACAAATGCCAACGCGGGCACAAGCCACAACAAAAGTGTTTGCCCGCTCTTGGGCGGCTCTTGCATCACCGTTACGCCAAACCGGTCTTGAAAATATGAGATGACCTGCGCCTGCGATTTTCCCGCCGCCAACTGCGAGGCGATCTCCTGCTTCCACTGGTTGCAGGTGTCAGTGGGGCAATCTGCAAGGTTGCGCCCGCCGCAAGTGGGGCAGTTCAGCTTTTTCGCCACGTCCAGCGTATTGTCATCAATGGGTGCCTGCGCCAAAACGGGCAAGGCGATGACGAAGGCGAGCAGAAAAGATATCACCGCAGAGGTGCAGAGGCGTAGAGTATTTTCTGAAATACGTGGGCATGAGCCTGTTATCTTGTGAGAGAAACAAGCAAGAAATCTTTCCAAGTTCTTCATCGTGTTACTGCCAACTTTGCGATTATCTTTATCTTCTCTTAACAGCCTTTTTAGTATGAATATATTAGCAAAGAAAGAGGCGCCCAAAAATATGAAACTCCCAAAACCTTCAGGGATCACGTCGAAAAACACTGGACGTAAAAAGATAAATGCCTCAAGTCCCCAAAGTTGCCAAATCGCCCCGACAAAACTCACTCTTTGATCCTTTTTCCAAACTCCAAGAAAATACTTTAACCACTGAGGCGCAATCCAACCTCTTTGCCCGAAATATTGAAGAAAGAATCCAATTCCCCACAAAAGTAGAGCGAACAAAAATCTTCCCAAATCAGGGTTAGCGGTCATTTTGTTTTAAAGAATTAAACACTTTTCAACAAATTGAGTGAAGGGGCGTGCTTCCTTGAATTTCTCTGCGCCTCTGTGTCTCTGCGGTGAAAAGAAAAACTTCATCACGCGTTGGCTCCTGCGGGCGCGGGCGAGGACGCGCGGGCGGGCTTTGGCGCGGTCTCCTCGTGCGGCCAGAACGCGGCGAAGAATCCAATGATCATCACAATGCCGCCAACCCACACCCAGTTAATCAGCGGGTTGATGTAAATTTGGAACGAGGCGGTCTCGCCGTTGTTCTCCCAGCCCGCCAAAATCACATACACCTCTTCGTTAAACGTGCCGGTTGTGTCGGCAATCGTGGAGCTTTGCCCGGTCTTGGGGAAGACATCTTTGTGCGGGTAAAGCCCGCCCATCACAGACCCATCTGCCCGCTGAACCAGAACTTTGCCTTGCACGGTTTGGCAATCGTCAAAATCGCACGGCACTTCTTGAATCCCGCGATACGTGAAGGTGTAACCGCTGTAATTGAATGACTCGTTCAGCCCCGCCGAACGAATGACATCTGTGCCAAAAAAGCCTTTGCCGATGGCGCCAATCGCCAGCAAAATCACACCAATGTGGATGAGGTATCCGCCGTATTTGCGCTGGTTTTTTTGGAAGAGGCGGCCCAGCGCGGCCAGATAACCCTCGCCCAAATTTTTAACGCGAGCGCGAACGCCGCGCACGTATTCTGTGAGTTGTTGCGCGAGGGTATACCCGCACAGCGCAAACCCCAGCAACGCCACCGGCTCGCGCACGCCCCCAAAAGCCATCAACAAAACGGCCACCAAAATGGCCGCCACAATGCCAACGATGGATTGCCGAAGCACGGATTGCCCGTTGGCCTTGCGCCACGCCAAAAGCGGCGCGACACCCATCAGAAAAACCAGCAAGAGCAGCTGCGGCCCAACCGCCTGGTTGTAAAACGGCGGCCCAACTGTGATCTTCACCCCGCTGATGGCCTCGGACAAAACGGGGAAGATGGTGCCCACAAATGTGGTGAACGCCGCGCTGACAAACAGCACATTTTGCAAAAGGAAGATGCCCTCGCGCGAGAAACCCGCGTCCAGTTTGTTGTCACTTTTCAGCGCGTCCAGCCGCGTAATCCAAAGCGCGGCGGTGACGATGAGCATGAACAGCATGAAGCCAAAGAACAGCGGCGCGAGGTTGCTTTGGGCAAAGGCGTGCACGCTGGTGAGCAGCCCGCTGCGAATGAACGAGGTGCCAAAAAACATGCTGCCAAACGTGATCATCATGAGCATGACCGACCAGTTTTTGAACATGCCGCGCTTTTCTTGAATCATGGCCGAGTGCAAAAAGGCCGTGCCCACCAGCCAGGTGACAAATGGCATGTTCTCGGATGGATCCCAGCCCCAGTAGCCGCCCCAGCCCAACACATCGTGCGCCCAGCGCCCGCCCAACACCAAACCAGCGGTGAGGAAGGCCCAGCCGATCAGCGCGCTTCGGCGCGAGGCGCGCACCCAAAGGGCATCGCTGCGCCGCGTGATGAGCGAGGCCACGCAATACGCAAACGGGATGATGAACCCTGTGTATCCGGCGTAGAGCATGGGCGGGTGAATAATCATTCCGGGATGGCGCAAAAGCGGGTTTAGCCCGTTGCCATCGGATGGGGGAAAGTCTAGCCGCGCGAATGGATTGGCGGCGATGAGATTGACAAAAATAAAAAAACCGAGGATGACGGACATGACCAGCGTGACCCAGGGGAGCAGGGGCTTGTCGTCTTTCCATTCTTTCACCATCGCTGCGCACACAAACCCAGACATGAGCAAGTTCCAAAACAAGATGGAGCCGTTTTGGCTTCCCCAAAGCGAGGTGATGTTGAAGATCAACGGCGTGGAGTACGAAGAAACCCCCACCACATATTTCACGCCAAAATCGTGCCCAAGCAGGGCCGCCCAAAGCCCAATGGCGCCCACCAGCACCAGCGGGAAGGTCATGGCGGCGGCGGCTCGCCCGCTTTGCACAAGCCGGGCATCATTTCTCGTTGCGCCCAGCCAAGAGGCAAAAATGGCATACACGCACGCGATGAGGGCGAAGATGACGGAAATTTGGCCGAGGTCGGTGATCATTTTTCTAGTTCAAAGTTCAAAGTTCAAAGTGATGCAAGTGCTTAGAGTTTTATAAAAAAAATTAAATACGGATGAGCCGCATATTTTGGCTTGCCCAAACTTTGCACTTTGCACTTTCTTAATTGCTGGCGGTCTTTTGCGATTCGTATTTGGTGGGGCATTGCAAGAGCAGGGCATCTGGGCTGTTGCCCGCGTAAAACTTGCCGTCATTGCTCAGCTTGCCGGTCACAATGGCCTGCGCCTCGTTATCCAGCGTGTCTGGTTTTGCGCCGGTGTACACAATGCGCATTCGCGGTGCGGTTTTAACACTGCTCACCAGTTCCTCGCGCGAGGTCACGATGTCAAACTCCAAATGCAGCGATTTTGGGTCGTAGGCGATGCTGTCGCCCACCACAAACCCGGTTAGCTTGAACGCCTTTTGCGAGAGGTCTTGCCCGCTGGCTTTTTTGGCCAGCAACTCGCTCACTTTCACCTCAAGGCTGCTGTTCCCCGCGATTGTAAAACCCATGATGGCCGTCACTGCAATCAGGATAACGGCGATGCCGATGATAAATCTTGGTTTCATGCGTATACCTCTGGGCTAAGTTTACAATACGATGAGGCTTAAAGTGTAACGTGTAATATGTAATTTGTAAGTTTGTGCCAGGCCCGCGCTTACAAATTACACGTTACAAATTTACACGTTATCAAAACTATCTTGAAACCAATAAAAATTATTGCTCTCGCCCTTGGCGCTCTTCTTCTTGCATCGTGCGGGCAGGCGCAGGCCGATGCGTTGGTTGAGGCGCTAAAGCCAACGCCCACTTTGCGGCCCATCGCCACGCCGGTTGTCCCGGCTGGATGGAAAACGCACTCCAGCGCGGTAAACGGCTTTTCCATCGCGTATCCAGCAGATTGGCAGGCCAGCGAGCAAAACCTCATCGTCGAATTTGGCACGGCCGAGCTGATTGCCACCCAGCGCGCGCAAGGGGCCGCGTTGGTAATAACGACCGCGCCTCAGCAGGATGCCATCAGCCTGCAAGAAATTTGGAACAGCGTGAAACAAGGCATTGGCCAAAACTCGCCCACCGAGCCGATAACAACCACTCTGGGCGGAGAGGAAGCCTTGCGCTCCGAAATTTCCAACACCGACCACGGTTTGCGCGGGACGATGTACATCACCAGGCGCGGCTTAACTTATTTTTTGGTCGTGGCCTACACGCTTAAACAAAGCGACCCGGCACAATACGATGCGACGTTCAAAGATATGATTGCCTCGTTTAGATTTACAAAATGAAATTCACCGCGTCTCTGCGGTGATAATGAAAAATGAAGTCAACGCTTTCGCCCGCCCAAAACCCATCCGCCAAAGAGCGAATTTTTGGATGGCTGACCCGCAACCAATGGCTGGCGGTGGCCGTTTTGTGCGTGGCGTTGGGTGGCATGGTTGGGCTGGCGGCCAGCGCGGTAAACCCGCTTTACCTGCTGGGGGCGATGGCGATTGGGCTGGCTTCGCTTTGGGCGCTCAAAGACGCGCGGCGCGGGCTGCTCATCATCATCGCGGTCATCGCGCTTTTGCCGCGCATCGCCTCGCCGGTGAGCATTGGCTTTAAGCCCACCCTGCTGGATGGCGGTTTAATTTTGACCTTTGGCGCGTGGCTTTTGTTTGGGCGTGGCGCGCGTGCGCAAGCGCCATCCCCCGCGAGCGCCATCACCTGGCCCATGCTTGCCTTGATTGGCGTTGCCATTGCCACGTTCATCGTCGGCATTCCAAACGGGGCGCTCACCACGCTGGTCATTCGCCGTTTTGCAGAGCTGGTGGGCACGCTGCTCATGGTGTTTGTGTTTGTAGATATTCTTTCGTGGCGCGGCATGATGCGCCGCGCCGTGCAGGGCATCATTGTGTTTGGGGCGATGGCCGCCCTGATTGGCATTTTCTTCTACCTCATCAACAACGATCTCGCCATTCGGCTGCTCTCCTCGCTGCGTGTTTTTGCCTACCCGTATGGCGATGGCGTGCTGCGTTTTGTCAACGACGACCCCGCTGGTCTTAAACGCGCCATTGGTTTGTGGATTGACCCCAACGCGTTTGGCGGCTACCTCATGATCACCGGCGCGATTGCGCTGGCGCAGGCGTTCTCGCCAAAGCCGGTTTTACCGCGTTTGGTTGTGTTTGGCTGTCTTGGGCTGATTGGCCTCACGCTGGTTCTCACCGTCTCGCGCTCGGCCATGCTGGGGCTGGCGTTTGCCGCGCTGTTTATGGCCGCGTTCAAGTATCGCCGCCTCATCCCGGTGATGCTGATTGCGCTGGCTTTGATTTTGATTTTGCCGCAAACGCGCAACCTGGTTCAGCATTTTGCCGAGGGATTTGCGGGCAAAGACCTTGCCACCCAAATGCGTTTTGGCGAATACAAAGACGCCTTCCGCCTGATTGAGCGCTACCCCGTGTTTGGCGTGGGCTTTACCGATACGCCCGATGTGGATTTGTATATCGGCGTGTCATCCATGTATTTGCTCATCGCCCAGCAAATGGGCTTGGCCGGGCTGACCGCGTTTGTGCTGGTCATGCTGGCTTTTCTGGTGGATGGGTTTCGCGCCTGGCCGCGCATTCGCGCCCAAGAGCCGCGCGCCGCAATTTGGCTGGGGGCCTTTGGCGCAATTTTGGGGGCGTTGCTCAGCGGTGTGCTAGATCACTACTTTTTTAACATAGACTTTCACAACTCGGTCACGCTGTTTTGGCTCACCGCGTCTTTGGCAATGACGGCAAAGCAGCAAGACTCCAAAGGCCTCACAGACTTTTAGGCTCTTGTTCTTCGGCCACGGGCCGCGTGAAAAGCCTTCGCCCGCCCACGCGGGTGGGGTAGGCCACTTTGCGCGCTTGTTTTGGCGCGGCAGGGCGGTCGCGCTGGGCCTGCATGTTGCGCAGCCGCGCCAAAATGCCGCCCTCTGTGCGGAGTTGGTTTGGCGTGGAAGGCGACGGCTCGGGTTGTGGCGTTTCGCCATGCGGCTGGTCTGGCGCGCTGGCAGGCGCCACCGGCATGATCGCAGGCAACTCCAGGAGCAAGGCCAGTTGTTCTTCTGGCGGCGTATACGGCGTTCCTTCTGCTTCCGCATCCAGGGTGGGCGGGGTGATGGATTTCGCGCCGGTCACTTTCTCTGCTGCGTCTGATGGGTTGGGCGCGGGCGCAAACACCCGCGCGAAGGCAAACCCCAACGCGCCGCCAATTGCGCACACCACCGCCACCGCGATGAATTGCGCGCTCAACTGGCCCATGTCTGGCGCAGACCCCGCGCCCAAAATGCCCACGATGCCCAGACCTTTTACGCCAAGATATTGCTCGGCGCCAACGCCGTTCCAGCCTGCGCCAATGTTGCCCTGCGCAAACAACCCAGGCAAGATCATGCCAAGCAGGGCGGGCAGGAAAATTCCCGCAATCGCAAATTCGTCATCCGGCAGGTGCAGTTTTTGTTTGATCGCAAAATCCACCACCGGCATGGCGATGCCCATCCCCAGACCCATCAGCAGCGCCACCAGCGGCGGCAGGGTTGCCCCGCCCGCCGCAATGCCTATGAGCGCGGCCAGGGCGCAGCGCACGGCCAGCAAGGTGTCGGCCCGCCGAGACACAAATGCCGCATACGCCATCCCCGTGAGCGCGCCGCCCGCCATGCCCGCCGCGCCGTTGATGGCGAGGCCAGCCAGGCTGCCCGCGCCCAAACTTTTTAGCAAAGGCGAGGTCGCCGCAAAACCCATCAGCCCAGCCAGCGCAAGCGCCATGCCCGCGAACGCCCGCATGGGCAGCCCAGCGGCGGGCAACACGGGCGCGAGCGTTGCGCGGGGCAACCGGGCCAGCCACGCGGCGGCAACGGCGCCCGCGACCAGCGCAGCCAAAGTCAGGCCGTTCAGGTCAACCGCGCCGTGCCCCAGTGATGCGCCCACGCCAAGCCGGGCCAGCCATCCGCCACCCCACACCCAAAAACCAATGATGGGCAAAAGAACGCCGCCCGCCAAAAATGCGGCCAGCGCCTGCGCGGGGTATGAGACGCGGCGGTATAAAGCCGAGGTGGTGAGCACGGAGGCGGTTTGCGCCAGCGGCAAATAGGTCATGCAAAGCAAAAGCTCATTCACACCGGTGTTGGATAGCGCAAAGCCGCGCAGGCCAATCACGCCCCACATTTGCCCGCCCAAGGGCGCGGCGGCATAGCTGGAGAGCGCGGCGAACTGCTTGAGGCCGAGCGTGGCGCCAAGGCCTCCTGCAAAAAAGGCGAACCCAAACGCGAAGAACGCCAGCGTGGCGATGGCGATGGCGAGCATCCCGCTGGCAGCGGCGTGGTTTTCTTGCCCGCGCGGCGCGGCGGCAGTTAAAACCAGCCACAAACCGGCGGGTAACAAAAAGCCAAGGGCTATCCCAATCCCCGTGTCCATGTGGGTAAAAGTATAGCCTGCTTGAATTGAGGATTAAAAATTAAGAATAAAGAATTGGCGTCATGGGCGCAAATGAGCGCAGACAGAGGGATTTGATCCTCAATCGTCATTCGTAATTTATAATCTTTGCAGTGGATGGATTAACTCTTGCGCGTGCCGCCGTTGAAGCGGCCGCGGATAAAAAAGCGGACGATGTCATTTTGCTCGATCTGCGCGAACTCTCTCCCGTTGCCGATTTTTTCGTGGTGTGTTCTGGCTCCAACGAGCGCCAGATTGCCGCGATTGCCGACAACGTGCAGGAGAAATTGCGCGTGGATCTTGCCTCAAAAGCCTACCGGGTAGAGGGCACCGGCAGCTCTGGCTGGTTGTTGCTGGATTACGGCAACTTGCTGGTGCATATCTTTGCGCCATCTCAGCGCGAGTTTTACCGGCTTGAGACACTTTGGGCCAAGGCGCCCGTGCTGGTGAAAATGCAGTAAAAGAGCGCAGGGTGAAGCAAGAAGTTTCACCCTGCGCTCTTGCCTTTTAAAACTCCAGGCGCCGGTGACGCATCACCACGCTTTCCACAATCCCCAGCGCGGCCATCAGGGCGATAAGGTTGGAGCGCCCGTAACTCACGAAGGGCAGCACCACGCCTGTGACCGGCAACATTTGCACTTGCATTCCCAAATTGATGTAGGTTTGCAAAAAGATGATTGCGCCCACGCCGGTGCAGAGCAACTGCCCAAACGTGTCACGCGAGATCCATGCCGCGCGGAATGAGCGCAGCACAATGCCCATGATGAGGGCGATGAACAAACAGCAGCCCACCAGCCCCAACTCCTCGCCAATAACCGAGAAAATAAAGTCGGTGTGGCGCACGGGCAAAAAGCGCAGCTGGCTTTGCTGGCCTTGCAAAAATCCCTGCCCAAACAGCCCGCCAGACCCCAGGGCGATGAGAGCCTGATCGGCCTGATAGGTCTCGCCGGGGGTTTTTGCGCCGAATAAAAGTTGTTGCACACGTTTGATCTGATAATCTTGCACAAGCGAGAAACCGCCCGGCGCGGGCGTGGGTGTGGCGGCAGGGTTGGCTGCGCTGGCCGCCGGGGTGGGGATGGCGCTTGCGCCCGCCGGGGCCACATCCACCCCCGAACCCAGCACAGATAACCCGACCATCATCACCACCAGCACGATGCCTGCGCTCAGCACGTACGGCATTTGCTCGCTGCCCAAGCCGCCCACAAAAATCATGATCATCCACACAAACAAAATGGTAAGCGCGGTGCTCATGTTTGGCTCCAGCAAAATCAGCAAAATCACCGGGGCCAGCATTACCCCAGACAAAATGATGGTGGAGATATACGAGTATTTGCCCTGCCGGCTGGAGATGAAATTGGCGATGACCACGACCATCGCCAGTTTGGCTATCTCGCCCGGTTGCAGGTCAAACCCGCCCAGGTTGAACCAGCGCCGCGCGCCAAAGTTTTCTGTGCCCACCACCAGCACCAGCGCCAGCGCGGCCACTGTGAGGCCATACAAAAACCGCGAGAGATTGCCCAGAAGCTGGTAATCCATGATGGCGACCAGGGCCAGCGCCACAAAGCCAACGATGGCGGTGATGGCCTGGTTCACGGGCGTGCTGGCAATTTGCGGGTCGCCTCGCGCCGCGCTGAATACCATCGCCACGCCGCCGGTTAGCACCAGGGCGAGGATGACCACCAGCAGGTAATCGAAGTGTCTCCAATATCGTCGGTCAGGCATAGTTTCAATTACGAATTACGAATTACGAATTACGAATTACGAATTACGAATTACGAATTAC
>DAORUN010000122.1:8228-10429 GCA_035433205.1 Thermoflexales bacterium | reverse complement strand
CGCCAAAAGGGCCATCACCCACGCCACATATTTGAACATGCGGGGAAGATGATACACGGGTTGCTTTTCAGTGTATTCCGAATGAATCGTTCTGACAGGATATGCGTATATTGCCGCCACCGGATAAATCCGGCGGCTACTCAGTTGGAAAACCCGCAGGCGGGTTTCTCCATTGCTTAGGCGGCGGATTTTATCCGCTGCCTTGGATAACAAAGCATTGTCACTCCCAGCGGTGTCATGTGGTTAGAAGTCGGACTGCTAAAGTTTGGGAAAGCCAAAAACCTGCCCGGCAAGCAGTCGGACTGCTTGATGCGCGTTACCCAATACCAAGCAACAGCGGTATATTGGGTTCTGTGACCTTTCTTTCCACGCAAACGCTGGCGGCGCTGGTTCTCATCGGGCTGATGGGGCTGGCGGGGGTGTTTGTCTTTTGGCGGCAAAGACAAGCCTCGCGGCGGGCGCTGGTGGCCCGCGTGGAAGAATTGACCGCGCTGAGCGAAGCCGTTGGCGCCATTGCCTCCGCCCGGCTGGATGAAAACGCGCTGTGCGAATTGGTGTTTGACCGCGCGGGCAGGCTGGTGGATACAAGCTCCTTCCACCTTGGGGTCTATGAGGGCAGTTGGTATCACACCCGGGTGCGGTCTTTGCGCGGCCAGCGGCAAGAAAATGTCTCCTTTCGGCTGGATGATGGCTCATCGGTGGTGGCGTGGATGCGCAAGAGCGGGCAGCCGCTGCTCATCCGCGATTTTGAGCAGGAAAAAGACAGCCTGCCCGCCCAGCCAAAAGCGGTCAGCCCGTTTCCGCCGCGCTCCATTTTGTATGTGCCGCTCATCGCCAGCGACCAGGTGATTGGCGCGATGTCCATCGCCTCGCAACAAGCGGGCGCGTATACCGAGGCGCACTTGCGCGCGCTCAGCATCATCGCCAATCAGGCGGCGGCGGCCATTTTGAACGCCCGCGCCTTGCAGCGCGAACGCCGCCGCGCCGAGCAGCTTGAGTTGATGGACAACGTAGCCACCCAAACAGCGGCCATTTTGGATATTGACGCGCTGCTCCCGCGCGTGGTCAGCGCCATCCGGGATTCCTTCAACATGTATGCGGTTGGGCTGTATGTGCTGGATGAAACCACCGGGCTGATTGTGTGCCGCGCCTCGACCGTGCCCAGGGAGGTGGGCGGGCGCACCGGGCCAGAGGCCGGGCTGATGGCGACCTGCATCCGCGAGAAACGCCTGATTGTGGCGCAAGACATCACCAACGATGATCGCTTTTTGTTTGCGCCAAACATGCCTGCCACCCGCAGCGAAGCGGCCATCCCGCTTTGGATTGACAACACGGTGGCCGGCGCGCTGGATTTGCAATCTGACAAATCCAACGCTTTTTTGGCCGATGACGCAAAGTTTTTGGAGGCGCTGGGCCAGCAGGTGGCGGTGGCGGTGGATAGCGCCCGGCTGTACCGCGACTCGCTGGCGTCTCAGCGGATGGAGCAGGAGTTGGATGTGGCGCGCGAGATTCAGACCAGCTTTTTGCCGCGCAAAACACCGCAGGTAGCGGGATGGAGCGTGGGCGCGGCGTGGGATAGCGCCCGGCAGGTGGGCGGCGACTTTTACGATTTCATCCGTTTGCCAGAAAACCGCTGGGGGCTGGCCATTGCCGATGTGGCCGACAAGGGCGTGCCAGCGGCGTTGTTCATGGCCGTCACGCGCACACTCATCCGCTCATCGGCGTTGGGCGGAATGCCGCCCGGCCGCCCGCCCGCGCAAACGCTGGCGCGGGCCAACCGCATTTTGATGCAAGACACGCGTTCGGATATGTTTGTGACCGCGTTTTACGCTATTTGGCATCCGGCCAGCGGGCTGGTGGAGTACGCCAGCGGCGGGCACAACCCGCCCATGTTGTGCCAAAACGGGCGGGCGCAAGAACTTCGCGCAGAGGGCATTGCGCTGGGGGCAATTGAGGACATCTCGCTGGAGCAAAAGTCTGTGTTGATGCAGCCCGGCGATGCGCTGATGCTCTACACCGATGGGCTGATTGACGCGCTAAACAGCGAGGGCGAGGAGTTTGGCGTGCCCCGCTTGCGCCAAAAGTTTGAGCAGTTGTGTGGCTTGTCCGCAGAGAACATCGTGGCGGGCATCATGGCCGCCGTGCGCGCCCACGCGGGCGATGAGCCGCCGTTTGACGACCAGACGCTGGTGGTGGTGAAA
>DAORUN010000122.1:6936-8128 GCA_035433205.1 Thermoflexales bacterium | reverse complement strand
CCCCTCGCGCATCACGGCAATCTCGCGGCCATCGGCGCACAGGCCAGTCACGTTCATGGTGGGCGTGCCAATCATAAAATCCACGTGCGTGTCGGCATCGTTTAGGCCCGCCGCAAACTTTTCTTCGGTGGTCATGTACTCCGCGCCAATCAAGCCCTCATCGTAGGCAGTGCCAAACGCAATATGGCAGGCCGCGTTCTCATCAAACAGGGTGTCGTAAAACAACACACCGGCCTGGTTGATGGGAGATCGGTCATCCACCAGGGCCACCTCGCCCAAAAATTTGGCGTTGCGAATTTCAAAAAACTGGGCCAGCGTGTCTGCGCCCTTCGCGGCGGTAAATTTTTGCACTTCGCCGTTTTGGAAGTAAAACGTGGCGTCCACCACTTCGCGCTCCATCGGGAAGCTGGGTTTGCTGGTGCGCACATACCCATCCACCCGCAGGCGGTGCGGTGAGGTGAAAATTTCCTCGGTGGGGATGTTGGCGAAGAACCGCACGCCATCCTGGGTGTTGCTGCCCGCCGCCACCCAAAACGGGGCATCAGTCAAGCCCACGCGCAAATCTGTGCTGGGTTTACCTTCGGCGTTGGGCGATGGGTCAAAGAAGCGCAGCGTGCGCACGCCGCGCTCGCGCAGATCGGTGGCGATGCGGCGCAGGGCGGCATCATGCGCATCCCACGCGGCCACGGGGTCGGGCTGGTCGGCGCGGGTGATGAGGAATATCAGCCGCCAAAGCTCATCCATGGCCTGCGCGGGTTCCATCCCCGGGAATATTTTTTGCGCCCACGCGGTGGTGGGCACAGCCGCCACACACCACTGAAATTTGTTCGCCATTATCGCGTTTGTGTATGGCTTGATGGCTTTTGAGCGGGCGGTGTTTACGCGGCGCATCACGTTCGGGTCCACATCCGCAAAGATATCTGGGAAGGAATCGCCGGTGAGCGCAAGGCGCACCCATCCCCCCTGCGCCATGTTGTTATACATGGCAACTTCAAACTCCGGCGAGTATTCGTAATGCGCTGGGTCGCTGTGCAAAAACCGCGCCTTTTGAATGGGCGTGTCGCGCCATTCCACCCGCACATATTTCGCGCCAACTTTGTAGGCCTCGGCGGCAATCAGCCGAACCATCTCGGCGTGGGCCAGCTCCGCGCTGATAAACACGCACTGGCCTTTTTGCACATTCAGCCCGGTT
>DAORUN010000122.1:0-6836 GCA_035433205.1 Thermoflexales bacterium | reverse complement strand
TTGATGACCTCAATCTTCTTGGGGCCAACATCATCCAGAATCACGTCGAACTCGGTCTTCTCCTCAACCGGGGCGGCGGCGGCGGCAGCCGGGGCGGCGCCACCGGCCATCATCACGGGAGCAGCGGCGGCGGTCACGCCCCACTTCTCTTCAAGCATCTTCTTCAACTCGGCGGCCTCCATCAGGGTCAGGCTGCTCAGTTGCTCAACAATCGCGTTCAAATCTGCCATTTCAAAATCCTCTTTTTTTAGTTGCTAGCGCTAGTTGCTAGTATTTATTTGTTTGTTGATGGGTCATCCCCTTCAACCTTGTCATCCCGGTCAGCCGGGTCTTATTTATGCGGCTGCGGGTTGCTCTTTATCAACCTTGGCCTGCAAAGCATACGCCACACCGCCAATGGCGGCGTTGATCGCGCCGACGATGCCGCTGGCCGGAGCCTGCAACACGCCAATGATCTGAGCGCGAAGCGTTTCGATGGGCGGCAATGACGCCAATTCCTTTACACCCTTGGAATCAATCGCGTGTCCGCTCACCAAACCACCAACGGGCTTGAACACCTCAAACTCTTTGTTCAGGTCGCCCACCGCTTTAGCAACGGCAGATGGATCCTTGAAGCAAAAGCTCATCGCCGTCGAAGTGGTCAGCCACTCGTCGGGCACGTTCATGCCTCTCTCGGCCAACGCCTTCTTAATCAGCGTGTTCTTGGTGATGTGAAACTCACCCTCTGCCGCGCGCACCTGCTTGCGCACCTTGTCTAGCTGGGGCATGCTCATGCCGCCATATTTCGTAATGATGATGGCGTTGCTTTTCGCCAGCAACTCCGCATATCCAGCCAGTGTTTGTTCCTTCTTTTCTTTTGAAACTGCCAATGTATTCACCTCCTCGGTTTATAAATTTCTGCAGTTCGCCTTCGCAATAAAAAATGCGCCTCATTCATGCAGAACGAGGCGCACTGAGTGCGTTTTACGCGGGAAATAAATTTCCGTTGCTTTCTCACCTCGGCGGGCGCGGCGGCGCATTTCTGCGAACGCTGCTTTCAGGCCCTTGCGGGCCACCTGCTTTCTGCGGCGAACAAAGGTTAATTATAACAAAGTAAAAAGAGCCAAAACCGCGCGATTATTCCGATTACTCCAAATAATTCGCTCAAAGTTGCCGGTAGCAGATAAAATCTGCCGCCTAATCATCAGGAAACCCGCTGGCGGGTTTTCCATCCTCTAGCCGCCGGATTTATCCGGTGGCGGCAAACCGTCTTTACCCCGCCCGGATGACATACACCGCCATTTTTGCCCGCCACGAGGGCAGCGTGGTGTGCCAGCGCCGCCCCAGCAACAAACTGCGCTCAATTTTTGCGCCCTGCGCGGCGCAAAATTCCTCAAACTGGCTCAGGGTGATGGCTCTCTCGCGCGGGGAGTTTGACCCCACCGCCGCGCCAAAGCCCTTGCCTTGCGCCGCCACCAGCCGCGTTCGCCAATACGCGGCGTTGTCAAACGAGATCACCGCGAATTTGCCCACCCGCAACATATCGCGCACCACCGGCGCGGGGTAATTCAAATACGCCAGCGTCTGGCTCAAAATCACATAATCAAACGCGGCATCGGGATAATCGGCCAGGCCTTCTTCAATGTTGCCCTGCCGAACACTCAGCCCCCGCGCAATGGCCGCGCGCGCTTTGGATTCGTCAATCTCCACCCCGCGGGCGATCACCTGCTTCTCGCTGGTCAGCCGCGCCAGCAAAATGCCATCGGCGCAGCCCAGATCCAAAGTTTTTGCTTTTTGCGGAACAAGCGAAACAATCGCGTCAAAGTCGGGACGATTAATACTGTTATCTGACATCAAGAGCCTGCGCGCACATTATCCTATGCCCGTTCACCTGCCCCGCTCAGCGCCAAATCAAGCGCCTCACCCAAGCTGCGCGCCACCAGCAGTTTTAACTCTGGCGGAACTTTTTCAATAGGGCGGGCGGTTTTTGGCACAATGCAGCGCGAGAACCCCAATTTGGCCGCCTCGTTCAGCCGGGCGTTAAGCTGGCCCACGCTGCGCAACTCGCCGCTCAGACCTACTTCGCCAATAATCGCCATATCCATCGGCACGGGCACGCCTTTCACCGCGCTGGCGATGGCCACCGCGCAGGGCAGGTCGGCGGCGGGTTCGTCAATCTCCAGCCCGCCCACGATGTTCACAAACACATCATGCTCGTGCAGCCGCACACCCACGCGCTTGCCCAGCACCGCCAGCAAAATAAACAGACGGTTGTAATCAAACCCATTGGCCGTGCGGCGCGGCATGGGGTTTTGGGTGGGCGAGGTCAACGCCTGCACTTCGACCAGCAGCGGGCGCGTGCCTTCCATCGTCACCGCCACCGCGCTGCCGGGGGCGTTGCTCATGCGCTCGGCCAAAAACGCCTCGCTGGGATTTTTCACCTCGACCATCCCATCGCCCCGCATTTCAAACACGCCAATTTCGCTGGTGGCCCCAAAGCGGTTCTTCTGGCTGCGCAGCACCCGGAAAGCGTGAAACCGGTCGCCCTCCAATTGCAAAACCGTGTCCACAATATGCTCCAGCACTTTTGGCCCGGCGATGGCGCCCTCTTTTGTGACATGCCCCACGATGAATACCGCCGTGCCGCTGGCTTTGGCCACTGCCTGCAAGCGCTGGGCGCACTCGCGCACCTGGCTCACCGTGCCCGCGCTGGAACTCAGTTGATCCACATACATGGTCTGGATGGAGTCCACAATCGCCAGCTTGGGCTTCATCGCGTCAATGTGATGGACAATCTGGTCAAGGTTGGTCTCGGTCAGCAAGTAGAGGTCGCTCTGGCCCACGCCCAACCGCTCGGCCCGCATTTTGATCTGGTGGGCGCTTTCCTCGCCGCTCACATACATGGCCGCGCCGATGTTTTTTGCCACATCCACCGCCACCTGGGTGAGCAGGGTGCTTTTGCCAATACCCGGGTCGCCGCCAATCAGCACGAGGGAACCCGGCACGATGCCTCCTCCCAACACCCGGCCAAATTCGTCCATGCTCAAAATCATGCGCGGCAGGGCGTCGGCGCGAACCTCGCTCAATTTTTGCGGCGGGTTGGAAATAGCCGCCGCGCTAAATTTTTCAACTTGCGGGCTGTCCGAGACAACTTCCTCAACCAGCGTGTTCCACTCACCGCATCCGGTGCATCGTCCGGCCCACTTGGTTTGCGAGTGACCGCAGTTCATGCAGGTGTATTGCGTTTTAAGTTTTGGCGATGGCGCTGCTTTTGGCATATATTTAGTTTAGCACGGATGTTCTGAGTTGGCGCGGCACTTTTCAGCTTGGAGCAACTCTGGCGTGTGGATAAAGACAATCTGCATTCCCTTACAATATGCTGGACACAATGTCTACATCTTCTGTGATTCCAGGCGAGGCGATTTTGCCCGCAGACACGCCCGCCGCTGGTCTGCGCCGCCGCCCAGAGTGGCTCAAAGTGCGCGCGCCATCCGGCGAAACGTATCACGAGCTAAAACGGCTGATGCGCAGCAAGACCCTTCACACCATTTGCGAAGAGGCCAACTGCCCAAACATGGCCGAATGCTGGGGCAACGGCACGGCCACCTTTTTGATTTTGGGCGACACGTGCACCCGCAGCTGCGGCTTTTGCGATGTAAAAACCGGCATGCCCAACCCAATGGATTGGGCCGAACCGCTGCGCGTGGCAAAGGCTGTTCAACAAATGGAATTGCAGCACGTGGTGGTCACCTCGGTTAACCGCGATGAACGCCCAGATGGCGGCGCGCCCATCATCGCGCTCACCATCCGCGCCATTCGCAATATGCGCCCAGAGTGCAGCGTTGAGGTGCTGATCCCAGACTTCAAGGGCAACCAGGCCGCGCTGGAAATGGTGATGCGCGAAGACCCGGATATTCTGAATCACAATGTGGAGACGGTGCGCCGTTTGTTCAAGCATGTGCAGCCGCAAGACAATTACGAATGGGCGATGGCGACTTTGCGCGGCGCAAAACACATCAACCCAGAGGCGGTGACCAAGAGCGGCATTATGCTGGGGCTGGGCGAAACCAAAGACGAAGTGCTGGAAGCCATGCGCGACCTGCGCGAGCAGGACGTGGATATTCTGACGCTGGGACAATATTTGCAACCCAGCAAAAAACACCTGCCCATTGAGCGCTACTGGACGCCCGAAGAATTTGCCGAGTTCCGCAAGCTGGGCTACGAGATGGGCTTTAAGTGGGTAGAAAGCGGCCCGCTGGTGCGCAGCTCTTTCCGGGCCGAGTTTCAGGCGAGGGCATTGAGCAAACGCTGGCAGCGCAAGCGCGAGGGTTCAAAGTAATGCGCAGGGGCAAAGCGTTTCAAATGCCTTGCCCCTGCGTTTCACATCTGGAGAGCATTGGTTAAAGTGGGGCGAGGCACAAACGCAAACACACATTCACCCGCGCAAAAAAAACGGGTGCGGATGGGGCTGGTCGCCATCCTGGGATTGGTGTTTGTGTTGATGGCTTTTGTGAGCGTGGTGGCGATTGCGCTTAGCCGCAAAACGGCATCTGCCGCGCCAGTTGTGGTGATGTACGCCACGCCTTCGCCCGCTGTTCCGGTGGCGCAGGTTATCGCGCCAGCCGCAACATCCATCCCCCAAGCGGCGACGGCGCTGCCGCCCGTCGAGATTGCCAGCGCCCCAACCAGCGCGCCGGTTGAAGTTGCGGCGTTGCCCGCCCAGCCCGAACCCGCGCCCGCGCAAGAGCCATCGCCATATATTCAAGCCGCAAAATATTGGACCAGTTCTTTGAATGAGCCAGACGCGGCCAAAAATGCCAGCGTGAGCCGCGAGGTGTTCGCGGCCATCGCGCGGCAAACGCGGCCATACATCCCGGCCTCATCCAACGACACAATTTTTGGCACAACGCCAGCCGAACTGGCCCCGGAAGAATTTCAGACACCCATTGCGCCACCTGCGCTGGCGTGCGGCGAAACCAGCGGCACTCTCATCACCGACACGCTGAGCAGCCCGCTGCTCTCGCGGCCATTGCCGGTGAACATTTGGCTGCCGCCCTGCCATGACCCGGTTCACAACAAATACCCGGCTTTGTATTTGATGCAAGGCAGCGGCTACACCCTTGGGCAATGGCTGGTGCATGGCGCGCCAGAAACGGCCGAGCAGCTTATCAACTCTGGCCTGGTCAAGCCGTTTATTGTGGTGATGCCCGGCAACGACATGTGGATTCCGGGTCAGGGCGAATACATGTGGACACAAGATGGCCCCAACTCGTGGGAAGGCGTGATCACGCGCTATCTTGTGCCCATGATTGAGCAACGATATGGCGCCCAGCCCGACCGCGAGAGCCGCGCCATTGGCGGCATTTCGCGCGGGGCGTACTGGTCGCTGGAGATCGGCTTCAGCCATCCAGAGATGTTCAGCGCGGTGGGCGGTCACAGCCCCGCCACCTCCAAAGATATTCTCATCAATGAACCCATTGATTTCTCGATGCTCAAATTTGCGCCGTCCATCGCCGCGCTAAAAACAGAGCGCATTTGGCTGGACGCCGGCGACACCGACTGGGCGCGGGCTGGGATGGAGACGCTGGCGAAAGAGCTAAAGGCCAATGGCATTCCGTTTATCAAAAGCATTGGGCATGGCGGGCACGAGGATGATTTGTGGACATCCCGAATTTACGATTACATGACGTTTTATACGCGCGGCTGGTCCACCTCGCCCGACCGGCAATCTATGCCCGATACGATTTACACCGGGGTGGGCGATGGGAACTAAGTGAGAGTTAAATCGTGACGGGAGACTGAAGACGGAAGACGGCTAAGCAAAACCCGTCTTCCGTCTTCAGTCTCCCGTCTAAAAGGAAAAGAACATGCGTCGCTGGCTGGTTTGGATTGGCATTGCCATCAGTTTTATTCTCGTTTTCGTCTCTTTGCGCGCCCTCAAGCTGGAAGAGGTTTGGGGTGCGTTGCGCGGGGCGCAATTGGTGTGGGTCATCCCCGGCATCATCGCGTATTTTGTGGCGGTGTTGTTCCGCACGTTCCGCTGGCGGCATTTGCTGCGCCCGCGCAAGCTGGTGAGCGTGGGCGAGCTGTATCGCATCATCGTCATTGGCTACATGGGCAACAACATTTACCCGGCCCGCATTGGCGAGTTGCTCCGCGCGTATGTGCTGCGCCGCGATGAGGGTGTGCCCATCGCATATTCCATCGCCACCGTTTTAATTGAACGAATTGTGGACGGGCTGGTGATGGTGGCGTTTGTGCTGATTGGTTTGCCGCGCGTGCCAAACCTGCCCGCGCAGGCCTACAACATCACATATTTTGCCGGGGCGCTGATGGCGGTGGCCACGCTGGTGTTCTTTTGGTTTGCCCTGCGCCCAAAGATGGCCGAGCGGCTGGCTCACGCCATTCTGGGCAAGATTCTCCCCGCCAGACTTCAGCCGCCCATCTTCAATTTTGTCTCGCGGTTTGTGGAGGGCGCGGGCAGCCTGCGCAGCCCGTTCGACCTCGCCTACATCGTGGGCATGTCGGTCATCGCCTGGCTCATCGAGACGGTCAAATATTTCTTTGTGATGAAAGCCTTTGCGCTGGATCTGCCGTTTGTTGACCTGATGCTGGTCAACGGCGTGGCAAACCTATTCACCATCATCCCCAGCGGGCCGGGGTTTGTGGGCACGTTTGATGCGGCGGGGATTGGCGTGTTGTCCGCGCTGGGGGTTCCATCAAATATCGCGGGGGCATACACCCTTGCTCTGCACGCCGTGCTTTGGCTGCCCGTCACGCTGGTCGGCGCGTTCTTCATGCTCCGCGAAGGCTTGCACTGGAACGACTTGCAGAAGGCCGGGGATGTGAAGGAATAA
>DAORUN010000121.1:3965-10454 GCA_035433205.1 Thermoflexales bacterium | reverse complement strand
CGTAATGAGATTTAACATGGATAGACAAGATGGGCAGGATGAAAAATATCCTGTCCATCCTGTTCACCCATGTTAATTTCATCCATGTTAAACGCCTTTGCCCTCATACTGCGCAATCCACGCGGCGGCAAAAGCGTCAAACGTGTTGGCCGCAATCGCCGCGCGGATATCGCTCATCAAATTGAGCAAAAAGCGCAGGTTGTGAATGCTCATCAAATACAGCCCCAGCATTTCCTCCACCGCAATCAAATGGCGGATGTAGCTCTTGGTAAACGTGCGGCAGGTATAACAATCGCAGGTCGGGTCAATCGGGCTTTCATCGTCAATAAAAATTTGGTTGCGCATGTTGATGCGCCCCCCGCGCGTGAACGCCGCGCCGTGCCGCGCCAGCCGCGTGGGCAACACACAATCAAACATATCCACGCCCCGCGCCACGCCGTTGATGAGGTCGCGCGGCTCGCCCACGCCCATCAAATAACGCGGCTTGTCCTCTGGCAGCGCGGCATCCATCCACTCCAGCGTGCGCAGCGTATTCTCTTTGCTCTCGCCCACCGCCAGCCCGCCAATGGCGTGCCCCGGAAAACCCAGCGATGAAATATACGCCGCAGATTTCTCGCGCAGGTCTTGAAAGATGCCGCCCTGCGCAATGCCAAACAACGCCTGCTCATGCCCGTGCGCGGTGCGCTTCACCGGGCCGTGCGCGTCCAGGCACCGGCGCGCCCAGGCGTGTGTGCGGGCGAGGGCGATCTGGTTGTATTCGTAATCGCCCGGCGGCGGGCACTCGTCAAAACACATGATCACATCCGCTCCCAAATTTTCCTGCACAGATATTGATTTCTCTGGCGTAAAGCGGTGCATGCTCCCATCCAAATGGCTCTTGAACGTTACGCCATCCTCGTCAATTTTGCGAAACTCGCTCAGCGAAAACACCTGAAACCCGCCGCTGTCTGTCAGGATGGGGCCATCCCAGCGCATGAATTTGTGCAGCCCACCGCGCCGTGCCACCAGCGCATCGCCGGGTCGCAGGTAGAGGTGATACGTGTTGGACAAAATCATCGTTGCGCCCATCTCGCTCAGGTCGCGCGGCGGCACACCCTTCACCGTGGCCTGCGTGCCCACCGGCATAAACGCGGGCGTGATCAAATCGCCGTGCGGCGTGTTAAAAATGCCGCCTCGCGCACGGCCTTGTTTAGCGGTAATTGAAAATTCAAACACGGGCCAATTCTATAATCACCCAGCTTGTCAAATTTTCTTCGTCTTTCATACTGGCTTGATGCCAGCGTAACCAGCCAGCGGGCGGGCGCGGCCATGTGGCTGGTTGTCGCGCTCGCGATGGCGCTCGGCATCGCCGGGTTTGCCCTTGCCCGCAAAAAACGCGCCCGGCTTACCGCCATCCTTTGGCTGATGGCCGGCCTGACCGCCGCGGCGGTTGCGCTGGGCAGAATTTTTGCCGTGCCGGTGCTGGGCTGGCGCGCCGGTTGGTTGCTGGCCGGGCTGATAGCCCTCGCGCCGGTTGCGGTTCTCGCTTTCCGCCAAAGCGCCCAAACCGGCTTCCTTGCCGACATCCCCCGCGCCTTGGCGTTTTTGCCGCCGCAGGCCAACCAGCCGCCTTCTTTGCTCGTGGTCATTTTGTGGCTGGCGCTGCATTTGGTCGGCCTCGCCGCGGTGTTCAGCGTCATTCGTGTGCCAATCAGCTATGCGCCGCTGGTTGTGCTTATTCCCCTCGTTTTGGGAGTGGTTAAGACTAGGGTGATTGGAAGCAGTCGGACTGCTGGGCTTTTGGCCCTCTCCCCGTTCCTCATCCCCTACGCGGTTTTGGCGTTGCGCGTGTTGGCGGGCGTTGTCACGCGCTTCACGCTGGGCGAATACAAAGTGATTGAACCCTGGGCCAGCATTTTTAACCTGCCCTTTGCCATGCTGGTGATGACCGCTTACGCCGCCGCGCTGAGCGCATTTCTGGCGGTCAAACACTTCGCCCGCGCGTTTGCCATCACCCTGATTGCCCTGACGGTGGCGTGGGCAGGCTGGACTGCGCTGGAGTTGCGCACGCGGGGCGTGAGCGGCAGCGACCCGTACGCCTACGCGCAGATGGGCGTTGACCTCGCCACGCGCGGCACCATTTTCCATTCGTTCCCGCTGGTGCGCGTCACCTACGAGCTTGGTATTCCATCCGCGCCCATCATTCATGTGGGCTACAAAATTCCGGGCGATGTGCGCCGCGAGGCGACCACCGTGTGGCCGCCCGGTTACGCCATCTTCACCGCGCTGGGCTACCTTGCCGCCGGAGAAAACGGCCTATTTCTCATCACGCCTCTGCTCAGCTTGCTTTCCCTCGCCGCCATCGCGGGGTTGGTGTTCGCGCTCACCAGCCGTCTCGCGTCTCCCGTCCCCCGTCTTGTCATGGCCGCGCTGACCGTGTTTCTCACCGCCACTTCCTACCAGCAAGTCGAGTGGCAGCTCATCCCAATGGCCGACATCGCGGCGCAGCTTTTTTCTGTGCTGGCGCTGCTGATGGCGCTGCTGGCTGCAAAAAACTCTGGCAAACGCGCGTGGCTTTGGGCGGCTCTCGCTGGCCTTGCGCTGGGCATCGCCTTTGATGTGCGTTACACCCAAGTGCTGCTTGCGCCCGCGCTGGTGGTGGCGCTTTCCCCCTCCCGCCGGGAGGGGCAAGGGGTGGGCCGCAACCCATTCTCATCTGTTATTTCTTATTTCTTTAACAAAAAAACATTGATTGCGGGCGTATCTGCCCTCCTCGCGGTGCTGCCCGTGTTTGCGTATCACACGCTGGCGTTTGGGGAGCCGTTCGCCATCGGTTCCGAGGAGCACGGCAACTTTGATCTGTTCCGCATCCCAGAGACGTTCATCCGCACGATGAACGAGTGGCTCTCGGTGCGCGAATATGGCTTGCTCTGGCCGCTCATTCTTGTTGGCGCGTTTTGGATGTGGCGCAACCGCCGCCGCGAGTTGATTGTTTTGGCCGCGTATTTCGTGCCCGCGTTTTTGTTTCATCTTTGGTATTGGCCGCTGCGCCTGCGCGATATTTTGTTTTTGTTCCCTGTGCTGACCGTGTTGGCCAGCATGGGCGCCACACAAATCTTTGCGTCTTTGCGCCTTGGCGAGAAAATGTTTAAGGTGGGGCTGCGCGCCGTTCTCATCCTCATCCTCGTCTTTGCCATTTCCTTTCGCTCGTTGCAAACATTGGAGTTGCCGCTTACGCATGGCTTTGGCGCGTTTGGCTATTTGGTGAAGGAGCAGCGCGCGGCGTTCGACCTCATCCGCCAAAACACGCCCGCGAACGCCGTGATCGCCTCCAGCCTGAACAGCGGCGCGATTGACCTGCACGCGGGCCGCGCGGCGTTTCGTCCCGCCACCTGGAGCGCGGATGAGTTGGAGAAATTTGTGCGCCAGTTGCAAAAGGAAGGCGCGCCCGTGTTTATTTTGGCCGATGGCGACGAGCTGGCCGCCAGCCTGCAAACTTTGCAAAACCGCTTTGGCCTGCGCGAGGTCATTCGCGCCGATGTGCCGTATTACTTTCCGGGCAGCGGCTCCGAGAATCGCAAAGCGCCGCTTTACGAAGTGCAAAATGCAAAATGACAAATGCAAAAATTTGAACTCTTATACTTCCCCTCATGCTTGATCTGGTCGTCGTCATCTTAAATTACAACACCCGCGATTTGCTGCGCGAGTGCTTGCGCTCTTTGCGCGAGCAAACGGGTCTTGCGTTCAAAACAATCGTGGTAGATAACTGCTCCACCGATGCCAGCGCAGACATGGTCGCGGCAGAGTTCCCCGAGGTGGAGTTGATCCGCAGCCAGACCAACGGAGGGTTTGCGCATGGCAACAATTTGGGGTTGCGCTCGGCGGGTTTTGGCGTGGGTGAGGTGGCCTCGGCCCGCCACGCCATGCTGCTCAACCCAGACACGGTTGTGCCGCCAAATGCCCTCAGCCAAATGGTGGCCTTTGCCGATGCGAACCCGGACGTGGGCGTGGTTGGCCCGCGACTTTTGCTTTTGGATGGCACGCTGGACAAAGCCTGCCGCCGCAGCTTCCCCACGCCAGAGGTCTCGTTTTACCGCTTCAGCGGGCTGGGCAAACTGTTCCCCAAAAGCAAACGTTTTGGCCGTTACAACATGACCTATCTTCCAGAAACGCAAACAGCCGATGTGGATTCGGTGGTGGGCGCGTGCATGCTGGTGCGGGCAGATGCCATCGCCAAAGCCGGTTTGCTGGATGAACAGTTTTTCATGTATGGCGAGGATTTGGATTGGTGCTTGCGCGTGAAGCAGGCGGGCTACCGCGTGGTGTATTTGGCCGATGTGATTGTGCATCACAAAAAGCGCGCCGCCAGCCGAACCAGCGCCAAAGCGCAATACGAATTTCAACGCGCCATGTGGCTGTTTTACAAAAAACACTATTTGGCCGCCACCTCCGCGCCGGTGAACGTCTTGGTTAAAGTTGGCCTTGGTCTGCGCGGCGGCAAAAAGTTGTGGGATGAAATGAACGGGTGAAAGTGCAAGATGCAAATTGCACTTTGCACTAAAACATGCGCTACCTCGCTTTCTTCAAACCCTGTTTTGTCATGTCATCTTTCACGCACGAGGGCGCCGCGCCAAAACGCACGCTGAGCGAGTTTGGTCTGCCCGCGGGCGTGTATGCCGCCGGGCGGCTGGATTATGACAGCGAGGGGCTGCTCATTTTGAGCGATGACGGCGGGTTTATTCATCGCCAAACCGACCCGCGTTTTAAGCAGCCCAAAACATATTGGGCGCAGGTGGAGGGCGTTCCGACCGAGGCCGCGCTGGACAAATTGCGGCGCGGCTTGCGCATTCAAGATTACACGACGTTGCCCTGCCAGGCCAAAATTTTGTCCGGCGAGCCAGAGCTTCCACCGCGCGCAAAACCCATCACCCCGCACGGGCCAACCGCCTGGCTGGAGATTGTTTTGACCGAGGGCCGCAACCGCCAGGTGCGCCACATGACCGCCGCCGTTGGCCTGCCCACGCTGCGTCTTGTGCGGGTTGCCATTGGCCATGTGACTCTGGACGGCCTAAAGCCGGGTGAGTGGAGGGAAATAACGGGAGACCGAGGACGGAAGACGGAGAACAGTTGGTTCGCAAAACCAAAGGCCGTCTCCCGTCAATTCTTCCGTCAATAATGACCCGTCTTCCGTCAATCCGGAAACATCTTCTCCATCAGCTCCGGCGCGTATTCCTGAACCATCTCCGCGCTCAGGGCGTTGGCTTTGGAGATTTCGCCATACAGCCGCCCGCTTTTGCGCAGCGCGCGCGTTTGGGTGATGTGGTCAACCGCATATAAACCAAACTTCATCCGCCAGCCCTCGCCCCATTCAAAGTTATCTACCAAAGACCAGTGGTAATACCCGGCGATGTTCCAGTTGAAGTTGGCGGCCAGCCATATTTGGCGCACATGCTCGGCCAAAAATGCCGGGCGCATGGCGTCGGCTTCATCGGGCAGGCCGTTCTCGGTGATGTAAATGGGCACGCCTAGCTGCGCCGTCTTGCGCAGCGCGATCAGAAAACCTTGCGGGTATATCTCGCCGTAATTAAAATCGCTAATCACCGCGCCCTCTGGATGCCCGCTCACTTCGGCAAAAAAACTGCCGTTATTTTGATGTTGAAACTTGATGAACTGGCGGGTGTAATAATTCACCCCAACCCAATCCAGCGTGCCTTTGAGCGCCTTTGCCGATGGCGCCCCGCGCCCCATCAGACGATCCCATTTGCCGGTTTGGATGACGTTGAACAGCGACCAGTTGAACATGCCATCCACAATTTTTGCCGCGATGCCATCCAGCGGGTTGCGGCGGCTGGCGGGCTGCATGGGGCGGATGTGATGCGCGAACCCCACGCGGGCCATCGGCTGAACGCGGTGCAGCGCGTGATACGCCGCCGCATGACCCAGCATCATGTTTTGCATCACGCGCAAGGCCAGCGGCATATCTTCTTTGCCGGGCGGCATTCGCCCGCCAGAGAGATAGCACATCACGCCGTAAATGTTTGGCTCGTTGATGGTGCACCAAAAATCGCACAAGTCGCCAAAACTTTGGGCGGCTTTCTCGGCAAACCTCTCAAACTTTGGCACAACCAGGTCGGCGTTTTCCCAAGCGCTTTGTTCTTCCAGCCAGATGGGGTTGGTGAAGTGGTGCAGCGTCACCATTGGCTCAATTCCGCGCTGGCGCAACCCCAGCAGCATTTGGCGGTAACGGTCAATGGCGGCGGTGTCATACACACCCTCGCGCGGCTCAATCCGGCTCCACTCAATTGAAAGCCGGTGTGCGTTTTGGTTTATCTCAACCATCCGGTCAAAATCGGCCTCGGCGTTGTTCCACCAATCGCAGGCCAGGCCGCTTTTGTCGTTGTTGGCAATATGGCCGGGCGTTTGCTCCCAGATGTGCCACTGGTTGTTGGTGTTGCCGCCCTCCACCTGATGCGCCGCGGTGGCTGTGCCCCACTTGAAATTTTTTGGAAA
>DAORUN010000121.1:0-3865 GCA_035433205.1 Thermoflexales bacterium | reverse complement strand
GCGTTTCGCTAACTTAAAACCCATCCACCGGATGGGCGAGAGGACGCGCACCCACGCGCCGGTGTGGCGCACCAATTGCCCGCCAAACCCGCGCTTAAAGCGATACACACCCCAAAGACCGTCGCTGCGTTTGTCAAAGTCGCGCTCCAAAACGTCCTCGTTTTCATCTGGCACACCCCAAAGATCGTAAGTGTGGCACGCGCGTTCCCGCGCCCAAAGCATGGTTTGCCACTGCAAAAGATACGTGGGCATCAGGTCGCGGTGAGCGTTGCCGCTTGCGCCATACAAATACGTGGCGCGCCCGGCGCACTCTGCCACGATGAGACCCGCCAGCGGCTGGCCTTCAAACTCGGCCAAAAGCAACGCGCTGCGCCCGCCAAACAGCCGCAAAAATTCTGTGTAATACGCCAGCGGGTGTATGCCAAACTCGTTCCGGTCGGAGGTGGCTTGCATGATGTCATAGAACGCCGTCACCTCATCCGCCCCGGCCACCCGCACTTGCACGCCCTTGCGCCGCGCCAGGTTGATGTTGTAACGCGTCTTGGATTTCATTCGCGCCAAAATGGCGTCTTCCTCGCCGCGCAGGTCAACCCAAATGGTGCGCGGCGGCTGAATCGTCCAATCCAGCGGGGCAAAACCCAGCCCGCGCAAAGCCTGCGCGTTCTCCGGCGTGTCCAGCATCTCTGGCTCAATCACCAGCGCAAAGGCGCGGTGTTTGCGGGCCAGGGTAACGGCGCTTTGGGTGATGGCGCTCGCGGCTGGCGCGTCGCGCACATCCATCACTGGGCCACGCGGGGCGTAGGCCAGCTTGCCCAGCGGCGGCGGAAACCGGCGCAAAAGCAGCTGTGCGCCAGTTAATTCGGAGCGCTCTGGGCGCTCACCAGCGCCCGGAGCGCTAGCACGAACCGGCTTCCATCCAAATTTGCTTTTTAGCTCACCCCAAGCATTAAGCTGCAAAAGGTGGCCGTTTGGGTGATGGTTGACAAAATCATCCCAGCTTTGGGCGGGAACGGGGTTTTGTGGGGCAGACATGTACAAAAAAAAGAAGTCGGGGAGCGGGGATTTGAACCCCGGGCCTCTTCGACCCGAACGAAGCGCGCTACCGGGCTGCGCTACTCCCCGACATTCGAGCTTGATGTTACCATATTGCGCAAAGGCCGAATGAAAAATCTGTACACGCACATGCTAACATTGCCCATGCGCCACACACGCCTGCTCGTTCTTTTTTTGCTGATTGCTTTTGCGAAGGCACTAAACAGGAGTAAATCTTTGTTTAGCTTTTTCCGTGAGCAAGTTATCTTTGTGTAGGTGCGTGTTGTGACTTGAGGTGCTTGATATTTGGGCGGTATCTTTCAATGATCTAATTTTAGGGTAGAAACATGCTGAATTCACAAAGAAAAGGTTTTTCTGTTCGAATCTTTTTGCCTGATGGTGATCCAACAGGGACAAAGGTTATAGAAAAGTCAAACTGGATTGGCGTAGGAATTGTTGTGCCGCGGGCATTGTTTAACCAAGCTAAATCAAGAAATGAATTTGACAAGGCGGGCGTGTATTTTCTTGTTGGAGAATCCCAAGTAGGTCAGTTGCCCAAAGTTTATATTGGAGAGGGTGATCCAATTCGACCCCGATTAGATCAGCATTCTAGAGAAAAGGATTTTTGGACCCATGCCGTCGCATTTGTAAGCAAGGGCCAGAATTTAAATAAGGCACATGTGCAAAGACTGGAATCTCGTTTGGTGGAGTTAGCTATCGAAGCCAAAAGATGTGAGATTGAAAATGGCAATATTCCCAAATCGCCATCACTCTCTGAAGCTGATTTAGCTGAAATAGATGCATTTCTGGATGATGTATTGCTCTGCCTCCCTACACTTGGCTATACCTTCTTTGAAAAACCAGCTATTCCAAATTCAAATATTTCCAACGAATGGCACCCCCCTCGGCAAATGCTTTTTCTTAATGCGAAAGGTATTGAAGCAACTGGCATTGATACACCACAAGGATTTGTTGTTTACTCTGGCGCACGAGCTACTAAAACAGAAACGGCATCGTGTCACGCATACATGCGAGAAATTCGTGCTGATTTGGTTCGCCTAGGTGTATTAAAAGATGTTGGAGAGTTCTACAACCTTGTGCAACCATACACTTTTTCATCCCCATCGACTGCAGCAGGTGTATTGCTGGGGAGAGCTACTAATGGCAGAACGGATTGGAAAACCAAAGACGGTAAAACGCTCAAAACACTACAAGAGACAGGTTCTGCCTAGGTAAATATACCGGTGATTTCCAAAAACAAAATTTGATTTCTTTGAAAAAGACCAGCATTTATTAATATTTTCCATGCGCCACTCACGCTCTTTTTTAGTATTACTTGCGTTTTTTGCATTGTTCGAGATCGTAGACCGCGTTCAGGCCAAATCCGTTCTACAAGACATATCTACCCTTGTGCCGCCCGGCAGCACATGGGAATATCTGGACAATGGCTCGGATCAAGGCACGGCGTGGACTTCGACCGCGTTTGATGACAGCGCATGGGTCAGCGGTCTGGCTCCGTTGGGGTATAGCGACCCCGTTTCCACCACCGTGAGTTTTGGGCCAAACTCATCCAACAAATACATCACCACTTACTTTCGCCACAAATTTACGGTTGGCAGCCCAACCAGTTACACCACGCTCACCCTGAGTTTGCGCCGAGATGATGGCGCGGTGGCTTACCTGAACGGCGTGGAGGTTTTTCGAACCAACATGCCGGCGGGCGTCATCACCTACACCACTTTGGCCGCCACTGGGGTAGGCGAGGATTACAGTTTTTACACGGCCAACTTTGCCGCCAGCGGGCTGGTGGCGGGTAATAACGTGCTGGCCGTGGAAATTCATCAAGTGGCCGTAACCAGTTCGGATATCGGCTTTGATGCCCAGCTTTCGGCCTACACGCCACCCATCAACCTGCCCCCGCCGCCGCTGGGTGTGACGCGTTTTGCGGTGATTGGCGATTACGGCTACGACGGCCAGCCGGAGGCGGATGTGGCCGCGCTGGTCAAAACGTGGACGCCGGATTTTGTGGTGACAACTGGCGACAACAACTACGACACCGGCTCCGCGGCGACGATTGACGCGAACATTGGCAAGCATTATCACGAGTTCATCGCGCCATACACGGGCGGGTATGGCGCGGGGTCGGCCAGCGGCAACCGCTTTTGGCCCGCCACCGGCAATCACGATTACTATTCCACGCCGCCGCTTCAGCCGTATCTGGATTACTTTACTCTGCCCGGCAACGAGCGGTATTACGATGTGAGAAAGGGCGCGGCGCATTTCTTTTTCCTGGACACAGAAGACATGGTGACCAACGGCGCGATCACCACCACCCAAGCGGTGTGGCTGCAAAACGCGCTGGCGCTGTCCTCGGCCCGCTGGAAGATTGTGGTGCTTCACCATCCGCCATATTCCAGCGGTTCGCACGGCAACACGCCGCTCATGCAATGGCCGTTTGAGACGTGGGGCGCAACGGCCATTTTTGCCGGGCATGACCACATCTACGAGCGTTTTCAAATTGGCGGCATTCCCTATTTTGTGGATGGGTTGGGCGGGCAGAAGTCTCTATCCTTTGAATGCAGCGGTGGCGGGCAGCCAGGTGCGCTACAACGCCGATTACGGGGCGATGCTGGTTGAGGCCAACGATTGCGCCATCACCTATGCGTTTTATAGCCGCGCCGGCCAACTGATTGACACCCACGCGCAAACCGCGCCATGCGGGCGGCCCGCCACAAAATTTGCGGTGATTGGCGATTACGGGGCGTGGGCCAGCGGCAACCCAACCTATGTGAACGGCGAGACCGCCGTCGCGAACCTCATTTCCAACACGCTA
>DAORUN010000120.1:3439-10667 GCA_035433205.1 Thermoflexales bacterium | reverse complement strand
GGGGACTCATAAGCCCTTGGTCACAAGTTCAAATCTTGTCGTCACCACTTAACCCTCGAGGATAAAATCTTCGGGGGTTTTTGTTTGCAGATAACGTGTAAGATGTAACGTGTAATCTGCGCCAGTCAAAATGACACGTTACATCTTACAGATTACATGCCATGAGCGAACATGCACTTTTTAAAAAATACCCCATCACCGGCAAAGTAAAAACGAGCCTGGGCGAGATGCCAACGCCCTACCAGGTGAACGACGCTCATGCGGTTTGGATTGGCGGCACGGCGAATTTGGCGAGCGTGAAAGCCATCTTGCAAAATGAGCAGGTTGCGCCGCTGCAAACCACATCTGGCAAAGCATTGATGGCTTTTTGGGCGGTGGATGAACGGCTGGCCAGCCTTGGCCCGCACACAGAATTGCAGTTCTCGTTTTACGTCACGCCCCAGCCCGCAACGCCCGTGCCAGATGAGCCATTTGCCTTGCTCAAGGCGCTGCTCAACAACCCGCAGGTGTGCCAGATGTGTCATGGGTTGTGGAATAACACGCCCGAAGTGGTGGCGTATAACCGCGAGATTTTGGGCCTCACGCCCGCGCTGGCAAAATCTCAGTTTAGCCGCATTGGCGGGCGGGCCGCGTTCCAGTTCACCAGCGCGGCAGATGGCAGCCTGCTGGCGCGCGGCGATGTGCGCGAGATGGCCCGCCCACCCATGAACGCCATGCAGGCCATGTTCAAATCGTTTGGGCTGATGGGAACCTTGCGGGCGGCGGGCGCAAAGCTGGTCAATACGCGCGTGATGAACCCGGTGAACCCCATGCTCCCGCGCAACGCCATCGCCCAAACTTTTGCCGCCTACGATGACGCGGTGGCGCAATTGTTTGACCCCGCGCACGATACGCTTGAGATTGCGCATCCGCTGTATGGCGGGCTGGATTTCCATCCCCAATTTGTTGAACACATGCGCGGGTTTAAGATGGTGTATCTGGAACCAGGACGATAGACAATAGACGATGGACGACAAAAATCGTCTAGCATCTTTTTGAAATAAGCACAGAAAATGTTAAAACCTAAATCCATCACCGCCGACAAAACTGCCCAGACGTTATCCATCACCTGGGAGAACGGGATGACGGTGGCGTATCCGTTTCAAATTTTGGCCGATAACTGCCGTTGCGCAAATTGCAACGAAGAACGCGCCGCGCTGGCCGAGCAGGGCAAGCCGTTTGCCGCCAAATCTTCCGAGTTGCTGTCTGTTGAGGCAGTGGGCAGCTACGGCCTCAGCATCGTGTGGAAAGGTGGCTGCCGTTTTGGCATTTTTACCTATGACTATTTGAGCGGCGAGCTTTTGGACGCGATGGTGAAGGCGGCCAAGGAAGCAGAAGAAAGAAGCAAGAAATAAGAAACAAGCTGGACTTACGTAAAAATCAAAATCGTCATTCCCGCGCAAGCGGGAATCCATAACTAACCCACAAAACGAGTTGCGAGGAACTAAATTTTCCTTGCGTTTTGGGTTTGGCGCGGTATGGATTCCCGCTTGCGCGGGAATGACGGACGTTCTTTTGGTTATTTGACTGCATTTTGCGTAAGTCCAGTTTTAATTTTTAATTTTTTCAACAAACTCTTTTAGCGCATCCTCTGGCAATCTGATTGACCCAATCGCCACCTCGCCCATTGGCGTGTGAAAGTCGCTGCCGCCGGTGCGCAACAAATTGTGTTCGCGGGCAAGCCGCTCAAACTTCTGCACATCCAGCGGGCCGTGATCTGGGTAATACACCTCAACGCCATCCAGCCCATGCGCGGCCAGCTCGTCAATCAGCGCGGCGTGGTCAAGGTGATACAACCCCGGATGCGCCACCACCGCCACGCCCCCGCACGCGTGGATGAGCGTGATGGCCTGCGCAGGGGTTAGCACTTGCATTGGCACGTTGGCCGGTTTGCCATCGGCCAGATAGTCATCAAACGCGGCCTGAATGTCTTTGACAAACCCGCCCGCCACCAGCGCCCGCGCAATGTATGGCCGCCCGATGATGGCATCGCCCGCCAGTTTTTGCACCACCTCAAATGGAATGACAATGCCAAGCTCATGCAGTTTTTGCAAAATGGCTTTGGCGCGGCCAGCGCGGGCATCGCGCAGTTTGGCAATCTCTTCGCGCAGGGCATCTGTTTGCGGGCGCATGTTGTAACCCAGGATGTGAATCTCGCCCAGCTTGGACAACGCGCTGATCTCGATGCCGGGGATCACGCGCACGCCCAGCCGCGCCCCGGCTTGCACCGCCTCCGCGTCCCCGGCGATGGTGTCGTGGTCGGTCAGGGCCAGCAGTTCAACGCCCGCCGCTTGCGCGTGGGCAATCAGGTCGCTGGGCGAGAAAGCGCCATCGCTGGCGTTGGAGTGGCAGTGCAGTTCGGTTAGCATGTTGTTGGTTATTGGTTGATAACGTGAGCATGATATTATCTCGTCAAGAGTTTGATTGGCCGTGTCATCTTGAAAAAGGAGACTTTTAATTTTGGATAGCGCAATTGTTTTGTTGATTGGGCTGATCATTGGGGGTGTTCTTGGCGCCATCATTGCCTGGCTTTTTGCTCGTTCTCGGGCTGCCAGCAATTTGGTGGATTTGCGCGCGCGCGCCGCTGCGCTGGAATCTCAAACGCAAAATGACGCCCAACGCATCCGTTGGCTGGAATCGTCTGAGCAGCGCCAGCGCGAGACTTTTCAGGCGCTTGCAGGACAAAGTTTGCAGCAAAATAGCGAACATTTTTTGCAACGCGCCCAAGACCAGTGGCAAGCTCAACGCGCAGAATTTGACCGCCTGGTTTCTCCTTTGCGCGAGAATCTGGGAGAGTTGGATAATGCCGTGCGAGATTTGGAATCCAAACGCGAAGGCGCGTATGCTGGATTAAATCAACAGCTCGCTAATTTAAACTTGACCCACTTGCAGCTTCAACAAACAACATCCACGTTGGCTGAGGCGATGAAATCTTCAACCGCGCGGGGTAAATGGGGAGAGTTGCAATTGTTGCGCGTGATTGAGATGTCGGGGATGAAATCGCATGTTGATTTTGAAGAGCAAAGTGGCGTGGAGGATGGCCGCCCTGACGTCATTATCAAACTTCCCGGAAAGGGTGAGCTGCCAGTAGATGCCAAAGCTCCGATGTCGGCTTATCTATCCGCCTCAAATGCCCGTGATGCAAAGGAGCGTAAGCGGTATTTGGATGAATACGCCACTGGCTTTCGGCATCACATTCAAACTCTGTGCGGGCGTGGCTACTGGGGCAAGCTGGCTCGTTCGCCAGAGTTCGTCATCATGTTTATACCAGGCGAGACATTTCTTAGCGTTGCCTTTGAGCATGAGCCAGATTTGTTTGACTACGCGCTGGAGAACAAGGTGCTGATCGCTTCGCCAATCACACTATTGGCTTTGTTAAAAGCAGTGGCATACGGATGGCAACAACAAGACCTTGCGGAAAATGCTCATAAAATTGCTTATCAAGGTAAAGAGGTATACGACCGCCTCAATGTATTCTTAACGCATCTGTCGGGGCTAAATAAAAATTTAAATCAAGCCATTGATGCCTATAACCGCGCGATAGGATCCTTAGACACTCGCCTTATACCTTCTGTGCGCAAACTGGCAGACATGGGCATAAGTGATGGAAACTTGGAACTTCCAAAATCTGTGGATGTGCGCGCCAAGATTTCCAACTATGCCAGCGGTCAGGGACAAAATGATTCATTTTTGGAATAAATTTAATGCAAAATCTTTGCGCCTTTGGTCCTTTGCTCCTTTGCAAAAGATTTTTACACAAAGAGGCCAATTTTGTTGCTGAGCGAAAAATTTACGCCTTTTAAGCTTCTATAATCTATCTCATGGCAAATCTCACAGATAAAACCCCGTTGCCCGGCGGGTTTCGCGCGGCGGGCGTAGTGGCTGGCATCAAGAAAAATGGCGGGCGCGATGTGGCCTTGATTGTGAGCGACCGCGATTGCAACGCGGCGGCGGTGTTCACCCAAAACAAAGTGGCCGCCGCGCCGGTGCTGCGCGGCAGAAAGCAAATGGAAACCCATGCAGATCGCATTCGGGCGGTGGTGATTAACGCCGGGTGCGCCAACGCCTGCACCGGCGATGAAGGCGCGCACAACGCCGCGGAAACCGGCGAGATCGCGCGGCTGGAACTGCGTTTGCCAGACCCCGCGCAAATTTTTAGCATGTCTACCGGCGTGATTGGCGTGCAATTGCCCATGGACAAGCTGCGGCGCGGAATTTTGGAAGCCTCAAAATCGCTTTCACCAGACAACCTGAACGACGCGGCCTATGCCATCATGACGACCGACACGCTGCCCAAGGTCATCACCCGCGAGGTGGTGACCGATGCGGGCGCGTATCGCATCAGCGGCATTGCCAAAGGCGCGGGCATGATCCATCCCAACATGGCGACCATGCTGAGCGTGATTGTGACCGACGCGGTGGTGGGCGTGCCGCGCCTCAAGCTCTCTCTGCGCGAGGCGGCCCGTGTTTCATTTAATCGCGTTTCGGTAGATGGGGACACGAGCACAAACGACACCTTGCTGGTTTTGGCAAACGGCAAGAGCGGCGTTAAACCCTCTGCGGCCGAATTTTCTGCCGCGCTGACAGAAGTGTGCATCGAGCTGGCAAAAATGATCGCGCGGGATGGCGAGGGCGCCACAAAATTCATCACCCTGAAGATTACCGGCGCGGCCAGCGTGCGCCAGGCCGAGGGTGTTGGCCGCGCCATTGCGACCTCTCCGCTGGTCAAGACCGCGTTTTATGGCGAGGACGCCAACTGGGGGCGCATCGTGGCGGCGGCGGGGTATAGCGGCGAGGCGGTTGAGGCGGGCAAGTTATCGCTTTGGTTTGGCGGGGTGCATGTGTTTGACGCCGGCCAGCCGACCAAATACGATGATGCGGTTGCCACGGCGGCCATCCGCCCCAAAGAAATTGAAGTGCGGTTGGACCTGGGGTTGGGCGAGGCCGAGGCCACGCTCTGGACGTGCGACTTCTCGCACGATTACGTGACGATTAACGGCAAATACAGGACGTGAGTTTTCTTGTGCAGGGAATAGAAATAAGAGATAAGAAATAAGAAACGGTTAACCCCAAAGTTTCTTATTTCTTATCTCTTACTTCTTTCAGCTCTGTTCGTCCCCGCGCAGCACGGCCAGTTGCTGGCGCAGCTCGCTCTCGCGGTCATCGGCGGCCTTGCGGCCTTCATCCAAAATGGCGTTCACCTCACGACGGATCTGCTTGCGCAGCTCGTTGCCAGACTTTGGCGCAAGAATCGTGCCCGCCGCGCCGCCAATCAGCCCGCCCAAAACTGCGCCCGCGATGAAATTAAAGAATGTGCCCATATTTACTCCTTCTAACAAGGGGCATGACGCTCGCAGCGGTCATACCCCGACGTGATAACCGCATTGTAATCTGCGAGCGCATAAAAATAAAATGAGGCACAATTCTATTTATGCGAAGCAAGTTGCCTGTTATTCTTATCGCCCTGGTGGGCGTGTTGTTTGGCGTGGGCGCGGCGCTGCTGGTGCTCAGCGCTCAGCCGTCAAAATCGCCGCTCACTGTGCAAGATGGCGCCTCGGCGGGCGCGTTTAAGGTGCGCCAGGGCCAGCTCGCGCCGGGGTTTAGCGCCCAAACGCTGGATGGGAAACCCATCAGCCTGAACGACCTGAAAGGCAAGCGCGTGCTGGTGAACTTTTGGGCCTCGTGGTGCGGGCCGTGCATCGCCGAGACAAAAGATTTGGTGACCGCATACGCTCAGCTTAAGGATAAAAATGTGGTGTTTGTGGGCGTTGGCACCAGCGACACCGCGGAGAATTTGCGCGCCTTTGCCGAAAAGAACGCCATCCCTTACCTGCTGGCAAACGATGAAGACAGCAAGATTGGCAACGGCTGGGGCATTTTGGGGTTGCCCACCACCATTATTTTGGATGAGCAGGGCAGGGTGGTGACCGTGAAGAATGGCGCGGTGAACGAGAAAGATGTGATGGCGTTTTTTAACAATTAATCTTGGGCGAAGGCGCAAAGCGCGTCTTTACGAGAGATAAAAAACAATGCAAGTCATCGCAATTGACCTCTCTAGCAAAGCCCAGACGCGGCAATTTTTGGAGTTGCCGTTTTGGATTTACCGCGATATTCCGCAATGGGTGCCGCCGCTGGAGATGGACGCGAAACGGCATTTGAACACGCGCGCCAACCCGTTCTTTCAACATTCCACCGCCCAGTTTTTGCTGGCTGTGCGCGATGGCGTTCCGGTGGGCCGTTTGGCCGTGCTGAACAACCGCAATTACAACGCGTTCAATCACGAGAAAACCGCCCACTGGTTTTTATACGAGTGCGAGGACGACCCGCAAACCTCGCGGGCGTTGTTTGACGCCGGTTTTGACTGGGCGCGGGCGCAGGGGCTGGACAAAGTTCACGGGCCAAAAGGCTTCACCGCGCTGGATGGTTTGGGTCTGCTGGTCAAGGGCTTCGAGCATCGCCCGGCGTTTGGCATTCCGTATAACCCATCGTATTACCCCGCGCAGGTGGAGGCGGCCGGGTTTGTGGCCGATGGCGATATCGTGAGCGGATACCTGCCCGGCGCGGCGCAATTCCCCCAGCGTTTGTTTGACCTGGCCGAGAAAATTCAGCAGCGCCCGGGCGGTTTGCGCATTCAACGCTTTACCAGCCGGGCGCAGTTGCGCGCGTTTGTGCCCAAACTCCGCGCAATGTATAACGGCGCGTTGAGCGGCACGCAGGGCAATGTGCCCCTCACCGATGATGAAGCCAGCGCGATGGCGAACCAAATGCTCTTTTTTGCCGACCCCAAACTGATCAAAATTATCACCAAAAACGACGAGCCGGTGGGTTTCATGTTTGCCTACCCAGACATTGGCGCGGCGGTGCAGCGGCAAAAGGGCAGGGTGTGGCCATTTGGGTGGATGGATATGCTGATGGAGTTTCGCCGCAGCAAATGGGTGAACGTGAACGGCGCGGGCATACTGGAACAACATCGCGGCATGGGCGGCACGGCGTTGCTGTTCACCGAGATGGCGAAGAGCGTGCAAGAGGGCGGCTTTGAGCATTGCGATATTGTTCAAATTGGCGTGGAGAACGACCGGATGCAGCGCGAATTGCGCGATCTGGGAATTGAGTTTTACAAGACGCATAGGATGTATATGAAATTAGTGGCTGGTGGTTAGTGGCTGGTTGCTGGTAAAAACGCACCAGC
>DAORUN010000120.1:0-3339 GCA_035433205.1 Thermoflexales bacterium | reverse complement strand
ACTAGCAACCAACAACCAATGACAAATCTCATCATCGGCGTAGATGGCGGCCAGACCAGCACAAAATGCGTGCTGGTGGATGACCGCATGAATGTGCTGGGCTACGGCGCGGGCGGCGAGCTGCGCCATTTGGTGGCGCATGGCGGGCGCGAGCGCCACGTGAGCGCGTTGCGCGCGTGCATTGCGCAGGCGTTTGCGCAGGCGGGTTTACCCATCCAGCCGGTGGCGGCCATTGGGCTGGGGCTGTCTGGCGTGAGCGGCCCGGAATCTCCGCTGGCAGAGATGGCGCGCGAATATATGCCCGATGTGATTGACGCCAAAGTGGTCGTGGTGGAAAGCGATGCTTACACCGCCTTGTTGGGCGCGCACGGCGGAAAACCCGGCGCAATTGCCATCGCCGGGACAGGCAGCAACGCCATGGGCATAAACGCCGCGGGCCAGGTTAAGCGCGCGGGCGGCTGGGGCTGGCTGCTGGGTGATGAAGGCAGCGCCATGCGCATTGGTCATGATGGTTTGGTCGCAGCTTTGCAATATTGGGATCGCATTGGCGAGCCAACCACGATGCTCAAGGCTTTTCAAACACACTTTAACGCCATAAACATGCGTTTGATTGTGGCCAGCGTGTATTCGGCAGATTTTTGGGCGAAGGGATTTGCGACCCTGGCCGAGGTGGTCTCGCGGTGCGCAACCGATGGGGATGCCATCGCCAGGAATGTGATTGAACAAAACGGCGCGGAGCTGGCGCGGCAGGTGGATGCGGTTGTGCGCCAGCTCGCGCACCCATCGCCCTTGCCGGTCTCGCCCATGGGCGGCGCGTTTGAGCATGTGTTTGGGTTGCGGGCCGCGTTTGATGGCGCTCTGGTTCGTCTTGGCTCGCCCTGCGTTGTTACGCCGCCGCAGGCGCCGCCCATGTTCGGCGCGGCCATCCTCGCAAACTTATCGCGTTGATTGATAATGAGCTGAAACTATGTGCGGACGCTATACCTTGTTTGTTGACCCCGCCGACCTGATGGCGCGCTTTGGCTTGACCGAGAATCACGCGCCAGAACGTGTTACCCAGCCGCGTTATAACATCGCGCCCTCGCAGGGTGTGGCGGTCACGTTTAATGACGCGGCCAACGCGTTGAGCGTCGCTCAGTGGGGTCTCATCCCTTCGTGGTCAAAAGACCCGGCGATTGGCTACAAGATGATCAACGCCCGCAGCGAAACGGTGACCGAGAAACCCTCGTTTCGCGGGCCGTTTAAGAACAAACGTTGCCTCATTTACGCCAGCGGGTTTTACGAATGGCGCAAAGATGACGCGGCGGGCAAAACCAAAACGCCCATGTTTATCTCGCTCAAAAGCGGCGAGCCATACGCCATGGCCGGGCTTTGGGATGCGTGGAAAGAGCCGAACAGCGGCGAGTGGATGCGCACCTGCACCATTTTGACCACCGGCGCAAATGAGCTTCTCACCGGCGTCCATGACCGGATGCCGGTGATTTTGCCGCGCGAGGAATGCGAGGAATGGCTTTTGCAGACCAACCCGGTTGCGCTTCTGGCGTTGCTCAGGGCGTATCCCGCCGAGGCCATGCGGTTTTGGCCGGTGTCCACTCGGGTGAACTCGGTGCGGAATGATGGGGCGGAGTTGGTGGCTGGGGTTTAGGGGTTGGGAGATTCTCCCATAAATATGGTTTTCTGGTAAGATGGGAGAATGAAAACGACGCTTGAGATTCCTGATTCGCTTTATCGTCAGCTAAAAATGCAGGCCGCGAAGGATGGTGTGCGCATGAGTGATGTGTTGGCCGAGGGCATTCAGTTAGCGGTCGCTGCCCGGCAACGCAAACAGGTTGCAACGCCCGCTGCCTCATTTCCCTTAATCAAAGCTAAACACGGCACGCGCGCTTTTGACCCACAAAGCGAAGCGGCCGCGTTGGCACAGGAGGATGCGGCAAATGGCATGGCTGGCTGATATAAATTTTTTGCTGGCGTTGTGCTACGACGCGCATCTACATCATGCCCGCGCTGTGCGATGGCTTAACGAGGAATGCGGGGCAGGGCAGGTAGGAATTTGCCGCATCAGTCAACTTGGATTTTTGCGTTTGCTCAATAATTCAGCGATTATGGACATTAACGCGCAATCGTGCGCGCAATGCTGGGCCGTTTACGATGCGCTAATGGCCGATGCGCGATTTGTGTATCTGGAAGAGCCAGAAGGCCTGGAACGCGAACTACGCGCCTTGACCATTAAAGAAGCATTTACCCCAAAACTTTGGCAAGATGCCTATTTGCTGGCCTTTGCAAAGATGCGCGGGCTAAGGCTGGTTACGTTTGATGCGGCGTTATCTAGACAACATAAGCCGTTGGTGGTTGTCCCGAAGTAGTGGCTCAGGGTTTCCCGGAGCAAATGCAATGCTGGCCGGTGTCCACACGGGTGAACTCGGTGCGGAATGATGGGGCGGAGTTGGTGGAGAAGGGTTATCGCTTTATAAGTAATGGTAGATAGATTTGAATTAGTTCCTGATTCAAATACTGATAAACCAAGCCCGTTTCACCTACAATCCAACCAGAACCCGAGTTTGGGTCAACGTAAATACCAGCCATTCTTCCGTCTATAAGGGTTTCAATTTCCCAAATTAAACCATTCCAATGAAGGATGTAAGTGGAACTTTGATATTGATTCCATGCAACCGCCCAACCTTCATTGTCAGTTGACATGTAAACAGATTTCAATTGATATGCTTCAGGAGGAACATTCATAATTAACCAAACATTGCCATTCCAATGAAAAATGTATCCTGATCCGCCTACAACCCAAGCACTATTGATGGACGTTGCAAAGATGCCATTTAAGGAAAGTCCTTTGCCAATAGGAAGCGAATGAGTTATCCAGCTATTTCCATCCCAATGCATTACGAGATCAAAATTACCGGTGATCCACATATCAACCGACGAAGTGCCGTGAATACTTAATACACTTGGGACATATATATTAGGCGTGACATCGTTCCACTCTTCTCCATTCCAGCGCATAAGCAGTCCGCGATCGTCATTTGGTGTTTGACAGTATCCTCCTATCCACCCATCATTTGTTGAAAACATGTGGATCGAGGTAAACTTACAGTATTGCCCTTGAAAGGGGTTTGTTACTTTGGCCCATGTGGAACCATTCCAGTGAAAAACGGTGCTTGCATCTCCAGTGGCCCAGCCATCATTGGGTTCAATCATCGCTATTGCAAACAAATGAGGAATGACAGGAAAATCAATTCTTGTGACATCCCATATTTCGCCATTGAAATTGGCGATTACACCAAGTTCCCCAACAGCCCAGACACTTTGCAGTCCAGTAGCATTGACTGC
>DAORUN010000119.1:0-10674 GCA_035433205.1 Thermoflexales bacterium | reverse complement strand
GGCGAGAATTTGCCATTGCCTAAATCCTGAAACAGCCACGTGCCAATGACGGGCAGGCGCACAATCCCCGCGTTGCCGGGATCGCGCTCCAGCGGCAGCAATGACCCAAAATGCTCCATCCCAATAGGCAGATTGAACGTGCGCCCGGCTCTGGTGATCTCAATAAACTTGCGGCGATCCTCGTCTACCGTGGCCGAAAGGGCGCCACTTTGCGCGGGGTCGTTTGCCAGCATCACAAAGCCATCTTTCCAGCGCACATAGCCCTGCCCCAGTTTGGCCGCGCTGCCCGCCGGGTGGTAGATGTATTTTCCGCTCCACGCCGGGCCGTTCGCGTTGACATCTTTTTGAATAATCACGCAATCACCATCTCGCAAAAGATTAACCGCCGCCGGTCGGTCGCCGCGCGTTATCAGGTCTTGCGCGTTCACCGTGGCGCATTGGGTGATGGAACCCGCGGGCGATTTCCATCCGCAGGTGCGCCATCCGCCGCGCATGGCTTTGCGGGCCGCCGCTTCCAAATCGTTCAGGGCAAGCTGATGTTTGGTGTTGGGCAGTTGGGTGATGGCCCGCGCCGCCCCCGCCGCGATCACTTCTTCGTTTGCCATGCGGGCATCGCGCAAATACACGTAGCGCAAAAGCGCGCCGCTGGCATCGGCATCGGTCACGTCTTTTTCCAAAATCACATCCACCTGCCCTGCCAGCAGGTTTGCCAGCGCGGTTTTGGCCGCCGCGCCGCCACACGCGCTCAGCGCAGGTGCGTTAACCCCAATCAACCGCACAGTTGCGGGTGAGCCGTTCAGAGAAACGATGATCGTGTTCCCATCCACCACTTGCGCCACTTTGGCCGCCGGCCCCAACAAAATCACGTCGGAGGGCATGCGTTTGGCCGCGGGCGCATTGGCAAGGGCGGGCTGCGGCGCGTTAAAGCTTGCAAACGCGCCCGCGGCCAACAACCCTGCAAATAGAATTCTAAAATTTTTCTTCATATTTTTTCACTCGCATTCCGGTGTGGCAAGTTTCACCACATCAGATGCGCGCATATCTTTGCCCTGTTTATCAATGGGCACAATTCGATAATAGCACCCCGCAGGTGCGCCACCGCTTAACTCGGTGGCGGTCTCAAAGCCCTTTTTGGGCGTCACCATCAGATTGGTCAGTTTGTCTGGCGACACGCCGCCCTCAACGCGATACGCGCTCACTTCGGTGGCGCCATTCCAACTGTAATACAACGTGGTCGCGCTGGCATTTGTTCGCGCCACCAGCGCGGGCGGCGTGTCTGGTGACCCCATCCATGTGCCAATATTCCAGCGATACACAAAACCACCCGGCGCGCCCACTTCCATCTCAAGTAGTTTTTCTCCGGCTGGCGTGACCTCGGTGGCGATGCTGCGCGGCCCGCCCCAGCCAATGAATGTGTTGCCATTGGCCTCGCGGGTGGCGTTGCCCATAAAGAAGCCATAAATGTCATCTGGCGCATGGCGGTATTCCCACACTTTTGTCAGGGTTTTCTTCGCCTCATCCACCGCATATTCCACCGCTCTTGAATATTTTGGCGGCGGATGGATATTGCCGTTGTCAAACACGGTCAAATAATTGCCTTCGTGCCAGCGGGCATCGTGCTGATACACAAAGCCCGGGTCGCCATCGGCATAGGCAAAGTCGCTGTCCTTGCCGCCACCCATCTTCCACATCACCGCGCCGGTCTGCCGGTTGACCTTGATTAATTGGGAGGTGTGGCGCAGAGACACGAGATAGTTGTCATCTGGCAAAAGTTGAATGGAATTGCCGTGATACGGGTCAATCAACGTCCCGGTGATCGGCTCCCAGCTATCCTCAAACGGGATATCTTTTGTGGCGTGCCACTCAAACACCACGTTGCCCGCCTGATCTTTTTCCTGCACAATAAAATCAATAAAGGTGGCATCCGCCGGGCCGCCGCGCGTGGTCAAATCCACCGGCTGGTTGTCGTAAATCGTCGCCACCGTGTGTCCATCGGGCAATTGCAAAAACTCGTGCGGGTCAATCAAATATCCATTCCCGCCGTTGATGATCTCTGTTTTGTTGTAAGAGCTATCCATCGCCACCCGGAAACCCTGCCCGCCGGTGTTATCGCCCCAGCCTTGAAAATAACTCAGCGTGCCATCTGGCAGCGGCTTAAAGTCGTCATACACATACGCCGGGTCCAGCCTTCTGTAATACACCAGGCCGCCAACCGAATCCAAAATCATCAAATACGGCGATGCGGTTGACATGGATGGGCTGAGAAAAATATACTGGTTAGGGTCGGGAGTTTTTAGGTTATTCGTGATTGAGATAAACGGCACCGTGCCCGGCGCGGTTTGGTATGTTTGCACCGGGCCAGGTGGGGGTGGCAATGCTGGCGTAATCGTCAGCCCTGGCGCAACATACGGATACGCCTTTGGCGACACCACAAAAGAAAATCTGACCGGGTTTATTTTCTCGCCGCCTGCGCCCAGCTTGCCGCCCACAAAATCCACCGTCACCGCCTCGCCGGGGGTGAAGGGTTTGGCGGGCTTGAACAGCATCGTCTTATCGTCATCAGACAGAATGGCCTCGCCCGCCACCGCGCCAGATTTATCTCCCACCACCTTGAACAGCGCAGGCGTCACATTCCACGCGCCAAGTTTCACCGCCGCGCGAATCACCACGTCCGTTCCCGGCGAAACCAGCTTCGCATCCTCGTGCGGCAAAAGATAAATGGGCGCAGATGAACTGAGCGGCCACAAGGCCTTCAGCCCAATGCACAGCCCGGCCAGCAAAACCCCCACGCCGGCGCACACAAAAACAACCCGTTTTTTGGATGAGACTTTGCTTGATTTCATACACCACACCTCAGTTACAACCTCACAAATGAAAGTTACTCGTATCTCAAGGCTTCCACCGGCTGCAAGCGACTGGCCCGCCACGCCGGATAAAGCCCAAACACCACCCCAATGAGCACCGAGAAGCCAAACGCAATCGCCACCGTTTGCGGCTCGATGATAGATTTAAACGACCCTTGACTGCCGATGAACAGCGAGATGCCCATCCCCAGCAACAAACCAATCACCCCCGCGCTGGCGCTGACCGTGAGTGATTCAATCAAAAACTGCAAGAGGATGGCCCCCCGCGCCGCGCCAATGGCCTTGCGCACGCCAATCTCGCGGGTGCGCTCGGTCACGCTCACCAGCATGATGTTCATGATGCCAATGCCGCCCACCAGTAGCGAGATGGCCCCAATTGCGCCCAGAAATTCAGTGAGCGTTGCGGCCACGCTGTCCAGTGTGCTGGCCAGCTCGGCCTGGTTGAATACCCGAAAGTCATCGGCTTGGGTGGGCAAAAGATTGTGCGCGCTGCGCAGCGTGCGAGAAATATCCTGCGTGGCGGAACTCGCCACATCTGCCGACCGGATTTGCGCGTAAATGGTGCTGACCGAATCCAGCCCGGTGTTGCGCCGCACAAACAATTTCTCCTGCGCCACATTCAGCGGCACGTAAATGGTGTCATCGCCGCTTTGCGGGCCAAACCCGCCTTTTTGTTCGGCCACGCCCACAACCTGAAACGGCGTGGTGTCCACCATCACCGTTTGCCCCAGGGCCAGCGCAGAATTGTTAAACAAGGTTTGGGCCAGGCTGTACCCCAGCACCGCCACGCGCCTGCGCTGGGTGTTGTCGTCATCGGTATAGATGCTGCCAATATCCATGTTGATGTTGCGCATGGCGAAGAAACCGGGCATCTCGCCTTGCACGGTGGTGTTGCGCAAATTTGTGCCAACCATCACCTTGGCGTTGCCGCGCACTTCGCCAATCGCCGAGGTCACATCCGGCACGCGCAACGGGTCATCCAGCGCCCTCACATCCGCGTTGGTCAGGCGGGCGTTGGCCTGCCGGTTGTCGGTATTGATGGACAGCATATTTGTGCCCATCCCGTTGATGCGGCTGGTGATATTGCTGGACACGCCCGCCCCAATGGAAAGCAGCGCCACCACCGACGCCACACCGATGATTACGCCCAGCATGGTGAGCAATGTGCGCAGTTTGTTGGCGTTCAGGCTTTCTACCGCCGTGCGAAACGTCTCAAAAATACTCATTTGGCTTTCGCCTCCTGCGCCATCACCGGCTGTTTTTCTGGCATGGCCGATGGCGCTGTGCCGTTTTGCGATCTGTGCTCGTGAAATACGGGCGTATCGCTGGTGATTTTTCCATCGCCAATGCGAACAATGCGGTTGGCGTGGCTGGCCACATTCGAGTCGTGCGTAACCACAATCACGGTTACGCCGGTCGTCTCGTGCAGCTTTTCAAACAACGCCAAAATCTCAACGCCGGTTTTGCTATCCAATGCGCCGGTGGGTTCATCGGCCAGCAGAATGGAAGGCTGAGTGACCAGCGCCCGCGCAATTGCTACGCGCTGCTGCTGGCCGCCAGATAGCTCGGTGGGTTTGTGATTCACCCGCGGCCCCAGCCCCACCGATTCCAGCGCGGCTTTGGCCCGCGCGGCGCGGTCGCGTCCGCTCACCCCCTGATACCGCAGCGGCAACTCCACATTTCGCAACGCGCTGCTGCGGGTGAGCAGGTTAAATTGCTGAAACACAAACCCAATGTTGCGGCTGCGGGCGCGGGCAAGCTGGTCATCGCTCAATTTGCTCACCAGTTGGCCGTTCAAGCGATACTCGCCCGATGTGGGCACATCCAAACAGCCCAGCACATTCATCAGCGTGCTTTTGCCGCTGCCCGATGGCCCCACGATGGCAACATACTCGCCATCCTCAATCTTTAAGTCAATCCCATCCAGCGCATGCACCGTCGAGTCACCCATCTGGTAGGTCTTGATGATATTTTTAAGTTCAATCATGTTCGATCATGGTTAAAGAGGTGCAAAGTGCAAAGCAATCAAGCGCCAAAATTCGCAACTCGGCTATGCGCCAACCACTTTGCACTTGGCGCTACCTTCCGCCAAACGCGCCAAACGGAATGCCGCCGCCCGCGCCTGCGCCGCCACCTTGCCCGCCAGTTGCGCCGGTTCTGGTGGTGGATGAGGCCGTTGCCACCAAAATAATGTCACCCTCGCTCAGGCCAGACGTAATTTGAGTTGTGCTGCCGCCGCGCAAACCCACTTGCACCGGCGTGGTGACCGCTTTGCCATCCGCGCCCACCTTCTCAACCGTAAAGCCGCGTGTGGCGCGGTCTACCGCCAGCGCCGCGTTTGGCACCACAACCACGTTGCTCACCGAGCTGATAATCACTTCGCTCGTCCCGCTCAGCCCCGGCAAAATATTCATCCCACGCGCGCTTGCGGCGCCACCGGTGCGTTGGCCCGTGCCCGCGCCCGTGGCCGTTCCCTGGCCGCCGCCAAACGCGCTTTGGAACGCAGCCGCAGCGGGTGTCCCCTCGGCGATGGCTGTCGCCACGGCGGGCGGCATGTTGGCCTGCGGTGTGCCCTGGGCAATTGAGGTGGCAATTGCGCTGGCGCGGTTTGCGCCGCCTGCCTGCCCTGCCCCGCCTGCCGCGTTTTGCCCCGCGGCCACCGTGCCAGACACCGGCCCACCCAGGGCCATATCCACCACCACGGTTGTCACGTTGCCATTCACCGTGGCTATTGGCGCAATCTTTTCCACCTGCGCCTGCAATGGCGTGGTGTTATACGCTTGAAGCGTGACACGGGCGTTGGTTCCCACGCGGATGTTGCCCACATCGGCTTCATCCACATTAATTTCAAACAGCGGGCGGGTCATATTCACCACTTCAATGCTGGTAGAGGTGGTGTTCGCAAAATCACCCACGCTGGCGTTCACAATAGACACAATCCCATCAAACGGCGCATAAATTGACGCGCTATCTATGTTTGACTTGGCTTGCTGCCACGTGCTGTATGCCTGATCCATCTTGGCTTTGGCCTGAATCACGGTCTCATCCGAGGAAGACAACGAATCCACCTTGGCTTTGGCCGCGGCAATGGCCGAAGCCGCGCTGGCCAACGCGCCCGGCTTGGCCGCCTCAAACAGCTTGTCGTAGGCGGCTTTGGCCGCGGTGAAATTGTTGGTGGCCTGCTGCAACGCCAGCGACTCTGCCGAGCCGCCGATGCTCGCCGGGTTCTTTTGGAAGGCGCGGTCGTAGTTGGCTTGCGCCTGGTTTAGCGCCGCCTGAGCGTTATCCAGGGCGGCCTTTTGCGCCGCCACATCCACCGCGCTGGGCGCTTTGGTTAAATCGCCATACGCTGCCTGCGCGCTGCCCAGCGCCGATTTGGCCGAGGCCAGATCGGACGGGCTTGGCCCTTTGACCGTTGCCGAGTAAGCGGCACGGGCGCTGATATACGACGCATACTGCTGCTGCTCGGCGAATTTCAAATTCGTGGTGTCCAACGACGCCAAAAGCTGCCCCGCTTTCACCTGGTCGCCCGCCGCCACCGTAACTGTCAGCACCTGCCCGCTGATGGAAAAGACCAGATCGGCTGTTTGGCGCGGAATAATTTTTCCGGTCGCCACGATGGTGTTCTCAATGCTCCCCGTCGCCACGGTATATTTCTGGCCGGTGGGCTGCGGGGTGGCGCTGGCTGCCGGGTTAAGTGGGTTGCTGCACGCTGTCAACCCCAGCGAAGTCACAATCAATCCCAGCGCAATGTTTCTCTTCAATACAGACATCTTTCCTCCAAAATCCTCAAACGCTCTAATCCCTTTTTTTTCAAGCCAGAAAGCCTACTACATTACGCCTCGAAAAGTTGATTTCTGGCAGAAATTTAACTGGTTTTACGTCTTTTTTACAAACGCAAACGCCAAATACTGCTTTGGCTCACAAAAAAATGAAGCGGAAACCCCAGCCGGTATACTCACCTCGCCCGCACAGGCCGCATCACCATGAAAGCCATTGCGCATTTGCGCTCCTTCACCCGCCCGGCGCAATTATTTATTCTGGCAATGTTCGTTTTTGCGCTCGGAATCAGCGGGCCAAGCACCCTGATGAACCTGTATTTGGACGCGACCGGGCTTGACCGCGTTTACATTGGCTGGTGGCAGGCCTCATCGCAGTTTGGCGGGCTGGCGTGCATTTTGCCCGCCATGTGGCTGTTTGGCCGGATGGGACGGCGGCGGGCGTTGTGGCTGGGCGCTGGCATGTCCATCGCCGTGCGTTCGCTCACCGTGCTATCCATCAACCCCAGCGTGATTGTTTTGGCCGAGGCTGCCAGCGGTTTTGGCACGGTGTTGTATGGTCTGGCGAGCGTCTCATTTTTGGCGGATGCCTCCACCGAGGCTGACCGCGCCGAGGTGTTTAGCCTGAATGATTTTTTGCGCACGGCGGCCTTGCTGATTGGGAGCGCGCTGGCAGGGTGGCTGCCCGGCGTCATCGCGCCCGCATTGGCCGACCCAACCAATTTGGCGGCCTCGTATCGGGCCGTGCTCATTGGCTCGTTCGCCATCCGCATGTTGGGCGTCATCCCGCTGTGGATGATTGGGCACTCAGCGCCCGGAGTGGTGCGACCACTCCGGGCGCTAGAAACCAACGAAAACGTCCTGCATCTCATCAACCCGCGCTACTTGCTGCGCCAGCCGCCGCAAACATATTTGCTGGCCGCGCCGTATATGCTGGTCTGGCTGGCCGATTCGCTCATCTTCCCATTTTTTAGCTTGTTCCTGCGAGACAAATTTGGCCTGACCGCCGAGGCGTATGGCCTGATCTCCAGTTTGCGCGGGCTGGTGGGCGCGCTGGCCTTGCTCACCCCGCCCATTTTGATGTCGCGCTACCGGCCCGCGCGGCTGCTGGCATTCAGCTTCTTTGCGCTCGCCATCATGCTTGGGTTGATGGGTCTGAGCCAGAGCGCGGGGCTGGCGATCCTATTTTCTTTTGTGTATGTCGCCATCTTTGCGGCGGCCATGATGGTGTATCGCGTGTTTGTCATCAACCAGACCGACCGCGCCCGCTACCTGCTGGTCAGCTCGGTGCTGGGCATCACCATGAACGCCGGGCCTGCCTTCGCCCCACCCATCAGCGGCTATTTGCAGCGCCAGTTTGGCTTTGGGCCGGTCATCGCGCTGGCGGTTGGGCTGATGGCACTCGCGCTGGCGGCGTGGGTGATCGTTTTGCGAATAATGCGCCGGAGATAAAAGCCAGGCATTGGGTAACCCCGCGCAGATAAGCAGCCCGCTCTGTGCGCGAAGGTCTAAGAGACTGTCTTAAACAAAAAATTTGTTCCAATTTTAAGATTTCGAAATCCCTTGAACGCACTAAATGGCGCGGTAGGGGCGAGGCATGCCTCGCCCCTACGACTAAATCCTTCGGTTTTAACGCCACGCAGGTTGTTTAAGACAGTCTCTAAAGGTACAATCCTTGCCGCTATGTCAATCACAGTATTACTCGGCGCGCAGTGGGGCGACGAAGGCAAAGGGCGCATTGCAGACGCGCTGGCCTCCGAAGCGGACATTGTTGCGCGCTTTAACGGCGGCCCCAACGCGGGGCATTCCATCAACGTGGGCGGCAAAACCGTCAAGCTGCACCAGGTTCCATCTGGCGTTTTTCGGCTGGGCTGCCAAAACATCATTGGCAATGGCGTGGTGCTAAACCCAGCCAAACTGCTGGAAGAAATTGAGAAAATCAACGAGGCCGGGGCGCAAGCCACGCCAGAAAATCTGCGCATCAGCGAAAACGCCCACATTATTTTGCAGGGGCATATTGCGCTGGACAAAGCCAAAGAAAAAACGCAGGGCGGCATTGGCACCACCCAAACCGGCATTGGGTTTGCCTATGCCGACAAGGCGTATCGCGTGGGCATTCGCGCGGGCATGATGCGCGACGCAGAAAAATTTGGCGACACGGTTTACAAACGCACGCTGGAAATTAACGCACAACTGGCGGCGCAAAACGCAGAACAGGTAGACGCAGAAATGACCGGCGCCATCTACACCGCCATGGCAACTCAGATCGCGCCGTATCTGGCCGACACAAGCGCCATCTTGCGCGATGCGCTAAAACGCGGCAAACGCATTTTGGCCGAAGGGGCGCAGGGTGTGCTTTTGGATATTGACCACGGCACGTATCCGTTTGTCACATCGTCTTCGGCCACCATTGGCGGGGTGATGACTGGGCTGGGTGTGCCGCCGCAATCCATCTCGCGGGTGATGGGCGCCGCAAAAGCCTTCAGCACGCGGGTGGGCAAAGGCCCCATGCCCACCGAGCTGGATGGCGAGATGGCACTGCGTTTGCGCGGCACAGGCGCCAACCCCTGGGATGAATATGGCAGCACCACTGGCCGCCCGCGCCGCGTGGGCTGGCTGGATGCGGTGGCGCTGCGCACGGCGGTCGCAGTCAACGGCATCACCGAGCTGGCGCTGACCAAGCTGGATATTCTCACCGGCATAGACACGCTCAACATCGCCACCCGCTATCAGGTTGATGGCAGATCGCTGGACGAACTCCCCTCTGATTCTGAAGTTTTGGAGCGATGCACACCCATCTACGAACAGATGGCGGGCTGGACGGAGGACGTGCAAAATTGCCGCAGCTTTACCGAGCTGCCCGCCAACGCCCAAAATTACATCCGCCGGATCGAGACGCTGGTCAAAGCCCGCATCACGGTCATCAGCGTTGGCCCGGAACGCGAACAGATGATAGTGCGTTGATCTTTAACAGGAATGAGCAGGATGGACAGGATAATAAAAATTCTGTTCATCCTGTTCATCCCTGTTAATAAAAAATGGCAAACCTCACACACATCAACGCGGCAGGCGAGGCGCACATGGTGGACGTGGGCGCAAAGCCCGACCAGCGCCGCATCGCCATCGCCAGCGGGCGAATTTCCATGAGCCGCGAGGCGTTTGAGGCGATTCGTGACGGCAACCTAAAGAAAGGCGATGCGCTGGGCGTGGCGCGGGTGGCGGGCATCATGGCCGCCAAACGCACCAGCGACCTCATCCCCCTGTGCCACCCCATCAGCCTGACCAAAGTGGAAGTGACCTGCGCGCTGGACGAGGCGGCCAGCGCGGTGGACATCACCAGCCGCGCAGAATGCGTGGGCAAAACCGGGGTGGAGATGGAAGCCCTGACCGCCGTGAGCGTGGCCGCCCTGACCGTGTATGACATGGCGAAAGCCATTGACAAACACATGGTGATTGGGCCGGTTGAGCTGGTGAGCAAAGAGAAAAAGGAAGTTACAGCTTAAGGTCTCCACAACCATGTTTCATTACGATTTCATCGCCCGGTTAATTGAGCAGTTGTCTTTGCTTTTGATGGAGCTGAACCGCCTGAAACGCGCCCAGCAATTTTCGCAAGCGTTGCAGGCGGTTGAAAACACCCTGCTGAGCGCAACCGGGTTGGGCATCGTCTCGGTGCGGTTCACCGATGCGCTGGATCTGATGCGCAAGCTGGTGCGGTTTGAGGGCGACGCCGAAGGCCGCGACCGCGCCATGATCACTGCGCGGCTGCTGAGCGAAATTGGCGGGATTTATTTGGCGCAGGACCGGATGCAGGAGCATTGCGATTTTCAGCGCAAATCATTGGAGTTGATTTTGCAGACCGCGCTGTTCACCGGCAAATTTAACCTGCCAGAGTTTGCGCCAAAGGTTGAAGATTTGGTTGGCTCGCTTAGCGCGTGCGAGGTTCCCACGCAAACCCGCATGATGTTGATGAAGTTTTACGAGGCGCAAGGCGATTACGCCCGCGCGGAAGATGCGCTGTTTGACGCGCGAGA
>DAORUN010000118.1:0-10700 GCA_035433205.1 Thermoflexales bacterium | reverse complement strand
CGCGATAAGATAATGGGGACATGACCGAAAACGAAGCCGCCGACTACGTGCGGCAATTTTGCACGCCCAACCCGCCAGATATGGGCGCAAAGGCGCGGCGCGGGTTGGAGACGGCGCAGATTATCTCCATCCCGCACACGCAAATTTTGGAGTTGCCCTCGCTCGCGCGTGACCCCATCCGCATGACCGCCTACGCGTGGGGCGAGAGCCATTTGCCCACCGCGCTGCTGGCGCACGGCTGGGGTTTGCAGGCCGGGCGCATGATGTCTTTTGTGCAGCCGCTGCGCGAAAAAGGTTTTCGGGTGGTCGCGCTGGATATGCCCGCGCACGGCGCATCTGAGGGCGAACAAGCCACGCTGGCCGATGCCTGCGCCGCGATCACCGACGCGGTGAACGCGCTGGGCAATGTGCAGGTGGTGATTGGTCACTCGTTTGGGGCGATGGCAACCTTGCAACAAGCTTCGCGCCATGCGCTGCCCGGTGTGCGGCGCATTGTGGCCATTGCGGGGGCAGATGGCATGGGGCATTTGTTTGAATCTGCCGAGTTCGTTCGCGCCGCGCCAGAGCCAGACCGCCAGACGATGCGCGAGGCGTTTAAGCATCGCTTTGGGCGCGTGCCAGCCGGGTTTTCGGTGATTGAGACCGCAAACGCCATCAGCCTGCCCACCCTGCTGGTTTACGATGACCGCGACCCGGTAACGCCGTTGGCGCATGGTCAGGCTTTCGCGGCGGCCATCCGCCAAAGCGAGTTATTTGTGACGCATGGCTACGGCCACTTCGCCATTCTTCGCAGCCCGGAGGCCATCGCCAAAATCACAGAAACAATTTTCAATTCCCAGCCGTCATTTCCTCGCTGATAGAGCGGATGACTTCTTTCAGGTTGTCGCTGGTTGCGGGCAGAGAACGCGATTTTGCGCCAGCGGCGGGCTTCCAGACCAACAAGTTGACCTCGCGCGAGGGCAAAAGTTGAATCACGCGGCCTTTGCCAAGCTGCCCGTTTTGCGGGCGGGCCAGCGTCATCTGCGCCAGCGCCCGCAAAATGGGGGATGGCTTTAGGGGCGGCGGTGGCGTGGCAAATTTCAAAATGCGCGTCGCCATCTCGGTTGCATCTTGCACCGCCTCAATCTCAAATGTGTCATTCCCGCTTACCGCAACCTGAATGATTTTGCCGTTTGCCAAATAATGCAAAAGCCAGCGCAATTCTTTGTTTTCGCGGGTGTGGCACACAAACTCCGGGCGGGCCAGCGCGGCGGCCAGCCCAGCCGCAAATGGCTGAAGCGCATCTGAACCCGGCGCAAAAAAGCCGCGCTGGCGCAAGCGTGTTTGCCCGGTCTGGGTTTGCGTTTCGGCCATCACCGCATCCGAGGTGAGCAGGCCGGGCGCGGTTTGCGCCCCCGCCGCGCGCAGCAGCCAGGCCAGTTCCCCGCGGGTGAGTTGCAGGTTCATCACAATGCCGCAAAGTGTAACGCAGATCGCAGAGGGCGCAAACCCAAATTGCCATACAATCAGGGGCGATGAAACTTGCGACTTACATGACTTCCCTTGGCCCGCGAACCGGCCTGGTTGTAAAAAATGACACGGCGGTGGTGGATGTGAACACGCTGGGCAACGCGCTGGAAATTGCAGCCAGCCCGGCGTTGCGCAAACGCGCCATCAGCATGACAAAAACAAAGCCCGCGCAACCCATCCGCCGGATGAAGCTGGCCGCGCCGTTTGCGCCGCGCAACATCATTGCCATTGGCCTGAATTACGCCGACCATGTGGCCGAGAGCGGCAGCAAACTGCCAAATAAACCGGTGGTGTTTGCCAAGCTGAGCAACACGCTGGCCGCACCCGGCGCAACTATTTCGTGGCGGGCAGATGTGACCGACAAAATGGATTGGGAAGCCGAGCTGGGCGTGGTGATTGGCAAAAAGTGCCATCGCGCCAGCGAAGCCGACGCGCTGAAATTTGTGTGCGGCTATGTGTGCGCCAACGACTTGAGCGCCCGCAATCTTCAACGCGGCGACGACGCCAACCAGTGGGTCATTGGCAAATCGCTGGATGGGGCCTGCCCCATTGGCCCGTGGCTGGTGACCAGCGACGAGATCAAAGACCCGCAAACGCTGGATATTTCGTGCGTCATCAACGGGCAGACGATGCAGAGCAGCAACACGCGCCACATGATTTTTAGCGTGGCGCGGCTGGTCTCGCATCTCTCGCAAACCATCACCCTGATGCCCGGCGACCTGATTGTGACTGGCACCCCGCCCGGCGTGGGCATGGGCCGCAACCCGCAAGTGTGGCTTAAGAACGGCGACGTGGTTGAGGTGGTGATTGAAAAAATTGGCTCGCTAAAAAACAAAATGCGCGTCATCGAATCGGCGTGATTTTTAACGCAAAATAAAAATGGGCATGGACCCAACTTTCTTTGCCTCGGCGCAAGAGATGCGCGACTGGCTGGAGAAAAATCACGCCAGCGCCAGCGAGCTTCTGGTGGGGTATTACAAAGTGGGCACGGGCCGCCCCAGCCTCACCTGGGCGCAATCGGTGGATGAGGCCTTGTGTTTTGGGTGGATTGACGGCCTGCGCAAGGGTCTGGATGAGGAACGCTACACCATTCGATTTACGCCACGCAAACCTGCCAGCATCTGGAGCGTGGTCAACATCAACCGCGTGGAGGTTTTAACTGCCGAGGGTCGCATGACCGAGCGCGGGCTGGCGGCGTTTGCGGCCAGAAAGCAAAACAAATCGGGCATTTATTCATACGAACAAAGACCCGCCGAGTTGACCGAGCCATACAAAAGCATGATGCAGGCAAACGCAGCCGCCTGGGCATTTTTTGAATCGCAGCCGGCATCCTACAAAAAGGCGGCCATTTGGTGGGTGATTAGCGCCAAACAAGAAGAAACGCGCCAGAAACGTCTGGTCAAGCTCGCCGAATTTTCGGCCAGCGGCCAAAGGCTGCCCCAGTTTGTCTCGCCAAAGTTAAAGCCAGCCTGAGGCCCGTTTTTAGCCTTCGCCCTTTTTTCTTTTGGCAAGAATCACCAGCGCAGCCAGCACAAACACGCCCAGCCCGCCCAGCAGCATCAGCTTGAAGGAAGCTGGCTCGGCAGACAACGCCACCGCCCCAAAACCGGCGCACACCAGCGAGTAGACCAGCACAATCCGGCGGGCGCTCCAGCCTACATCTTGCAGCCGAAAGTGCAAATGCCCGCGGTCGCCCTGGGCGGGGTTGCGCCCATGCAAGGCGCGGTCAATAATCTGCCAGGCCACATCGGCAATTGGCAAACCCATCACCAAAAGCAGCAGCGCAATTTTTGCCCCGCCAATGATGCCCAGCGCGCCGAGGACATACCCCAAATACAACGCGCCGCCGCCCAAAAAGATTTTGGCCTGCGGCAAATTGAACACCAGAAATCCCATCAACGCGCCTGCCAGCGCCATTGGCAAAAGCGCCACGCTGGTCTGGCCTTCGCGCAGCATGTGAATGGCCGTGACGATGGTGGCGATGAGGCACACCGCCCCGGCCAACCCATCCACGCCATCCAGCCAGTTCACCGTGTTCATCATGCCCATAAACCAAAACAGGGTGATGAGAACCGAGACCAGCGCGGGCAAGACCAACTCCTGGTTGTTCAATGGGTTGCGAAACCGCTCAATAAAGATGAGAAACAACGCCGAGATAAACGCCGCCACAAATTGCGCGGCAAATTGGGGCAGCGCAGCCAGTTGAAAGTGGTCATCCAGAATGGCGACCACAAAGATAAGCAGGCTGCCCAGCATCAGGCCAAAAAAGCGGGTGCGTTCGTTGGGGTCGGTGGTGGAAAAGTTGAGAAATTGCGCCGCGATGGCCGCGCTGGTGAACGCGCCCGCCAGCGGCAAAGCGCCCAGCCGCGAGGTGGTTTTGGTGTGCAAACGGCGCCCGCCCGGCACCGCCGCCGCGCCGGTTTTTAACCCCAGCCAAATCGCCAGCGGGGTGAGAATGAGCGCCAGAACAAACGCCAGCGCGGCAATTCCCAATAAGGGCAGTGCGGCATCAAGACCAATCATGTGCCGTTAATTTTAGAACAATGGGAATACGGAATGCAGAATTCGGAATGCAAAAAACAAAATTTCGCATTCTCTTCACCTGCGGTGCAAAAACAGCTCTTGTAAAAAAGGGATGCCGCTGTGACACGCCCAACCCACCAGAATCAGGCGGATGGTTTTGCCCAATATGGCCGCGCCCAAAAAGTGATACCACTTCATCCCGATCATCCCGGAGGCGATGCCCGCCACATCAAACAGCGGGTTTGGAATAATGGCCATGACAAACACCGCCAAAAAGCCGTGACGCCTCACAAAATCTGTAATTCGCGTTACCGCCGCGTTTTGCGGAATCACGGCGTTGCCCGCATACCCGGCCAGGTAACCGGTCATCTCGCCAATGGCCGAGCCAGCGCCCGCCGCTATGCCAGATAACAACGGGCCATATACCGTTGCCCCCGCGCAGGCAAATACAAAAACCGAGGTGGGGATAATCACGGTGGCGTTGCCAATGATGCTGACCACAAACAACCCCAGCACGCCCGCGCCTTGCAGTTGGTGCAATTCGTTGTGAAAGTGCGTGGTAAGCACAATCACCGCGCCACTAATCACCACCGACACGCCCAAAGCGAGCAGGCGCAACATCAGCGTTTTGCGTTTTTCTGCCGCGCTTTGTTGGGTTGGCTGAGGTGTATTCTGAAAAGTCTCGGTCTTTGCTGGATGCATATGCAACCCGCCAACTATACCCGTATCCAAATATCACTCTTCCCCGCCCGGCTTTCAACCCTCTCATCTTCCGCCCGCGCACAGCACAACCGTGTGGCTGCTGCCCAGATTGAGCGCAAACGAATCGCCCGCTTTGGGCCGCTGGCCGTCAATCGTCACATTGCCGAGGTTGTCCTCGCTCACAGCGACAGGCAGCGCCCCCACGCCGGGCAGGCTGATGGATACCGCGCCATCCTTTGCGGCCAGCGTGGCAGAGCCAGGCAGCAACTTTAGCGAGAGGCTTGCACCCGGTTGCAACGCGCCAATCAGCGGCGCATCGCCAGATGGCGGAATGCGGGTGGCGCAATTATTTTTCACGCTCACGCTGGGCAGGCTGATGGCGAACGCGCCCGCCAAAATCGCCAGCCCGGCAAAACCCACAACGAGCAGCGTTGCAGGCGGAGCTGCTGGTTTTGGTTTTGGCGCGGCAACCAGCGCCCGGCGGTACACCTCATCGCGCCACCCGTTTTGTATGGGTTGGGGCAAAGCCTCAAGCGGTTTCACCTCGGTGATGGCAACCCGGCTGGCTAAATCTTTGCGCGTTTTGGAAAGCTCATCCAGAAACTCCGCCGCGAGGCCATCGGGCAGGCTGACCAAAACGCGCACGCTGCCGGGCAACACACCCAGCACCTGCACGTTTGCATCCGGGTGTTTTTGCAGCACGGCCCGCAACGCGGCCATCAGTTCGTCAGAAAGTGAGGCGTCGTTGCCGGGCAAAACAAATTGCAACAACCGCTGGCACGCGCCATTTTGCGCATTCGCCAGCCGTGTAATCATGTCATCTGGGCGGCGCTTGGCAATTTCGCTCAGCAGGCAGCCCACGTTTGGCGTGGCACGGCGCTCGCAATAGGCAATCAGTTCGCGAGAAAACGTGGCGTCTGTGTCCGATGGAATCTCATCCGGGTCTATGCCAATGTCAAAGGCAAGGTCTTTTAACTCGGCCAGCGAAAACCGCTTGGACAAAAAATCTCGCACAAAGGCGCGGTCTGCAATTGGCAATTCAGCCATGCAAACATCATCCTCTATTTTTGAAAAATGCGCAAGCGGCAATTACGCTCTGGATGATGGAGGCCATTCAAGGGAGTGGTTACCTCGGCATAACGGGTTAGTCAAATAGCTCGCGCATAACCTCATCTCTGGAGACGCCAAAGTGTTCCGCCACATCTCCAAGAATCTTTGCCAGTGTTCCGATGCTGATAGGACTATGTTCTGGAATTGTGATGGCGTGGAGACCGTTGCGGGTTGTCTCAATGCGGATATGGCTGCCGCGTTGCCGAACAAACGCGTAACCATAATGCCGATACAAGAGCCTTGTCAATTCATCGGCAGAGATATTGCGCGGCGTTTTCACGGCGTTCGCAGTTCCAGCGTGGGAAGAATGAGGCGAATATGGCGTGGCTTGTCATCGTTGAAGTGGCACGCCACCGCGTCTATCACCATTGACTTTAGCTCCTCAAGCGTTTTCCCCTGCGTGAAGATACTCTCGCCAATCGCGCGAGCACTAAAACCAGCCTCTGAATCCGTCTCTGCAATAAAAACAATCTCTCCGGTTGCGGTATCTGTTTTGCCAGAAGTTGTTATTGCCATATGCGGAATTGTAGCGGGTTTTTAAAGAGGCTGAAGTCACATGAATCTCATCGCCCTGCCCTCGCGCTCGTATAACTCTTGCAGATACTATCGTCTCGTGATAATATCGCGCCATGATTACATCTTTCGCCTCAGAGGAGACTGAAAGAATTTTTCGAGGCCAAATCTCAAGGAAATATCCAGAAGATATTCAGCGGACGGCCCGTCGAAAATTACTCTACTTGGATGATGCGGAAGATTTACAAGATTTGCTCGCCCCACCTGAAAACAGGCTGGAAAAGCTAAAGGGTGATCGCGCAGGGCAATACAGCATTCGTATAAATGATCAGTGGCGAATTTGTTTCAAATGGTCGGGGAACAAAGCAAAAGAGGTTGAAATAACGGATTATCACGAGTAAAAATGAAAGACAAAACTCTATCTCCCATTCATCCCGGCGAAGTGCTGCTAGAGGATTTTATGAAGCCGCTGGGGTTAAGTCAATATCGGTTGGCGCATGACCTCGGCGTAACGCCTATCCGCATCAGCCAGATTGTGAAGGGCGATCGCTCCATCACGGTGGATACCGCTATGCGTCTGGCGCGCTATTTTGGCACAAGCGCGGCGGTCTGGCTTCGCTTGCAGGTGCGCTACGACTTGGAAGTCGCCGAAAGTGAATTAAGCCCCAAAATTAACCGCGAGGTGAAAATACTGGCGCGGGCGATTAGTTAGCACTCATAACAACTGGGACGTTTGAGATAGCCTTCTCCTCAACCTCACTTCACCTCCACCACCGGCCTGCCCTCGCGCTCGTATCGCTCATCCAGCATGGGCAGCGGCAACTGGGTGAAATTGTCATACACCCGCACATCTGCGCGGAGCAAACCCGCGTATGCGCCCACTTCCACCGGATGCCGATCCATCACCATCGTCCCGCGAATCCATTTGAGCGTGGGGATGGCCCCCAGCGCGGGCGTGCCATCGTGCTGAGCGTAAAAGCCGTTGCCCTCCACCCGCACAGACACCTTGTAATCGGTGGTGATGGCCTGCCCAGCCAGCCAGCGCACATCCACCTTCAACGTGCCGCCCGCCCGCGATGTGGCCGCGCCCACCAGCGCCATCTGATCGCCAAACGGCACATACCGCTCGCCCTCGGCCACATCGGGCAAAGCAAACGGGGCGGATGAATCCACCTTGACGCGCAGACCGCGCTGGGGCGGCGCGTCAAAAACAAGCGCCAAATAGCCATCACCCGGGGGCAAAGTGCGCGAGGCCAGCCCGTTACCCGCCGCGTCTTGCAAAACAACCTGGTGCGCCGCGCCATCCAACCGCCACTGGGTATACAGCCGCATTTGACCGGGGATGCCGAGGTCGTAATCCACGCCCACCAGCGGGCCGTTTTGCGGGCGGGTTGTGGCGATGGGTCGCGCGGCGGGCGTGATGTTCAGCACGGCCAGCGGCACGTACTCCATCGCGCTGCCTCGCGCGGTCACGCCTTGAATCACCTCAAAGCCGCCAGCCTGCTTTGGCCGATACGCGCCAACGACCAGCGCGTATTCACCGGGTTCAAGATCAAGCGGGATGGGCAAAACAAGGGTTGATTCGTATTGGGTATTGGGTATTGGGTTGGTTAAGCGAACATCGGCGTTCGCGGCCAGCCGCCCATCTTTGCGGAAAATACGAAAGGTGAGCGATTCGCCTTCGTTTGCCGCGCCATCCAGCCGCCAGCGGGCGGGCACCACCAGCGCGCCACCCACTTGCGCCGTTTGCGCCATCCCAAACGGGGGGATGACGGCGATGCGGTTGTCAAAAATCACCTGTTCGGCGAGGCGTGGCGCAGGCGCGTTGCACATCACCACTTGCCAAAGGTTGGGCGTGTTTGTGTTGCGCTGGCACAACCCCCGCGATGAAAATTGCGGCGCGTAGAAGGTGGTGACAAAAACGGGCTTGCCGCTTTGCGCCTCGGCCAAGGCGCGGTCGGCAAAAGTGTCCTCGTATTTTTGCGCCCCATCTGGGTACACATATTTGGCCTGCGCGGCTGGCGCAACGCCCTGGCTTTGCAAAACCCACATCGGCGTCACCTGATGCCACTGGGCCAAAATCACGCCATTTGGTTGCGCCGCGACCAGCGCGTTTTGCGCCAACGCGGCGTTGGGGTCGGGCTGGCTCAGTTGCGCAAAACTCGGCCAGCGGGTGATGAGGTCACGGCCGAGAAAGGCGGCCAACCCAAACATCATTAACCAACAACCAACAACCAATAATCGTTGTTGGTTGTTGGTTGTTGGTTGAGGAATGCTGGCCCACCCCATCCCCGCGCCAACGCACAAAATGAGCCACGCGGGCAGAGCATACTCCACCGTTTGCGGGGCGCGGTAGGTGATGGTGATGAACAAATGCAAGCCAAACGCGGCCAGCAGCGCCACGCCCAGGGCGCGTTTGCGAACGAGCAAGATCACCCATCCCACCAGCGCGGCCAGCAAAACCGGCGGGCTAAATTGGAACAGCAGCAAATCTGGGATGAGCGCGAGGCGGTCAAAAAACCGCTCTGGCTCAACCCGCAAAAAATAAAAGAAATCGCCGCCAAACCCACGCGCCAAAACGTGATCCAGAAAGCCGCTCAAGGTGGTCAGGTCGCCGTGCGCCAGCGGGCCGGGCGCGGCGTTGCGCAAAGGCAAGTAAAGCCAAACCAGTTGGGTGGAGAGGAAGATGAGGACGATTAGGACGATGGACGATAGACGATGGACGATTGGCGCTTTATCGTCTATCGTCCGTCGTCCATCGTCTTTGATTCGCCAGAGCAAATACACCCCCAACACCACACCCACAAACACCAGCGAAACATGATGCGCAACGCCGAGGCCAAAGGCGGCCATAAACAACCTCGCAGGTTGGCGGATAAAGCCCTGACTGGATAAATTTTGATCGCCAACCTGCGAGGTTTTGGCGACGGCGTACACCATCAGCGCGGTGAAAAAGACGGACAAGCTGCGAATGTTGGTGGTGGTGGCTTGCGCCCAAAAGGTTGTGCTGGTGGCGAGCATGAGCACGGCCAGCAGACCGACAATCATGCCCACCCCTAACCCCTCCCGCTGGGAGGGGAATGACACCGCCCGAACCGCGAGGAAAACCAAAGCCAGCGCGCCCGCGGATGCCATCACCGAGAGGAACGAGATGCCCGCCAGCGGTGAACCCATCGGCAGGTGCGAGAACAGCCAGCCGAGCATGGTGAACAACGGGTAGCCCGGCGGGTGCGGCACGCCCAGCGTGAGCGCGGCCAGTTGAAGCTCGCCGCTGTCTGCGGGTTGCACACCCGTGTTGAGGGTGAAGGTGTAAAACACAACCGCCACGATGAAAATGCCAAGCGGGAGAAAATGATCTCTCGCAAAGACGCCAAGGCGCAAAGGCAGGCTGGGCTTATCTCGCATTCATCACCCGATTAAACACGGCCAGCGTTTCATACGCCGCGCGTTGCCAGGAAAATTTGGCCGCGTGCAAAACCGCGCGTTGAGCCAGCCGGTCGTGAAGCTCGTCTTCCACGCAGGTGGCGATGAGCGCCCCCGCCATCCGCCGCGCATCGGCGGGGTCAACCAGCCAGCCGCCATCGCCCACCACCTCTGGCAAAGACGAGGCGTTGCTGCCCACCACCGGCACGCCGCTGCTCATCGCCTCCAGCGGGTTCAGGCCAAAACCTTCGTAACGCGAGGGATACAAAAAAGCGCGGCTCATGGCATACAGCGCGGGCTTGTCGGCTTCGTCGGCGCGGCCAATAAACCGCACGCAATCGTCCACCTCAAGCTGGCGGGCCATCTCGCTCAGGGTGATGGATTTTCCGCCGGGCACGGCCACGCGCTCATCGGGCGAGCCAGACACCACCAGCGGATACTCATCACCAATGGCAATACCCGCCCAAACATACACCTGCAAAAGCGTCTCGATATTTTTGCGCGGGTCAAACCCGCCCAGGTAAAACACATATCTTTCTGGCAGGTTGTATTTTTCCGTCACGCGGATGGCTTCTGCCTCGGTGAGAACTTGGCTAAACCGCGCGTCTGCCGCCAGCGGGATGGCGTTCACACGCTCCGCAGGCACGCCCAGCCGCGCGATGATGTCTGCGCGGGAATGTTCCGAGTCGGTCAAAATAGCCGCCGCGTTGGCCGAGGTCGCCCGCACCAAACTGGTGTATAGCCGGTGCTGCGCTTTGCCGCGGTATTCCGGCAACACCAGCGGGATGATGTCGTGAATCGTCACGACCAGCGGCACAGCGCAGGCCAATGGTGGCGCCCAGTACGGCACAAAAGCGAGGTCGGCCTTCATGCGCTGGGCGGCGCGGGGAAAGTCGCTTTGCTCAAATTTGATCTTGCTC
>DAORUN010000117.1:0-10725 GCA_035433205.1 Thermoflexales bacterium | reverse complement strand
TTGGATAAGAGTAAGCCTGTCATTTCGAGCGAGGAACGAGCGAGAAATCTGCGAATAAGGCATGCACCAAGCGTGACTTACTCGCAGATTCCTCCGCCTTTGGCGCTCGGAATAACAGGGCAATTTTTTATCTTTGGCACACTTTGTTTTATATCAATTTCCCAAATACGCCTCAATCACCGCCGGGTTGTTTTGCACCTGCGCAGGGGCGCCCAGCGCAATAAGCTGCCCAAAGTTCAGCACCGCCACGCGGTCGCACAAGCCCATCACCAACGGGACATGATGCTCAATCACCAGCACGGTCAGCTTGAACTGGTCGTGAATGCGGCGGATGAAATCGCTCAACGCGTTTCTTTCGTTGGGGTTCATGCCCGCCGCTGGTTCATCCAACAAAAGCAGCCGGGGCCGCAAGGCCAGCGCGCGGGCAATCTCCAGCCGCCGCTGGTCGCCATACGAGAAATTTTTGGCCTTCTCCTCGCCGCGCGTTTCCAACCCAACCAAATGAAGCATCTCGCGGGCGCGTTCGCGGGTGCGGCGCTCCTCTGCGGGCGCGGGCGGCAAACCCAAAATGCCGGTGATGAGGCCGCTGCGGGTGTGGATGTGCTCGGCGATCATCACGTTTTGCAAAGCCGACAAATTGCCAAACAAGCGGATGTTCTGGAATGTGCGGGCGATGCCCAGCGCCGCCACGCGATGCGGCGCAAAACCGGTGATGGATTTGCCCTCAAAAATTAACGCGCCAGCGCTGGGCGGGGCGAGACCAGTCATCACGTTAAACAGCGTGGTTTTACCCGCGCCGTTTGGGCCGATGAGGCCAAAAATCTCGCCGCGCTCAACCTCAAACGAGACATCGTTCACCGCGACCAGGCCGCCAAACCGCCGCGTTAAATGCTGGGCTTGCAAAAATGCGCTCATGGCTTGCGCCTCCGCCTCAACCGCTCCAAAAATTCCGGGGTGATGAGGCCGTGCGGAAATTTGATCGTGCCGATGACGATGAGCAAGCCAAAGATGATCAGGCGGCCATCTTTTAGAAATTGGGCCAGCCAGGCGGGCAAGCCATCAATGGCCGCAACGGCGCGAAGGATTTCTGGGAGCGCGGTGAGCGCCATCCCCCCAACGATGGGGCCAAGAAATGTGCGCGACCCGCCAATGAGCGTGTAGGCCAAAATGTTGATGCTGGCGTCAAATGTGCCTTGCCGCGCATTCCAGGTGTTGAGGAAATGCGCGCTCACCGCGCCCACCATCCCCGCCAAAATCGCGCCCAGCGCAAACGCCATCACCTTGTGCCGCGTTGGGCCAATGCCCACCGCGTCGGCGGCCAGCTCGTCCTCGCGGATGGCGGTGAAGGCGCGGCCAATGCGAATTTGTTCCAGCCGGTACACAAACAACGCAGACAAAATGAGCATGGGGATGACCAGCAGCAAATACGACGTTGTATTTGGGAACGGCTGGGGAATGCCAAAAATGCCCACCGCGCCGCCGGTGATTTCTAAATTAAGCGAGAGCACGCGCAAAATTTCCACCAGCGCAATGGTTGCCAGCGCCAGATAAATGCCGCGCAGGCGCAAGGCCGGAATGCCCACCAGCACAGCCAGCAGGCCGCACGCCACGCCTGCCAAAGCCATCTCCAAAAACAGCAAAGGCAGGGGGAAGGCCGACCCGGCGGGCACGCCAAAGACTTTGGTGGAAAGAATCGCCGCGATGTAGCCGCCAATGGCGTAAAACGCGGGGCTGGCAAGCGAAAGCTGGCCCGCCATGAGCGGCAAATACAGCGAGAGCGCCAGCATGGCGGCGGTGCACATTGTGACCAGCAACGCGCCGTATGTTGAAAAAAAATCGGCCATCATGTTTTAATTTCTCGCCAGGGCGCAAAGAATTCTTGGCGAGAAATTTTTGTTTTGGAATATGCGCGTTTTGATGACACGATGTGAGCTACGTTTTTTGAACAAGGTTTTGCCCCAGCAAGCCTTGTGGGCGAATGAGCAGCACAATAAACAAAAACAAAAAGGCGATGGCCTCTTTGTAGGCGATGGCGCTGGCGGGGACAAACGCTTCGGCAATGCCAATGAGCAACCCGCCCAGCACCGCGCCGGGAACACTCCCCAGCCCGCCAAGAATAATCACGGCCAGCCCTTTTAGGCCAAACGCAATGCCAAAATACGGGCCAGCGATGCTCACGCTCAAGCCAATGAGCGTGCCAGCCACGCCGCCCAAAAACCCGCTGATAAAAAACGTGAGCCGCACCAGCGCATCGGTGTTGATGCCCAGCAAGCTGGCGGTGGTCGCGTCTTCGGAGATGGCGCGAAGGGCCTTGCCCGTGCGGGTAAAGTTCATCCAAATCGTCAGACCCATCACCATGAGCATGGACACGCCAAATATCAAAATTTGTATCGTGCGGATGGGTATGGCGCGGTCGGCGGTTCCAAAATTTACCGCGGCGGGCAGCCCCGCGGTTGCGCTGGATGGGTAGGTGTAAATCTCTGCGCCAACAAGATATTGGATGAGATTGACGATGACGATGGCGACGCCCAGCGATGAAACCAGCGTGAGCAATGGGTCGGCATTTCTGTTTCGCAAGGGGCGGAAGGCGATCCGTTCAATCAACACGGCAACGCCGCCAGCCAGAACCGCGCCCGCCACAAGCGCCATCACAAAAGGCAAACCGCCGTTTGGCAACAAGGCCATGTTTGCCAGCGCCCCGTTAAAGCCAAACCGCCCGCCCGCCAAAACATACGCAAAATAGGCGCCCAGCGTGAACACCGCGCCATGCCCAAAGTTGATGATGCGCAGGATGGAGAAGATCAGCGTGTAGCCCAGCGCGAACATGGCGTATACGCTGCCAACGGCCAGCCCATTGAGCAGGTGTTGCAAATTTGGCGCAAGGTCTATCATGCTAAGAGATAAGAAAATACGTGGCGCAAGTTTTTCTATTTACAAATTCACACAAATCCCAACGCGCGCGCACAAGCCAATTGTCATTCTGAGCGCGCCAGCCAAACTTGATTGCGCAAAAAATGTTCTGCGCGCGAAGAATCTCTGCAAAATGCCGGCTCAGAAAAAGTTAGCCAGACATGCTCACGTTTCGAGTGCCAATTACGGAAAATTTTGCGTAAATCCAGTAAATAAGAGATGAGAAATAAGAAAATGCGCAGCGCAGGGTTTCTTATTTCTCATCTCTTATTTCTTTTTATTTCACTACTTCAAAAACACAAACTTGCCCGCTGTGTCGCTGTCCATCTTGATCTGCGCCACATACACATTGTTTTGCAGAATTTCGCCATCTTTGTCAAGGCCAATCTCGCCCAGCGGAGAGTTGTATTTTGCGCCGCTGGTGATGATTTGCGCGTTGAGCGCCTGGCGAATTTGATCAAGCGACATCCCGCTCAGCTTGGTTTTGGCGTCCACCGTCTTGAGGGCTTCTACAAACACCTGCACGCCCGCAAACGCCTGCGCGCTGAACTGCGGCGGGGTTTTCTTTTGGTCGGCGGTGTAAGCGGCCACGAACTGTTTGTTCATCTCGGTGTCGGCCTCTGGGCTATACGCTTGCGCCACCAAAATGCCATCGCAGGCCATTTTGCACACGGGGAACATGTTGGGCGTGTTCAACCCGTTGCCGCCCGCCAGCAAACCTTTGTAACCCAGATCGCGCAACTGCTTGATGAGGTTGCCGCTATCTGCCGCCAACCCAGAGATGATGACCAAATCGGGCTTGGCGTTCATCAAGTTGGTGGCCTGGCTGGTGAAGTCGGTATCGGTGGTTTGGAATTGCTGAACCGTGACCAGCTCCAGCCCAGATGTTTCGGTCACTGTTTTTTGGAAGATGACCGTCTCCGACTTGCTAAACGCATCGTTTTGGGCAAAGGCCACCGCCACGCGTTTGACGGCCGGATTTTGCTTGAGGGCGGCCTTCACCACGCTGGGCGCAACCACCGAGACCGGCGCAGACACGCGAGAAATATACTCGCCAATTTGCGGAATGCCCACCGCCGTGTTGGATGGCCCAATCACCGGCACTTTGGCTTTATCCGCGATGGGGTCGGCGGCAAACGCCTGCTGAGAAAGCGTTGGGCCAACGATGCCCACAACTTTGTCTTTGGTCATGCACGCATTAAACGCGTTGATGGCGCCCGCTTCGTCGCCCGCGGTATCCTCCACGATGACTTTGACCGGCGTTCCATTCACCCCGCCTTTGTCATTAAAATACTTTTCGGCCAGCCGGCCGCCAATCGCCTGTTCCTGGCCAAACAACGCCACATTGCTGGTGGTGGCAATTGCCAAACAAATGGGGATGGGTTCTTTGGCCGCCGCGGGCGCGCTGGTGGATGGGGCTGCGGTCGGTTGCGGCGCCGCGCCGCTTCCCCCGCACGCCGCAAGCAGCGCCGCCCCTGCGATCAAAACAATGCTCTTACCTCGAAACTTAAATTCTGTTTTCATCTAAATTCCTCCTTATGGCTTAGCAAAAACAAAAACTCAAATCGCATTCTACGCGCAAAACGACAATAGTGATAGCTGATAGTGAGAGTTATAGTGGATTGCTCTTTACTATAACTCTCACTATCAGCTATCACTGTCCGCTATCACTCAAATCTTCACCCAGCGGCGGCTCTTGGCGCTCTTAAAAATGGCCTCGCCCAAAACCATTTCTTCATGCCCATCCTCAAAGGTGGGGAAATCTGGCGCGGCGGCAAAATCGCCCTTCTCGATGTAGCGATACACGGCGGTGTAAAGCTGCTTGAAGGTGTCCGGGTAGCCCTCGGCGTGGCCGCCGGGGTACGAGGCAACTTGCCTCGCGCTGGTATCCATCAGCGAGGGGTCTTTGAGCAGTATTTCGTTTGGCCGGTCGCGGTGCCCAATCCACAAATCGTTGGGGTGTTCGCCATCCCACGCAATTGAGCTTTTGCTCCCGTTAATCTCGTAAAACAGGCGGTTTTTGCGCCCGGCGCTCACCTGAGAGACCGTGACCGAGCCACGCGCCCCACCCTTGAACTTGAGCAAAATGGTGGCGTAATCCTCGGTTTCAATTTTGCGGTCAACCGTGTCTGCGCTCGCGCCATCTTTGCCGGTGAAGGTGGCCCCGGCCTGCTTTGGCTTTTTGCGCACCGGCAGAAATGTGGCGAAATCGGCAAAAACACTTTCAATTTTCAGCCCGGTGATAAAACTCACCAGGTCCAGCCAATGCGAGCCGATGTCGGCCACGGCGCGCATTGGGCCGCCCAGCTCTGGCTCCAGCCGCCAGTTCCAATCGGTTGGGTAAAGCAGCCAATCTTGCAAATACGACCCCTGACAAATAAACACATCGCCAATGCCGCCGCTTTGCACAATGGCTTTGGCCTGATGGTTCATGGGGTAAAAACGCAGGTTAAAGTTGATGGCGGCCACAAGTCCCTTCGCCTTTGCCAGCGCAGCCAGCTTTGCGCTTTCCGCGGCGTTCATGGCCATGGGTTTCTCGCACACCACATGTTTGCCCGCCTCCAGCGCGGCTTGGGAATGGGCGAAGTGTAAGTGGTTGGGCGTGGCAACATGCACCACGCGAATCTCCGGGTCGGCCAGCATGTCCTCATACGAGGCATATGCCTTGCGCAGCCGCAACGCGCCCGCGCGAACCTTGGCGCGTTCGGCGCTCACATCTGCCAGACCTTTTACATCCAGCCCCAGCCGCCGCAACCCTTCAATGTGCGCCGGGCCAATGAAACCTGTGCCAATAACGCCAATGCTTATTTTGTTTTGCCTGGGCATTTTTTTAGTGTGAATGACAAATTAGAGATTAAGGCTCCCCAATTCGTAATTGTTAACCGAGATTCTTGCCGCGCCAGCATCGCGCAATGTCTGCTCGTCATACATTTTCAAAATGCCTTGCGCCGCTTTAATTTGAATGCGCGGGTCCAAGTTCGCGCGCAACAATTTTATATCTTCAATGGTCGCGCCAGCGGGGGCGTATCCGGTGCTGGTCACGGCCCAATCGGCCCCAACCGCGTTGCACATTTTGCACACCGCAATTTTTTGCTCATCGGTCAGGTAGGCAGTTTCAAAAATCACTTTTGCGCTCACGCCCAGGGCGCGAGCCACCTCGCACACCGCGCGAAGATCATCCTGCGCCTGATCGAGTTGCCCGCCACGCACCGCGCCAATGTTGAGGACCATGTCCAGCTCCACCGCCCCATCCGAGATGACCTGATACGCCTCGGCCACTTTGACCGAGGTGACATTTGCGCCGTGCGGAAAGCCCACCACCGAACACACGCTCACCCCCGTGCCGCGCAGGGCATCGGCGGCCAGCCGGACATGGCACGGCTTGACGCACACCGCGGCGAGATGATGACGCGCCGCCAACGCGCAGCCAGCCAGCACATCGGCCTCGGTTTGCTCTGGGCGAAGGAGGGTGTGCTCAAGCTGCATCTGAATTACTAATTACTAATTACGAATTACGAATTACGAAGGACAAGCGCTTTCGCAATTGGTAATTCGTAATTTACAAAAGTCCCGTCTGCGAATAATCGCCGATGAGCAGGCGATACCCTTGCGGCTTCATGCTGGCATGGGTCACCACCGAGCGGCGGCCAATCAAGCTATCGTGAATGCGGGATGGGATATCTTTGATTTGGCAGCCCTCCAGCAAAATGCTGCGGTCAATCTCGGCGTTTTCAATCACGCAATCGCGGTCAACGCTGGTGAACGGGCCGATGTAGCTGTTCACGATGCGGGCGTTCTCGCCAATGATGGTTGGCCCGTGAATGACGCTGTTCACAATTTGTGCGCCTTTCTCAATCGTCACCCGCGAATCCACCATGGATTTGTCGTCCACGCTGCCATCCATACGGCGCTCCAGCTCTTCCAGCACCATGCTATTGGCCTCCAGCATGTCCTCGCGTTTGCCAGTGTCTACCCACCAACCTTTATGCACATACGGGAAGACGCGGTAGCCGTTTGTGACCAGCCATTGAATCGCGTCGGTAATTTCCAGTTCGTTGCGCCAGCTTGGCTTGATGGATTCCACCGCCTTAAAAATGTTGTGGTCGAACATGTAAATCCCGACCAGAGCAAGGTCGCTGGGGGGTTCCTTTGGCTTTTCAATCAGGCGTTGCACTTTGCCTTCGCCATCCAGCACAGCCACGCCATACGAACGCGCGTCTGGCACCTGCTTGAGCACAATCTGGCTGTTGTAATCGGATTGCGCGTATTGCTGGATGAGTTTGTGAATGCCGCCCTGGATGCAGTTGTCGCCCAGGAACATCACAAAGCGATCATCCCCCACAAAATTGCGGCTGATGCGAACCGCATGGGCCAAACCCTTTGGCTCATCTTGCGGGATGTAGGTGATCTTCACGCCCCAGCGCGAGCCATCGCCCACCTGGGCGCGAATTTCATCGCCGGTCTCCGGCGCAATCACCACCCCAATGTCGGTCACGTCCGCGTCGCGGATGGCTTCAATCACCCGGAACAGCACCGGCTTGTTTGCCAGCGGGATGAGTTGTTTGGCGCTGGTGAAGGTGAGCGGGCGCAGCCGCGTGCCTTTTCCGCCAGAGAGGATCAATCCTTTCATGTCTTAATTTACATGGCCGAACGGGATGGACAAGATTTTGATTTCAACGTGTCCATCCCATTCAGCCATGTTAAAAATTCTACTTTCCAAAAATCTGCTGAAAGCGCATCATCAAGCCCAAATCGCCGGTGATCTTGAGCTTGCCCATCATAAAAGCCATGGTCGGATCCATCTCGCCGCTCATGATTTTGACCCAGTCATCGGCCTTCACTTCAATCGTCACATTGGGGTTTTCCGCCGCGCCTTCGGTGAAGTTGGCTTTTTCATCGGCCAGCGCAACGGCGTATTGCCCGCCGCCCTCGCCGGTTGCGTTCAACTGCACAACCGCGTTCACGCCCTTCGCTTTTGCCGGGTTAAACTCCCGGCTCATTTGGTCAATTGCTGCTTTAAGTTCGCCTGGTGCTGCCATGTTTTTTCCTCTTTTTCAAATGTGTAACACGCAAAATAGCAAGCGCAAAACAAAACCAAGATTTCCGCCTTGCGCCTTGCAGTTTAGACTTTCTACTCTGAACGGAGAGTATATCCCATGCCTGCGCTATACTGGTTTGCAGTGAGACGAGGATTATCTCCAAAAGACGCGCTGCAAGTTGGCCTGGCAGCGCTGGTTTTCGCGCTGGTTGTGTTTGTCGTTGCCAATCTGGTTTCGTTCGCCACCTCGCGCGGGCAGTTGCCATCCAGCGCCTATTTGGGCGATGTGAACGTGAGCGGCATGACAACCGAGCAGGCCATCAACGCGGCCAGCGCAGCTTTGCGCCAGCCTGTTTTGGCGCGTTACCAGACCGAGGTCATCCCGGTGGCCCCCGCCGAAGCCGAGTTCAAACTAAACGACGCGGTGGCGCGGGCGCAACTGGAACAAATCATCCGCAAAAACGCGGGATGGGACAAGCTGCCCGCCTACGCCCTGCGCCAAATCACAACGACGCGGCTCTCCATGCCCTACACCTACGACGAGCAAAAGTTACTGGGCATTCTTGGCGGCATCTCCAAACAATACGATCACGCCCCCGCCCCGCCCGCCCCCGACGCGTCTGGCGCGGGCATAAACCCCGGCTCCGAGGGGCGCATTCTGAACATCCCCGCCGCGCGGGATCAATTGATTTCGGCGCTGGCGTCATCCATCACCCGCACCATTACCTTGCCAGTAGAGACGGCCTCGGCGGGCGCGGTTGGCCTAACCCCGCTCAAACAAGCCATCCAAATGCAGCTCAAACCGCTTACAGATGGCGGCAACGTGGCGGGCGTGTATGTCAAAGACCTGCAAACCGGCCAGGAGTTGAGCGTAAACGCCGATGTGGCCTTTAGCGCAAAAGGCTGGCTGCGGCTGGCGGTTGCGCTGGCTGGGCTGGCCGATGGGCGGCCCGAAGTGACATCGGCCACATTTTTGCGCGAAGTTTTGGTCACTGCAAACGACGCCCGGCTGAACGAGCTTGTCAAACAAATTGGAAATGGCGATTTAACCGCCGGAATTCAAAACATCAACGCGGTGTTGAAGAAGCTGGGGCTGACCAGCACGTTTATCGCCCAGCCATTTGGCGCAACCGGCCGCGTCAGCGTCATCACCACACCCGGCAACACCCGCGCCGATGTGGTCACCAACCCAGACCCCAACATGCAATCTGCGCCCGCAGAGGTTGGCTTGATGCTGGAGATGTTCAATCAATGCAGCAAAACGGGCGGCCCGTTGCGCATCGCGTATCCGGGCAAATTCACCCAAACGCAATGCGCCGATGCGTTGCGCGCCCTGGGCGACAACAAGTTCAACGGGCTGATCGAGGCATCCATCCCAGAAGCGACCATTCAGCGCCGCCAAAGCTGGGACGATGTCAATCACGGCGATGCCGCGCTGGTGACAAACAACAACCGGGCATATATTCTGGTTGTGGTTTTGAACAGCCAAAACAAACTGGATTGGGCGGTCACTTCCCCGCTGATTAACAACATCGCCCGCGTGGTGGCCGGGTACTTTAACAACGGCGTTTTGCCGCCGCCCGCGCCCGCGCTCGCCGCGCCACCGCCGCCCTGACATTCCGGGCGAGTTTGCGATTCTCCAAACCTTCTTCTTGCTGGGTTTACGCACAAATCAAAGCCGCCATTTTTGGGGTCATTTGGCTTGCATGTTGCGCAAGTCCAGTTATCCAAAACTCGCGCTATGATTAAACCCTCTCAAAAATGACCGCAACCCAAGCGCCGGTAAAACCTGCCCGCCTAATCTGGCAGATGTTGATGTATCGCAAGTGGCTCTATTTTGCGGATGTGGCCGCATGGGCGGCGATACACACCTTCCCCCTGATACCGGGCTTTATCTTGCGCGAGTTTTTTAACACGCTCGCCGGCGCATCCTCGCTGGGGTTGAGCGTAAACGCGTTGATTGCGCTGGTGCTTGCCAGCGCCCTGGCCCAGGTGATGTTGCGCGTGGCGGGCGCGCTGGCCGATATTCCACATCGCTTCATCATGTCGGCGTTGCTGCGCCGAAACACATTTGCCCACATCCTAAATCTGCCGGGCGCGGCCAGCGTGCATGGCGCGGTTGGCGATGTCTTCAACGTCATGCGCGATGACGCCCGCTCGGTTGAAGATTTTATTAGCTGGACATGCGATCTGGTCGGCCAGTCGTTCTTTTTGCCCATCGCGCTGGTCATTTTGGTCAGCATCAACGCGCCAATGGCCCTGCTGGTGTTTTTGCCAATGGTGGCGGTTGTCACCATCTCGCAATTGGCGTGGCGCAAAATTGCCCGCCTGCGCGAGGCCCGCCGCAACGCCGATGGCGACGTGGCCGATTGCCTGAATGAGATGTTCGAGTCGGTCAACGCCATTCAAGTGGCAACCGCCGAGGAACGGTTTGTGGATCACTTTCGCAAGCTGAGCGAGGCGCGCCGCGAGGCCGCGGTGAAGGACAGCGTATTTACCCAGCTCGTGCAATCCATCTACGAGAACGCCGTGCAGCTTGGCACGGGCCTCATCTTGCTGGTGGCGGCTGGCGCGATGCAGCCCGGGCAGGCGCGCCCGTTCACGGTCGGCGATTTTGCGCTGTTCGTGTATTACCTCACCTTCGTCTCGGATATGACCGTGTTTTATGGCCGCGTCATTTCCACCTATCGCCAAACACACGTGGCCTTCAAGCGCATGATTGGTCTTTTGCAAGGCGCCCCGCCAGAGACGCTGGTGGCGCACAACCCCATCGGCCT
>DAORUN010000116.1:6883-10728 GCA_035433205.1 Thermoflexales bacterium | reverse complement strand
GGAGCATCGTAAAACTTTTGCAGCTGCGGCTTCAATCGTTTTGGCACCTGAGACTTGAGCGCGGCGCTAAAGCCCAGCGGCTTGAGTTTTGGCGAAGCCAGCGTGTTGAACAGCGACCGCCCGCCAATGCCATATTCGCGGTTCATCTGATCCCATTTTTGCTCGGCTTCTGGGGCGATGTAATACGTGAACGGCGCGGGGCGCAGGCCACATTTTTGCAAAAGCTCGGCCCATTGAGCTGGCGTTTTGTAGTGGTGATGGGCCAGCAGTTTGTCCACGCCCTTCGCGTAAGCCTCGCCCTCGGCGGGCGTGGGCGCGTTCTTTACCCCATCCAACAAAGAGCGAAATTTATCGCTGGGCACGGTGAGCGCCAACACGCCGCCTTTGCGCAGCACGCGCGAAAGCTCCGGGATCACATTCTCCGGGTCGGGGATATGCTCCACGACCGAGTTGGAATATACGCTGCCAAACGCGCCATCGGCGTATGGCAAATGATGCCCATCGCCAAACTGCACGCCGCGCCAATACACGCCGCTGTCTCGCGCGTCTGGCAGCTCGCCGGTGGCAATATCCACACCCACAATGCCGGGCTGTTTGCCAAACACGGCATCGGTGAACAAGCCATCACCGCAGCCAAAATCCAGCATGGGCGCGGGGAAGTCCAGCGCGGTCAGGGCGTGAGCCTCGATGGAGCGCCACAAGGCCACCGGCGGCGCAAACCAATAGCGCTTGAGAAACTCGGCCAGAAAGTCGCGCTCTTTGTAAACCCGCAAGTTGGCGGGCAGTGAATCGTTAAAGTGTGTCATGCCAAATCAATTGCTATTAAAAAGTTGATGATGACGCAGATGAGAGTGAGAAGCAGGCCCGCATACAGCCAGCGTCGTTTGCGGCTGTCTGGGCGGGTCAGCAGCCCCATCACCAAACCGGTGACTGCGCTGACCAGAATGCCAAATGGCACAATCAAAATCTGCATATAGCCCAGCGTCTCGCCGCGCGTGCCGGGCAGCCCGGCGGCCATGCCAAAGCCGATGACGCCCCAGACAACCCATGCAAGCGCCGCGAGCGCCGCGCCGCCCATCACCCCAAACAAAATGCGCTTGCCAAGTGAAAGTTGATTGTTCATGTTTGTTTTCCACCGCCGAGACGCGGAGGCGCAGAGCTTTTTATAATCTCAGCGTCTCCGCGCCTCGGCGGTGAATGAACTAAATTTTCCACATAAAGCCGCCGTCCACAATCAGCGTTTGGCCGCGGATCATGAAGGCATCTGGGCTGCACAAAAACGCGATGATCTTCGCCACATCCTCTGGCGTGACGATGCGCCCGGCGGGGGTGTGCTCCGCCCCGCGCGAGGCCATCTCTTTGCCAGCGGTGAAGAAATTGAGCGCGTCGGTCTCAATCACGCCCGGCGAGACCGCGTTGACCACGATGCCCATCGAAGCCAGCTCCACCGCGCAATACCGCGTCACCACTTCCAGCGCGCCCTTGCTCGCGCCAATCACCACATATTCTGGCAGGGTGAGAATGTTGCCAATGCTCATCACGTTTACGATGGCGCCGCCGCCGCGCTTTTGCATGAGCGGGGCCGCCTTTTGCGAGAGGAACAAAGCCGCCCGCGCGTTGATGTTCATCGTCCAGTCCCAGCCTTTGACCTTTTGCTCCATCACCGGGCGGGCATAGCCAGAGGCGGCGTTGTTCACCAAAATGTCCAACCCGCCAAAGGTTGCCTCTGTTTCGGCAATCAAGCGGTCAAGATCGGCCTCATCGCCTACATCGGCTTTCACAATGAGCGCCTTGCGGCCCAGCGCTTCAATTTCTTTGGCTGTTTCTTCTGCGGCAGATTTTTTGCGCAGGTAGTTCACCACGATGTCTGCGCCGCGCTGCGCAAAATAAATGGCGGTGGCGCGGCCCACCCCGCGCCCGCTGCCTGTAATCAGGGCCACTTTGCCCGTAAAGTCGTATGCCATAGCTGGGCAAGTATAGCGGTTGTTGGTTCGTGGTTAAGAAGCTGGGCGATTGAAATCGCACCTTGTGAGCCTTTGGCTGAGCGTCGGCCTGCGCGGACGCGATTTCAATCGCCAGGCTGATATGCGTTGCGTTAAAGCCGAATCACACCAAATCTTTCTCTGGCGGGTCGCCCATCTTGAACGGCGGATACACGCGCGAGAAGTATTCCACGCCGCGCCCGCGCCGAAAAGCCATCCGCATGAGGAGGTTGCCCTGGTTGGCGGGCATTTGCTGGCTGGCGTGGCAAGCCGATGCGCGATCCTTCATTTCCTCGTAACCGTTTGTGTTTATTTTTGCCGTCTGCGGCACATCCCAAGAGGCAATTTGCGCCAAATTGATGTCTTTGTTGCGGCCAAATTTTGTTGGGTCTTGCCGAAAAAGCGGCATCACCCGCACGCCAAATTTCACCATGCCTTTGGGGAAAGTGGTGAAATACAACTTTGGCGGCGCAATTTCTGGCGCGGCGCTTTTGGCAGATGGGTCAACGCGCGTGACCAACGCCACTTTTTTGTCGTCTGTGTTCCAGCGGCTCAAATCTATGCGCAAACCAAACAACATCTCATAAGCTCGCAGCGTCGCCTGATTCAATTTGATGTGATCCGGGTGGCCGTAGCCGCCAAACTGGTCATGGGTCACAATGGCGTTGGGGCGCAGGTTGATGATGTACTCGCCAATGCGGCGCGCCACCTCATCCAACGGGGCGGCGTGCAGAGATTCCGGGTGTTCGTTGTCTGGGGTGCCGACCATGCCAGAATCTCGGAAGCCGAGGAAATGCACACCGGCCAGCTTCAACTCTCGCGCGGCGCACATCAATTCTGCGGCGCGCAATTCTCCTGCGTCGGCAAAGCCATCCAGCCGATGGGAATCTATGGTGCCGCTTTCTCCGCGCGTGCCGCACAAATAATGCACAGCCACGCCCTCGTGCGCGTATTTTGCCAGCGTTCCGCCGGGGCCAAAGGATTCATCATCGGGATGAGCCAGAATAACAAGCAGGGTTTTCACAAGGTGTTGATTATCTATCTTCGTCAACGACATCTCGCGCATGTTGGCTTTCGCGCTCAGCATGGCGCTGCGGGTCAAACCAAACAAGCAAACAACAAAGGCGAAAGAAAAGAGGCCGGGAAATGTTTTGAATAACTGCGGCGGCTTTTATGCGCGATATCTAGAAGTGGTCAATTGGGCAATGTTTTGTCAGACGCGGAAAATAAAGCTCGTCATTTGCCTATTGACCACTCTTCGATATCTTTTTAACCATGCTTTTGTGTTACACTAAAAATCACACGCACCCAAAATCACTACAACAAAAAGGAGAATTTTTTGCTATGGAATTACCACGTTTTTATCGAATTATTCGGGCATTGTGCGCATGCGGCTTGTTATTAAGCTCTGCGGGGGCAGCGCAAACAAGCGTGATGGCGCTGACAACACAGCCAGATGCAACCGCGCATCGTTCGCTGCTTTCTGCCGAACAAACCGGGCAATCTCTTATCTGTGATGCCGCCGTAGCGAGCTGCGCCGTGCCTGATCTTTCTAAAGCAGATTTTGATGGCAACAATTTTATTGATCAGGCCGACCTTGCTGCTGTTCGAGGCAGGTACCTAATGCCCGGCACAGGCCCCGATGCCCCCATGGATGTGAATGAGGACGGCATCATCGACATTTACGATATTGAGTTTGTGGCGGAACGCGTAGGGCTGACGCTGCCCACTCAAACGCCGACGCCAACCAATACGCCGACGGCGACATCAACCAATACGCCAACATCAACACCAACCAACACGCCGACGGCGACATCAACTAACACGCCAACATCAACGCCAACCAACACGCCGACGGCGACA
>DAORUN010000116.1:0-6783 GCA_035433205.1 Thermoflexales bacterium | reverse complement strand
ACGCCAACCAACACGCCGACGGCGACACCAACTAACACCTCAACATCTACGCCAACCAACACGCCAACGGACACACCGACCAACACACCGACCAACACACCAACCGATACGCCCACGGACACGCCGACCAATACACCAACCAACACACCGACGGACACGCCGACCAACACGCCGACCAATACGCCAACATCAACACCAACGAATACACCGACCCCTAGCTGCGGCCCATACTATTTCAACAATACCAATGCGCCTTGCCCTTTAAGTGCGGCAATTGACAGCGCCGAAATCAGCCCAATCCCCGTCTCGGATCTTTACGCACCAGTGGAAAATGGAATGCCAAAGTCGTTATATCGGGTCGCGTCCGCGCCAATGGTGTCAACCACCATCTTCTCGGTGCAGCCGGCCACCCAAACCTGGCATGTGAATGACGTGTTTACCGTCACTGTTTCCCTCTCTGATGTGACCAATCTTGGCGCATTCGACTTCTATCTCAGCTATAACGGAACCATTGTCACGCCAACTTCCATCACCCTGCTTAGCCCCATCAGCAGCACGGGCAGAACACCCATCATCGTCGCCAACGAGATTGACGGCACCGGTCAATATGTCCATTTGGCTGTCGCCACACTGGGGCTAACCACAACTCAGGGCGTGAGCGGCAATGTGCCCCTTGCTCAAATTGTCTTCATGGGTTTGGCAAGCGGCCTCAGCGATTTGGTCTTTGACGTAACCGCGCCGCAGGTCGTCTCGGTTGGCCCCTGCCCAGAGAGTTCCTCCGCTGTTGATGGACAAGTCCTTATTTTGCCCACCGTGTCAACCGCCATTGAACTGGCCGCGTTTACCGCGGCGCCCGTTTCTGCGGCCAAATGCGGCAACGCCAACGGCGCAGAATGTGTAAATCTCTTCTGGCAAACCATGAGCGAGATGAACACGGCTGGGTTTGCCATCTTGCGCAGCACGGCCAACAATGGCCAGCTTGGCGCGCCTGGCACAGCCGATGTGATTACATCCTTCATCCAAAGCCACGGGATGAGCGGCGGCGAATATCTCTGGCAGGATCGCGCCACCCAGCCCGGCACAACCTATGCCTACTGGCTGCAAGAAATTCAGGCAGATGGCTCCCTTAGAAACCACGGCCCTGTTCTAATATCGGTGAATGGGGCTGTGGTCGGCAACCCCTGATCGACAAAAAGAGTCGTCTTTTGCCAGCATAAACAACGCGGCGCAATCTTTTCTAATTGCGCCGCGTTGTTTTTTTTATGCCCAAAAACCGCGCGGTAATCATGACGCGCGAAAATCAATCTGAGAGTTAGATTAAAATCTGGTTTTACAAATTCAACATGACATCAATTGAACCTGTCATCCTGCTGTCTGCCGCGTTGTTTGTCATTGGCGTGGTGGGCGTGCTTACACGCCGCAACGCCCTGATGATCTTCATGAGCGTTGAGTTGATGCTCAACGCGGCCAACCTGGCCTTTGTGGCCTTTGCCCGCCAGTGGGGGCAGTTGGATGGGCAACTGTTTGTGTTTTTTATCATGACCGTCGCGGCGGCGGAAGTTGCGGTTGGTCTGGCGCTTATCGTCGCCATCTTCCGCGCCAAAAAGAGCACCAGCGTGGACGAGCTGAACCAATTACAGGGGTGAAGAGTGAAGGCTGAAGGGTGAAAGAAAACCCATCACCAACAACTAGCCACCAGCAACCAGCAACTAAAAAATGATCCTGATTCTTCCAATCCTCTTCCCGCTCATTGGGTTATTGATAAACGCTTTTTGGGGCAAACGCCTGCCAGAAACGGTGAGCGGCGGGCTGGCAACAGCCATGACCGCGCTCTCGTTTGTGGTCTCGCTCATCCTGTTCGCGCAAGTGGCGGCCGCCCCAGACCACAAAGTTGTGGCCCAGTTTGGCCCGTGGATCAGCGTGGGCAAACTGAATGTGCAGTTTGGCTTTTTGGTAGATGGCTTGAGCAGCATCATGATGCTCATCATCACCGGCATCGGCTCGCTCATCCATTTGTACAGCATGGGCTACATGCACCGCGATGCGCGTTACCCGCGCTTCTTTGTGTATCTCAATTTGTTCATCGCCTCCATGCTCACCCTGGTGATGGGCGACAGCTACCTGCTCATGTTTGTGGGATGGGAGCTGGTGGGGCTGTGCTCGTATTTGCTGATTGGTTTCTGGTTTAGCAAACTCAAGAACGCGGAAGCGGGGCGCAAAGCGTTTGTGGTCAACCGCATTGGCGATGTGGGTTTTGTGCTGGGCATCATGCTCATCTTCTCGTTGTTTGGCAGCCTGAATTACGCCGATGTGCTCAACGAGGAACACCTCAAAACCATCGCCCCGGCCCTGCTCACAGCCATCACCCTTTTGCTGTTTGTGGGCGCAACCGGCAAGAGCGCGCAATTGCCGCTGTTTGTGTGGCTGCCCGATGCCATGGCCGGCCCCACGCCGGTCTCGGCGCTCATCCATGCCGCCACGATGGTGACCGCCGGCATTTACATGATGACCCGCAGCCACCTGCTGTTTAGCGCCGCGCCAACCACCGGCGAGGTCGTTGCATTTGTGGGCGCGCTGACGGCGCTTGTGGCAGGCTGGGCCGCCATGAGCCAATGGGATATTAAAAAGGTTCTGGCCTACTCCACCGTGAGCCAGCTTGGGTTTATGGTGGCCGCCGTTGGGATGGGCGCGTATGTGGCGGGCATGTTCCATCTGCTTACCCACGCTTTCTTCAAGGGCCTTTTGTTCCTGGGTTCGGGCAGCGTCATTCATGGGATGGAGCATTACATGCACACGCGGGTCTACTCGGACACCTACAACCTGGACCCGCAAGACATGCGCAACATGGGCGGGCTAAAGAAACGGATGAAGATCACCTGGATCACGTTCATGGTCGGCGCGTTTGCGCTGGCGGGCGTCATCCCGCTTTCTGGTTTCTTCTCAAAGGATGAAATTCTGGCGAGCGCGGTGGAGCGCAACCCGCTGGTGTTCCTCATGCTGGGCGTAACCGCCATCCTGACCGCGTTTTATTCCATGCGCCAAGTGCGGCTTGTGTTTTTTGGCGAACCGCGCACGCGCGATGCCGAGCACGCCCGTGAGTCATCGCCCTTGATGACCGTGCCGCTGATTGTGTTGGCCGTGCTGGCCGCGCTGGGCGGCTTGCTCAACCTGCCGGTGGCGGGCGGGCATTGGCTCTCGCACTGGCTGCAACCGGTGATGGGCGAATTGGAAGTGGTCGAGTTCAACCCGCTCATCGCGGGGTTCTTCACCGTTGCCGCGCTGGCCGTGATGGCGTTTGTGTATCTGCTTTACAAGCGCGTGTTTGTCAGCAAAAACTCGGTGGACCCGCTCACTAAGCTGGGGCCGCTGTATGCGCTCTCGGCCAACAAGTGGTACTTGGATGAGATTTATCGCGCGATCATCATCAAGCCGTTTTATGCAGGCGCGTCTTTTCTGGCGCACATCGCTGATCTTGAGGTCATTGATGGCTTTGTGAACGGCGTGGGCGCAGCGTTTAGCCGCGCCGGGGCCGCGCTGGGCAAATTGCAAACCGGCCTCGTGCGCTCGTATGCGCTGGTCATGTTGTTTGGCATCGTCGCCATCGTGGCGTGGTTCGTGTTGAACGCAAGGTAACGCCACGCACCTGTCCACTTGGTTAGTTCAGCCGCTGTGCAAATGCATGGCGGTTTTTTATTTTTCGGGGCGTAGAATTCACAAGAGCAAGACCAGCCATCTTGCGGTAATGAAGGAGAGCCAACCATGTTTAAATTACTTCGCGTCGTCCTTTCTTTTGTCTTTGCGTTTGCAGCGTTTGTGCCCGCACAAACGGCGGCTGTTTCCAGCCCACAAACTACGCCAGCCGCGCCACAAACCGATGCCAGCGGCGTGAGCGAGATCGCGCTGGGCAGCCAGCACACCTGCGCGGTGGTGGATGGCGGCGTGAAATGCTGGGGCAACAACGAATACGGCCAGCTTGGCGATGGCACAAACCAAAATCGCTCCACGCCGGTGGATGTGGCCGGGTTGGGCGCGACCAGCGGCGTAAAACACATCTGGGCGGGTGAATACTTCACCTGCGCCATCCTAGACACGAACAATGACGGCCTGAGCAGCGTGAAGTGTTGGGGCCGCAATGACAGCGGTCAGCTTGGCAATGGCACGTTCACCACCCGCAACACGCCCGATTTTGTGACGGGCTCGGAAAGTGAAACGTGGCAGATTGGGTCATACGCTGGCGTGGGGTCGCATAGTTGTGTGGGGTTGGGTGATTTACACACTGCTCAAATTACACCGCAATGTTGGGGAGCAAATGGCTTTTCTCAATTAGGTGATGGCACAACCACCGACTCAAATCATCCTATTACTTCAACAAATTTATTAGACTTTTATGATCTTGGGATTCTGCGGGTTGTGACGGGCGGAGCATTTACATGTGTCATGGGCGGTTATCCAATTATTCAATGTCTTGGCGCGAACGGAGCGGGGCAGTTGGGAAATGGCGCAACCACCGCCAGCATTACAGGAACATGGGTCATCAACAACAATGATGACTATTTCTCGGATTTTGAGGCAAATGGCTCTCATGCCTGTTTTGTTAAGCAATGGCGCGGGGTGCGATATGGCGTTTTTTGCTGGGGTTTTAACGGGTATGGGCAGATTGGAATTAGCACAACCCAAAACGTGCTAACACCAACTCAAATCAGTCTTGCGGAATATGCTGTTGGGGCCAATTTGGCGATGGGCGAATTTCATACCTGCAACTATGATCCTGTTTCCTGGTATGACCCGCATTTCCCGCCATTTGCCAGCGTTTCTGGTTTGAAGTGCTGGGGTCGCAACGATTACGGCCAGCTTGGCGATGGCACAACAACCACGCGGCTTTCTCCGGTGCAGACCACATTGGCTAACCAGCGTTTGCGGCAAGTTGCGGCGGGCGGGTATCACACTTGCGCAATTACAGATGTTGACCAAGTGCTGTGTTGGGGGCGCAATGACAGCGGCCAGCTTGGTGATGGGACTTTTGCCCAGCATAGCTTGCCGGTTGCGGTTGCAGGGTTTGCGCCCATCACTGAAACCACAATCACAATTACATCTTTTGATGACAGCAACGGCGAAGCTTGTAGCTTGCGCAATGCGCTGTTGGCTGTGGCAAATCACTGGTCTTGGTACGACTGCCCGCCCGCGCTTGGCAAAGTCACCATCCAAATTCCAGAAGGGATTTACACAAATACAAACGGCTCGTACGGTCTTAGAGGTGGGTTGTTTGCAACTGCCGATGTGACGATAAAAGGCGCAGGTGCGAACAAAACCGCGCTCACAGTAGCCCCAGCCATCAATGATCGCGCTTTGAATATTGGCGGTTCTGCAAACGTCACCATCTCCGACCTATCCATTCGCGGCGGGCAATCGCCAACAGACACACAAAAGGGCGGTGGCCTTCGCAATTCTGGCGTTCTAACCCTAACCAACGTTGTCATTAGCCAAAATGCAGATGGGGGTTTGGAGAACTTGGGTGAGTTGGTTGCAACGAACAGCACGATTATGAATAACGAAGGCGGCGGTCTCATCAACAACGGGTCTGCAATCGTTGTCAACGCAACATTCAGCGGCAACACCTCAAATGCAGATGGCGCGGAGATCCGCAACGAGGGCACACTGCTGGCAACCCATGTTACGCTCAATCACGCCGCCAATACAACCGCATCCATCTACTCCAGTGGACACATGCTCATTGACAATTCAATTATCAACTCCACAAGTGGATGCGCCATTTCAGCTTCCGGCCATATTCTTTCAGCAGGACACAACCTTGCTAATTCATCGGGGTGTGGGGCGTATTTCACGGGTGATGGCGACCTGGTCGGGGTTGACCCCCGGCTCGGCCCCATCGCCCAAAATGCGCCCGGCCAAACGCCCACCCACGCGCTTTTGCCCGGCAGCCCGGCCATTGATGCGGGCGGCAGCCTCGGGCTCGCCACCGACCAGCGCGGCGTGGCCCGCCCGCAAGGCAGCGCCTCAGACATTGGCGCGTATGAATACCGCCCCATTGCGGATGCGCCCGCGCGGGTGTATCTGCCGCGTCTTGCAAAATAACCGGCGTTGCCAATTAAAAAGTCGGACTGCTAGGGCTTGGGCAGGCCACAAACTTGCTTGGCAAGCAGTCCGACTTCTTGATTTTCGAGTACGCGAGGTGAAAACTGTCATTCTGAGCGACCGAAGGGAGCGAAGAATCCCTGGCTAATCTTTTCTTAGCCGTTGTTTAGCAGAGATTCTTCGTCGCGCAGCTTTGCTTCGCGCCGCTGCGCTCCTCAGAATGACAGGCTGACGCTAAAAAACTCAAAATCGTCTAGCTGGCCTACTCAAACCACACCGCCACTTTTCGCAAAGCGGCGCGGCTGGCAGGTTTCCCGCCGTTGGATGGATACCCCAGCGTAATCAACGCCTGCGGCTGCCAATCTGATGGCAAATCAAGCGAGCGCGTCACGGCCTGCCCGCAAAACAACGGGGCGCACATCCAGCACGCGCCCAGCCCCTCCGCATCTGCGGCCAACAAAAGATTTTGCACCGCCATCGCCACGCTCTGCGCGGCCATCACTTCCTCTGCGGCGCGGCGTTTTTCGTCCGGGTAGTCATCCATCACCTGCATGGTGGCGCAGGCCACAATGGCGGCTGGCGCGTTGGCAATACGCGCTTGCGAGCGTTGCACATCGGCTTCCACCTCGCCCGGCGCGGCCCCATCGGCCAAACGGTCTTGCCGCAATTGATCGCCCATCGCCCGCGCCA
>DAORUN010000115.1:4636-10757 GCA_035433205.1 Thermoflexales bacterium | reverse complement strand
CGTGTCGGCGCAGGCCGACACTCGGCAATATGCCCGTTAGGCGCGATTTCAATCGCACGGCTAAACAAAAGCAGTCGGGCTGCTCGCGGCAGCCCGACTGCTAAAACACCTGCATTCTTTACGTCACCTGAAAATCGCTGAACTCGTTGATGGACTCAATCTCGGCCACGCGGTCTTTGGGCAAAATGCGCCGGAAGGACAACGCGGCCTCTTCCCAATTGCGCAAGAGATTGCGGGCACGATGGCTGTTGGTCAGCTCGTAGTGCCTCCGCAAAAGCGTGCGTATGAGCTGCTTCATGCCGGGGTTGGTCAACCGATCCACATCCACCAGCTCCAAATTGCACCGGTTCACAAACGTGCCATCTGGATCCCACACGAAAGCCATGCCGCCGGTCATGCCCGCGGCGAAGTTTCGCCCGGTCATGCCCAGCACCACCGCCACGCCGCCGGTCATGTATTCGCAGCCGTTATCGCCCACGCCTTCCACCACGCCGCACCCGCCAGAATTGCGCACGGCGAACCGCTCGCCCGCGCGGCCAGCCGCGAACAACGCCCCGCCGGTTGCGCCATACAAGGCTGTGTTGCCCAGAATGCTGTTCTCATTCCAGTCATAAATCGCCTCTGGGAACGGGCGGATGGAAATCTCACCACCGCGCATACCCTTGCCCACGTAATCGTTGGCCGCGCCGATGAGATTGAGCCGCATCCCGTTGGTGGTGAACGCGCCAAAACTCTGGCCGGCGTAGCCGCGGAAGTCCACTTCAATTGTGCCGGGTGGCAGGCCGCCATCCTTGTGCCTTTTGGTCACCTCGCCGCTTAAACGCACGCCAATACTGCGGTCTTGGTTGCGGATGGAGTAGTGCAGTTTCACCGGCCAGCCCTCGGCCACGGCCACGTGCGCATCTTTCACAATTTGCTCGTTCAGCGCGTTGCGTTGCTGCAAAACGCTGCTGCGCAACCCCGCCACGTGATGCCGGTGCAGGCCACTCTCGTGCGTTTGCTTGACCAAACCAGAGAGATTGAGCGCGGAAGCGTAATTGCGGCTGGCAGGGGTTGGGGGCTGGGGGCTGGGGGCAAGAGACTCATCCGTCTTCCGTCTGCCGTCCGCCATCTGCGCCAAAAGCTCGCTCCGTCCCACCACCTCATCCAAATTGCGGTAGCCCATTTTGGCAAGCCACTCGCGCACATCCTGAGCCACAAACATCAGGTAGGCCATCACATGCTCCGGTTTGCCCTCAAACTTGGCGCGCAGCTCTGGCTTTTGGCTTGCCACGCCAGTGGGGCAGGTGTTGAGGTGGCATACCCGCGCCATGATGCAGCCCTCGGCGATGAGCGGGGCCGTGCCAAACGAGAACTCATCCGCCCCCAGCAGCGCCGCCACAACCACATCGCGGCCATGCCGCAACGCGCCATCCGCGCGGATGCGCACCCGCCCGCGCAGGTTGTTCGCCATCAGGGTTTGCTGGGTCTCGGCCACGCCCAACTCCCAAGACATGCCCGCGTTTTTGATGGAGCTGAGCGGGCTGGCGCCCGTGCCGCCGTTGTGCCCGCTAATCTGAACCACATCGGCCTGGGCTTTGGCCACGCCCGCCGCAATTGTGCCCACACCCGCCTGAGAAACCAGCTTGACGCTCACAAACACATCCGGGTTGATTTGTTTGAGGTCGTAAATCAACTGGCTCAAATCCTCGATGGAGTAAATATCGTGGTGCGGCGGCGGCGAAATGAGCGCCACGCCCGGCATGGTGTGCCGCACTTTGGCGATGAGTTCCGAGACCTTGTGACCCGGCAACTGCCCGCCCTCGCCCGGCTTGCTGCCCTGCGCCATCTTGATTTGCAACTCCTGGGCGCTCATCAAATACGCCGGGGTCACGCCAAACCGCCCGCTGGCCACCTGCTTGATGCCGCTGTTGCCTTCCTCGGCAAACCGGCGCAATTCCTCGCCGCCCTCGCCAGAGTTGCTCAACCCGCCCAGCCGCGTGGCCGCAATCGCCAGCGTCTCGTGCGCTTCTGGCGAGAGGGCGCCAAGCGACATGGCTGCCGTGCTAAACCGCCGCAAAATCGCGCTCAGCGGCTCCACCTCATCCAGCGGGATGGGGTTTCGGTCGCTCTTGATCTCCAACAAATCGCGCGGCTCCAGCGGCGCAGCGCCCACGCCATACAACGCGGCAAAATCGCCATACGCCTTATACCCATCCGCAAAACCAGCGCCCAGCCGCCAGCCTTTTACGTTTGTTTTGGCAATGCCGCTTTCCAGCGTGTGCTCCTCGCCGGTGTATTCAATGAGATTCTCAATGCGCACGGCTTTTTGCAGCGCGTGCACCGCCTTTTGCGAGTAGCCGTGCGGCTCGCCACCCGCGCGTTCTTTGTAAAGACCGGGATGATCTAATTTGACGGGAGACGGAAGACGGGAGACGGAAGTATCCCCCCTCCCAGCGGGAGGGGTTGGGGGTGGGGTCGTCTCTCGTCCTCCGTCATCCGTCCCAAATGCGTTCGCGTGCCACGCCCGCACATCGCGCTCAAGCTCGGCGTAGCCCACGCCATCCATGCGCGAGGGCGCGCCGGTGAAGCACTCATCCACCAGCCCGCGCGAGAGACCCACCGCCTCAAAAATCTGCGCCCCGTGATAGCTGTCCATCGTGGCGATGCCCATCTTGGACATGATTTTGAGCAGGCCTTTCTCTGCGGCTTTGATGTAATTCTTGGCGACTTGCACCTCGCTCACCGGCTCCGCGCCGGCGCGGTCTTTCACTTTACCGCGCTGCACCGCCTCTGTGGCGGTGTCTAGCGCCAAATACGGGTTGATGGCGCTCGCGCCAAAGCCCACCAGCACCGCAAAGTGATGCGTCTCGCGGGCTTCGCCGGTCTCGGAAATCAGGCTGCACTTCATGCGCAGCCCCGCGCGGATGAGGTGATGATGCACCGCGCCAACCGCCAAAAGCGCGGGGATGACGAGGCGGTCTTTGCCAACTGCGCGGTCGCTCAAAATCAAAATACTCGCGCCCGCCGTGACCACATCCACCGCGTTTTGACACAAGCGGGCCACCGCGTCTTGCAAGGTTTCACCCATGCCAAAGGTGGCATCCAGCACCGGGCTGCGGAACTTTTCATCCTCCAGCTTGATGATGGCTTTGAGCTGCTCGTTGCGCAGCACCGGCGAATGCACGCGGATAAGGTGCGCGGCCTTCTCGTTCTCGGCCAGCAGGTTGCCGCGCGCGCCCAGCAAAATGCGCAGGCTCATCACTTGATCCTCGCGCAGGTGGTCAATGGGCGGGTTGGTCACCTCGGCAAAACGTTGTTTGAAGAAGGCGAAGAGCGGGCGCGGTTTGGCGCTCAGCACGGCCAGCGGCGTGTCATCGCCCATGCTCCCCACCGGCTCGGTGCCATCCTCATACATGGTTTTGATGACCATCGTGAGTTCTTCGCTTGTCCAGCCCAGCGCGGCTTGTTTTTGCAAAAGCGCCTCGCTGTTAATCACCGGCTGCTCAATGCGCACATCGGCAATATCCTCCAGCCGCACCCGCTGGCGGCGCGCCCATTCGTGGTAGGGCTTGTGCGTGCTGAGCTGTTTGAGAATTTCATCGTTTGTCCAGAGTTTGCGGTTGTGCAGGTCGGCGCAAATCATCATGCCCGGCCCCACCTTGCCCACCACGGCCACGCGCTCTGGCTCAACATCCAACGCGCCAATTTCGCTGCCCGCGTACACAATGCCATCGGTGGTGCGCAAATAGCGGGCGGGGCGCAGGCCGTTGCGGTCCAGCGCCATCCCCACCAGCGTGCCATCGCTAAACGTGAGGGCCGCCGGGCCATCCCACGGCTCCATCAACGAGGAGTGATAGCGAAAGAAGCCCTTGATGACGTTGGGCATGTCTGGGTCTTTCTCCCACGCCTGCGGGGTCATCATCTTCATGGCGTGGCGCAGGTCGCGCCCGCCCAGGGTGAGCAGCTCCAGCGCGTTGTCAAATTTGCCGCTGTCCGAGCTGTTTTCGTCAATGATGGGCGCGAGGCCGGCGGTTTCATCGCCCCAAACGGGCGAGTGCAAATCGGCCTCGCGGGCTTTCATCCAGTTGGAGTTGCCGTCAATCGTGTTGATCTCGCCGTTGTGCGCGATAAAGCGGAACGGCTGGGCGCGCTCCCACGTGGGGAAAGTGTTGGTGCTATACCGCTGGTGAAATACGATGGACGAGACCTTGAAATCGGGGTCGTTCAGATCCAAATAAAAGCGGCGCAACTGGGTGGATGACACCAGCGCCTTATACACAATCGTGCGGCAAGACAGCGAGGCGAAATACGCGCCCATGCCATCCATCTCTTGCGCAAACCGGTTTTCAATTGTGCGGCGCACCAAATACAACTGCTGGTCAAAATCCAAATCGGTGCGGAAGTGGGCCGGGCGCTCAATGATGACCTGCTGAATGTCGGGGAGCATATCCAAGGCGCGTTTGCCCAGCGCGTTTGGCTCGTGAACCACCGTGCGCCACATCAACACGGGCAGCCCGCGCCGCGCCAGCTCCTGCTCAATAATCTCGCGGGCTTTGGCGTCGGCCTCGGCCTTGCGCGGGAGGAAAATCATGCCCACCGCAATATCGCCGGGGCGGTAGGCGTGTTGCCCCACCCGTTCCAGCTCGCGGTTTAGCATTGTGTTGGGGATGGTGCACAGAATGCCCGCGCCATCGCCGCTTTTGCCATCGGCGTCAAACGCCCCGCGGTGGGCCAGGCGCTCCAGACACTTCAGGCCGTCATCCAGAATTTTGTGCGTGGCGCGGCCAGACAGATCGGCCAAAAAGCCAATCCCGCACGCATCGTGCTCAAAGCGAGAATCGTATAGCGGGAGGTTTTTGGGAAACGCCCCGCCGCCAAATACCTGACCAGACTGATCACTCTCCATATGTGTTGCACCTCGTGGTTAATGAGTTTGGATATTGGGTATTGGGTAAGAGCGAAGATTGCGCTTATTTGCAAAAGCTTTGGCTGCGCCGGGAAATTATCCAACACCCAATATGAAGTCTGCGCTTCTTGGCGGGACTGTTTATTTCGAAGGCCAAATGTTACCAAAGATGCAAAGAGGAAAGTGCAAAGAGAAAAATCAGCGCCAGAACGTGGGCGCAGACCCACCCGCTACAATAAAGCCATGCTCGCGCCCGGCACATTGCTTCGCAACCGATACAAAGTCATCCAGCCCATTGGACAGGGCGGGATGGGTTCTGTGTATCTGGCAGAAGACCGCCGGCTGGAAGGCCGCAAATGCGCGGTGAAGGCCGTCCGCATTGACGCCAACGCCGATGCCTCGCTGGTGAGCGAGTTGCAGCACCAGTTCTCGCGCGAGGCCAGCGTGCTGGCGCGTTTGGATCACCCCAACCTGCCAAAAGTTTCGGATTACTTCACCGAAAATGCGCTGGATTATCTGGTGATGGATTACGTTTCTGGCAAAGACCTGAAAGAAATCATGGATGAAGCCCGGCGCAGCGGGCGGTTTCTTTCGGAGGTGGAAGTGATGAATTGGGCGCGGCAACTGTGCGATGCGCTAAATTACATGCACACCCAGGACCCGCCCGTGCTGCACCGCGACATCAAACCGGGCAACATCAAACTAACCCCCAGCGGGCTGATCAAGCTGGTGGATTTTGGGCTGGTAAAAATTCTGGTCAAAGATGAGTCTCGCACCATCACGGTTTTACAAGGGCGCGGCACGGCTGCTTACACCCCGCTGGAGCAGTATGGCGAGGATGACAGCCATACCGATGCGCGCTCGGATATTTACTCGTTGGGCGCGACTTTGTATCACCTGCTCACCAATCAACCCCCAGCAGAGGCCAAACAGCGCTTTTTGCGGCCAGATTCGCTCAAGCCGCTGCGCGAACTCAATCCGGCCATCACCCCCGGTGTTGAGCAGGCCGTGTTAAACGCCATCGCCATGCACCCAGATGACCGCCCCGGCGCGATTGCAGAATTTAGCGATGCGCTTCTTGGAAAAACTGAGGGGTTGAATTTGCCGCGCCCAACCCCGCAAAATGAGCTGCGCCAAATGATGCGCAAAAACTGGGCCTGGCTGGCGATGGCTGGCGTCGCCATCGCGCTTGGCTTTATCGCCACGCTGGCTGGCTGATCTTACGCGTCAATC
>DAORUN010000115.1:0-4536 GCA_035433205.1 Thermoflexales bacterium | reverse complement strand
ATCTTACGCGTCAATCCAGCGCATGAGCATGTTGTGCAGCGCGTCGCGGCTGACCGGCTTGCTCAAGTAGTCATCCATCCCCGCGTCAAGACACATTTCTCGCGCGCCGCGCGTCACGGTGGCGGTCATGGCGATGATGGGGATATGTCCGCCATTGATTGTTTCATCCTGCCGGATGGCTCGCGTGGCCGAGAATCCATCCACATCGGGCATTTGGCAGTCCATCAAAATCAACGAATACAAATGGCCGTTTTTGTGATATTCCTCAATGGCTTTTGACCCGCTGCCGACCGCGCTGGCCGTGTAACCCAAGCGTTCCAGTTGGGCAAGGGCCAGTTTTTGATTCGCCAAATTATCTTCAGCAATCAAAATGTGATGGCTGTTGGGATTGACAGGGGAAACAGGAGGTAGATTGGCCGACACGGTTTGTTTATTTTTTTCTGGCAAGCGCTGCTCATACGCCGCGCTTGCAATCGCGTCTAAAAGTTGCGACTGACGAACCGGTTTGGTAAGAAAGGCAGAAAATCCTATGGATTCTGCTTCTTCCCGATGAACTTCCTGGTCAAAAGCGGTGAGAAGCACAAGAGAGATTCGCGCAATGGCGGGGTTTTTGCGGATGGCGCGCGCAAGCTCCAAACCATCCATCTCCGGCATGGCTAAATCGAGGATCGCCACATCATACGGCCTGCCATCCTGATGCGCCCGCTGCAATGTCTCCAAAGCCTCGGCGCCGCTGGCCGCGCAATCGCTTTGAGAAATGTGCAAGCCCCACGAGCGCATATAGTAATACAGCACATCGCGGTTAGCCTTGCTGTCATCCACAACCAACGCGCGCGCATCCAGCAAAAAGCTGTCATCTGCGCCAGCGCCGGCCGCCTTCGTTTCTGCTTCTGTGGATGTGTGCGATACGGTTTCGAATTCGCCGTTAAACCACACCACACTGGTTGAGTTGTCCTCGCTCTCGGTGTGTATCTCGCCGTGCATATACCGCACAATTCCCATCACAACTTCTTCTGCAAGATCGCGTTCTTGCGCGGCGCCCCTGTAAGGCGCGGGGCTGTTGCTGACAGATTGCTCCAGACTGAAGCGGAGAACCACCCGATTTACGCCAACGAAAGACAACGCGTGGTCTGGGGCCACCCGCAAAATCAATTCGCTGGCCGGGGTGCGGTTGATGGCTTTGGCGATCAGAAAATTCAGAACCTGTTTCAGCCGCGCTTCATCGCCGCGCAATCGCAACGGCATATCTGGCGAGATATAGGTCATGAGCGAAGCCTGATTGGCCCGCGTGAGGGTTGACACGCTTTCGGCGGTTTGTTCCACCAGGCTGGCCAAATCAAACTCTGCGCTGCTAAGCTTGAATTGGCCGCTCTTTAGCGTGTCGTAATCAATCGTCAGATTAACCAGATCCAGCAACGCCGTTGCGGCTTCGCTGGCCTGATCTACCATGCCGTGTTGATTACGATCCAGCGCAGTATCTCGCAGCATCTCCAGAGCGCCGCTCAAACTGTTCGCCAGAACCCGCATGTCATAATTGACAGACTTAAGAATATCGGTTGTAGACATGGTTTCTAGATATACAACCTGCCCCTCTACGTTATCTGCCTCCTTCCACACCAACTTTCCAAGGCAGTTTTCTGTTTATATCTTATTTTGCTCAAATATGCAAATTTTTAGGCAACTACTGTAATTAGCATTGGCCGGCGGCGCGTTTCATTGGCAATAAACTTGCCCGCCGCCTCGCCCACGCGAGACCGAATCGCATCTGTGCTGGTCGAGGCGGTGATATTGCTCAACTCTTTCCCAGCCGCCTCAGACATCGCCTTGATTAACTCCTCGGCTTCTTTCATATACACAAACCCGCGCGTGATGATCTCTGGGTTTTCGCGCAGCCCGCCCTTTTCATCGCGCCGGACAATGACCAGCACGAAGCCGTCTCGCGCCAGCGCCTCGCGGTCTTTCAGCACCACCGGCCCAATATCACCCACCCCAGACCCATCCACAAACACATAGCCGCCGGGCATGCGCTCCAGTTGGGTTGCGCTGGTGGATGTGAACTCGATGGGCGTTCCGTTCTCGCCCACAAAAATATTGCTGGATGGAATCCCCAGACTTTGCGCCAACCGCTTGTGCGCGTTCAACATGCGCAGCTCGCCGTGAATGGGGATGAAGAACTTGGGCCGCAGCAAGCTCAGCAAAAGTTTTTGTTCTTCCTGGCTGGCGTGGCCAGAAACATGCACCCGCGCCAGTTGCGGGTAAATCACATTTGCGCCTTTTTGGAACAGCCGGTTGATGATGCGGTGAATGGCCTCCTCGTTGCCAGGGATGGGATGCGCAGACAGCACATACGTATCTCCGGGCTGGGCGTTAATCACCTGATGCCGCCCCATCGCAATGCGCCCCAGCACCGCGCTGGGTTCGCCCTGGCTGCCAGTGGCCATGATGCACACCGTCGCCGGGTCCATCTTGTTGGTCTCTTCCAGCTTGACCACCAAACCCTCCGGCAGTTGCAAATAGCCCATTTTCTGCGCCATCTTTACGTTTTCCACCATGCTGGTGCCGGCAAAAGCCAATTTGCGCCCGTAAATTTGGCAAATGTTCGCCACTTGCTGAATGCGCGAGATGAGCGAGGCAAACGTGGCGACGATGATGCGCCCCTCAGCATCGCGGAAAACCAACTCCAGCGCCGGTTCAATCTCGCGCTCGCTGGGGGTGATGCCGGGGTTCTCGGCGTTGGTGCTGTCCGAGAACAGCGCCAGCACCCCGCGCCCAGCGAACTCGGCCAGCTTGGCAAAGTCAGAGGTCAGACCATCCACCGGCGTGTGGTCAAACTTAAAGTCGCCAGAGTGCACAATCAATCCCACCGGGGTGGTGATGCCCAGCCCCACGTTATCTGGAATGCTGTGGCACATGCGAAAGAATTCAATCTTAAACGGGCCAATTTGCGCGCTGCCATCCACCGGCACGGTGTTGAGCGTGGCGCGGTCGAGCGCTTTGGCCTCGCGCAGTTTTACCTCCAGCAGCCCGCGCGTGAGCGGGGTGGCATAGATGGGCAGGCCGGGGAATTCCTTCACCACGTAAGCCACCGCGCCGGTGTGGTCTTCGTGCCCGTGCGTAATGACAATGCCCTTGATTTTGTCGCGCTTTTCTTTAAGCCAGGTGTAGTCTGGGATGACGGCGTCAATCCCAAACATATCCGACTCCGGGAACATGATGCCCGTATCCACAATCAAAATGGCGTCGTTGTATTCAAACGCCATCATATTTTTTCCGACTTCTCCCAGCCCGCCAATGGGCGTCCAGGTGAGTGTTTTTTGTGCCATATTTTTTAGAAATGAAGAGGGTGACTTGGATGAAGAGGATGACTTGGATGATGCGTCATCCTTGTCAGCCCTGTCACCCAGGTCATCCTTGTCAGAATGTCAGTCTTTCAATCACAGCTTCGCCCATCGCCCGGGTGCCAAGCACTTTGTCGGATGGGGTATCGGCAGATTTAAGGTCGCCGCTCCGGTAGCCATCTGCAAGCAGGGTGTCTACCGCGCGTTCAATCGCGTCGGCTTCCGCGCTCAGCCCAAATGACCAGCGCAGCATCATCGCCATGCTCAAAATGGTTGCCAGCGGGTTGGCAATACCTTTGCCGGTGATGTCGTGCGCCGCGCCGTGAATAGGCTCATACAGCCCGCGCCGGAACCCGTGCCGGTTGCGGCCATCGCCCAAAGACGCGCTCGGCAGCATCCCCATCGAGCCAGCCAGCATGGAAGCCTCATCGCTCAAAATGTCGCCAAACAAGTTCTCGGTGGCGATCACGTCAAAACTGCGCGGCGCGCGGAGCATGTGCATGGAACACGCATCGGCGTACATGTCCTCGTATTGCACATCCGGGTATTCGGCGGCCACCTCGTGGGCAATCTCGCGCCACAACCGGCCAGAAGCCATCACGTTGGCTTTGTCGGCCTGGGTCACTTTGTTGCGGCGGCCCTTTGCCAACTCAAAGCCCATCCGCATCAGGCGGCGCACTTCGGCCTCGGTGTAAAACGTGGTGTCCACGCCGGTGCGGTTTGGTTTCTCGCCCTTCTTCTCTTTGGGCAAACCAAAATACGCGCCGCCGGTCAGCTCGCGCAAAATCATAATGTCTGTGCCACGCACAATTTCTGGCCGCAGCGGGCTGGAATCAATCAGCGCGTCATACACCTTGACCGGGCGCAGATTGGCGAACACTTCCAGCCCCTTGCGCAAACCCAAAATGCCATTTTCCGGGCGCTGCTTGGCGTTGGGGTCTTTGTCAAATTCGGGTGTGCCCACCGCGCCAAACAAAACCGCATCGGCTTTTTGCGCCAGCTTCAGCGTGTCTTCGGGCAGCGCCCAACCGGTTGCGTGGATGGCACACCCGCCCACCAGCGCTTCTTGAGTAATGAGGGTGTGGCCGTGCTTTTCGCACACCACCTTGAGGACGTTCACGGCTTCGCGCACAACCTCCGGCCCGATGCCATCTCCGGGCAACAATGCAATATTTAATTCCATGATTGTGAAATAGAT
>DAORUN010000114.1:0-10814 GCA_035433205.1 Thermoflexales bacterium | reverse complement strand
ACGCCGACGAACACGCCAACAAACACACCAACCAGGACTTCGACCGCAACGCCGACGAACACGCCGACTAATACGCCAACAAACACACCAACCAGGACTTCGACCGCAACGCCGACTAATACGCCGACTAATACGCCGACGAACACGCCAACAAACACACCAACCAGGACTTCGACTGCAACGCCGACGAACACACCAACCCCACTGCCTACTGTGCCAGCAGCACCCGAAGACCCGTGGGGCATCAGCAAGTCGGCAAATATCACGATGGCCAGACCAGGGGAACAGGTTGTGTTTACGATTTTGGTTACGAATACGGGCACCAACACGAGTGCCAATGCGGAACTGGTGGACGAGCTGCCGATTGGCCTTTTGCCCATGTTCGCCACTTGCAACATTGTGCTGGGTGGGAGTGATTGCAATGCGCCGACGATCAGCGGACAAAAGGTGCAGACATATCTGACTCTGACAATGGGTGGCGCTGCTGGGTTGGTGATCACGGCAATGGTAGGAACGGTGAATCCAGGCGACCAATTGGTTAATCAGGCCGTAATCACACCGGCGGGTCAGCCATCAAACCAGGTGACTGTCACCATCACCAATCCGCCAACTTCAATAGAACTGGCAGGGTTTGATGTGCGGGCGGTGAGCGGTGCGAAATGCGGAAGCCTGAGCGGCGCAGATTGCGTGGCCGTGACATGGACCACCATGCAAGAGCTAAACACGCTGGGCTTTAACCTGCTCAGAGCCGAATCGGCGGATGGAATTCCATCGCGGGCCAATGCAACCGCGATGAATGAGACGCTGATTTTGGGCGCAGACTCATCTGGGGCGAGCTATGGCTATGTGGATCGCTACACCGAGGCGGATATGACATATGCATATTGGTTGCAGGAAGTTGACTTTAATGGGCAAGTTACCGAATACGGCCCGGTCACGCTGAGGGTTGATTCAACCATTCGCTAACCGGGTTTCCATCCACCGAATTGAGTAAAACAACACCGCGCTTTGCCATGTGGCAGAGCGCGGTGTTGTTTTACATGAAAAGAGGTGGTGGGTTTTACTTGACCCTTTTCATCAAATGAAGCCTGCATATAATTCATATAACAAACGACGATGTTGAAATTGAAAAAGCGCGCCAAACAAAATATGAATGTGATTTGGATTGCGCCAAGACAACGCCGCACTACATTTTTGGAGATTGAATAATGTCTGATACCCCAACTAAACCCGCATTTGTAAAAGGACTTGCAGGCGTTGTGGCCGCTCAAACGGCCATTAGCCTGGTGGATGGCCCGAACAGCACTTTGGTGTATCGCGGCTACAACATCAATGAGCTGGCGGAAAAATCCACTTACGAAGAAGTGTGTTTTCTCATTTTGTATGGCCGCTTGCCCAGCGCCGTGGAATTGCGCGAATTCACCTCTCAACTGGTGCGCAACCGCGTTTTGCCGCCGCAGATGTATGACTTTTTGCGCACGCTGCCGGTGAACACCGTGCCCATGTCTGCATTGCGCGCCGCGGTGGCCGAGCTGGCTTTTTATGAGCCGGATATTGAGACGATTGACATCGCCATTACCACCCGCAAGACCATCCGCTTGATCTCGCAAATGTCGGTTTTGCTGGGCGCGTATCACCGCATTCGCAATGGCAAAGAGCCGGTGCTGCCCCGCGCAGATTTGACCCACGCCGAGAATATGCTGTATATGCTGAACGGCGAGAAGCCAAGCGCGGAGTTTGCCAAAGCGATGGATTTGTATCTCATACTGCTGGCAGACCACAGTTTGAACGCCAGCACATTCACCGCGCGGGTGGTAGCCAGCACCCAGGCCGATCTGCACTCGGCCATCTCCAGCGCATATGCTGCCCTCAAGGGGCCGCTGCATGGCGGCGCAAATGAGGCGACCATGAACATGCTGCTGGAAATTGCGGATCCTGCCAAGGTGGATGAGTGGGTGGACAACGCGTTTGCCACCAAGCGCACCATCATGGGCTTTGGCCACCGCATTTACAAAAATGGCGACCCGCGCGCGGCCATTTTGAATGTTTGGGCGCAGAAGATCGGCACGATCATTGGCCAGCCCAAATACTACGAGATGTCTCGTTTGGTGGAGAAGGCCGTGCTGCGTCATCGTGAGCTGCACCCCAACGTAGATTATTACAGCGCGTCCATGCTTTGGGGCATCGGCATCCCGATTGACCTGTTCACGCCCATGTTTGCTTGTTCGCGCGTGGTGGGCTGGAGCGCCCATGTGATTGAGCAATACAAAGATGCGGCGCTCATTCGCCCCGCTGCAGATTACATCGGGCCGGTGGGCCTGCATTACACCCCGCTCAGCGAGCGCAATTAATTTGACAACCTGACAAAAAAACTGGGTGACAAGATGCTGCGAAATGTAAAGCATCTTGTCACCCAGTTTCTTTGTCACACCATATCTTCAAAATGATTCTTCTTGAGCAGCGCATGCGCGCATTATTTGACTTGCGCGTGGTGCCGGTGATCCGCGCGAGCGGGCCGGAGCAAGCCACCCGCATGGCCGAGCTGCTTCACGCGGCTGGCTTTGGCGCCATCGAAATAACCATGACCGTGCCGGGCGCGATGGATGTGATTGCGCGCTTGGCCAAGGCCATGCCCGATGTGATGATTGGCGCGGGCACGGTGCTCAGCGGGCCGCAAGCGGTGGAGGTGATTCGCGCCGGGGCGCAATTTGTGGTATCGCCCACGCTGGAGACCGACATTATCCGCCCGTGCCGCGAGGCAGGCGCGGTGTCCATCCCGGCGGGCATGACCCCCACCGAGATTTTGCGGGCGTGGCAGGCTGGCGCAAATGTGGTCAAGGTTTTCCCCGCGCAGCCCATTGGCGGCGTGGACTTTATCAAGGCCTTGCGCGGGCCGTTGCCAGAAATTCCGCTTTGGGTGAGTGGGCTGGTGATGGCGAAAGATGCGCCTGCCTACTTCCACGCGGGTGTGCAATTGGTTGGCCTTGGCGGGGCAGAACTCCTTCCCCCAGATGCGCTGGCCGCGGGTGACGATGCCGCGGTAGCTCACGCGGCTGGCTTGTTGAAATTGGCAAGAGGCGGGTAGGGCGAAACAAAAGAGCGTTTTATTTACATGATTCTTTCTTTAGATGTCAAAACGTATCTCCAGCGCAGCGTTTTGTGCTGGCTGGCTACGGTAAGTGCAGATGGCGTTCCCAACGTCTCGCCAAAAGAGGTGTTTGCAGTGCATGGTGATGAGACCCTGCTTGTGGCGAACATCGCTTCACCGGGCAGCATTCGCAATGTGCGGGCAAACCCCAACGTGTGCGTAAGTTTTGTGGATGTGTTTGTGCAACGCGGCTACAAGTTGCGCGGAACGGCGACCATCGTCCCCAAAACAGACCCGCGCTTTGCCGAGCTTGCGCGGGTGTTGGACGCGCGGGCGCAGGGATTTCCCATCCAAAGCGTGATTGAAGTGCGCGTGACCGCGGTTGAGCCGATTCTTGCGCCCAGTTACCGCATGGTGCCCGGCACCACCGAAGAATCGCAAGTCAAAAGCGCGATGAAAGCATACGGGGTAAAGCCAGCCGATGGCGCGTAGAGGCGCAAAATCCGGCATTCGCGCATGAGACGTGGGTCAAACGTCATCCAAACGCGCTCAAAGATAAGTAAAATCACACGCATGGTGAACGAAGCGTCAGCGCAGCCTCGGGTCGTCGCAGCCAGCCGGCTGTGGCTGATTGGTCTTGCGCTGGCAGGGATTCTTGTGCTGGCCGGCGTGGGCGCGCTAACTTTTTTTGAGCTGCGCTATTTCAACCGCGCGTATCCGGGGGTAAAACTGAGCGGCAAAGATGTGAGCGGAATGACCGCGCAGGAAATTTTTGCCATTGCCCAAAATCGTTCTGCGGCGTATTACAACACCGCCACGCTCAACCTGCAAACCCAAGACAACGTTATTTCGTTCCGGCCCGCCGATTTTGGCGCGGGCATAGACCCCGCCGCCACCGCGCTGGCCGCGTTGCAGGTTGGGCGGCAGGGCAACCTCTTTCAACAACTGCGCGACCAGTTCAACATTAACCGCCTGGGATACGATGCGCGCCCGGTGGTGGTGATGGACGAGGCGCAGGCCGGGCGCGTGATCGGCCACATCGCCCAGGAAGTGGAGCGCAAACCGGTGGATGCCAAAGTCCAAATTGCCAGCGGCATTGCGCGAGAGATTCCATCCCAGCAGGGCGCGGCGCTGGACGCCGACGGGCTGATTTTGCTGGTGAAGGCGGTGGCGGTGAAGGGCGAACCCGTCACCGTTCCGGTTCCCCTCAAACCGGTGCCGCCAAAAATTGTGAGCGCGGCCAACGCCGCCAACGAGGCCGCGCAAATTATTGGCCGCGACCTGGTGGTGTCTGTGCCGCAATACGGGGCGGATGGCTCGCGCACGGGCGCGACCGAGGCGTTTCGCATCGTGGCGGCCAACTTGCACAACTATCTTGTGGCAGAGCAGGGCAAGCAGGCGGATGGAACCCCGGTCTGGCAAATTCGCATCCTCAAAGAAAAGTTTCGCTCGTTTGTGGAGCCACTGGCCAAGGCGGTGAACGCCGCGCCGGTGAACGCCAAGCTGGATTACGACCCCGCCACTGGCCGCGTCAGCTCGCTTGCGCAATCGCAGATGGGTCATGTGCTGGATGTGAACGGCACGCTGGATGCCATTGAGCAAGCGTTGCGGGCCGACGCGCGAAACGTGGAGGTTGTGCGAGCGGACACCCCGCCCAAAATCTCATCCACCATGAGCGCGGGCGAACTGGGCATCACGGGCCTCATCACCCAGGCCACCACTTACTTTAAGGGCAGCAGCGCCGCGCGGCTGAAGAACGTGGAGGTGGCCGCCTCGCGGTTTAACGGCGTGGTCATTCCGCCGGGCAGCGTGTTTTCGTTTGCAGACTATCTGGGCGATGTTTCGGTGGAGAGCGGGTTTGAGGAAGGTCTGATTATTGTGGGCGATAAGACTATTCCGGGGGTGGGCGGCGGCGTGTGCCAGGTGAGCACCACCGCGTTTCAAGCCGCCTTGCGGGCCGGGTTTCCCATCCTTGAGCGTTACCCGCATGCTTACCGCGTGAGTTATTACGAGAATGGCATGGGGCCGGGGTTTGACGCGGCGGTGTTTACCCCGCAAGTGGACATGAAGTTTAAGAATGACTCACCGGGGTATCTTTTGATAAAAACGGTTTACGACCCCAAAGCGGTCACCCTCACCTTTAAGTTTTATGGCACATCGGATGGGCGGCAGGTGAGTTTTACTAAACCGGTCATCTCTAACATTGTGGCGCACGGGCCGGATATTTACGAGCCAGACCCGGAAGGCAAAACTGCGCCAGACAAAGCGCGGCAGGTAGATCACGCGGTGGATGGGGCCACGATCAACGTGAGCCGCATTGTGACCAAAGACGGCGTGACGCGCAAAGATAACTTCCCCAGCAAGTATGTGGCGTGGCAGGCGCGGTATTATTTTGGCGCGGGTTTTGTGCCGCCAGCAGATGCCATCGTGAAATGAAAGTGTCTCAACTTCGCGGGTTGGCCTGCAAAGCCTCGGCTTTTCAAGGTTGCACAGGCCATCCTGCGAGGTTATGATGACTTAATCCAGCCCGGATTCCCACTCGTATGATTCCACAATGATCCAGCGCGATGCGTTCAGCCGGATTTCTAAAAGGCGCATGTCTTCAATCATTTTGTCGTTCTGGCCGGGCGGGTTTTTGGCATAAGATTTTCGGCATTCTTTATCCCAGGCATACACTTCGCCCATAGACAAGAGCATGGCGTAGTCCACATACCAGGGGTTGCCCGTGTCAAACCAGCGCGCGCCTTGTTTGGCAAACGACCCGTATTTTTCAAAAAAGGCATCGCGGTTCCACCACGCTGGAAAAGGCATGACCCAGCCAGGCTGACCATTTTCAGCCGGGCATAAGTAGATTCTTTCACTTCTCGCGGGCATCGCTAATACAACAAATATTCCTTGCGGCGGCGCAAAAAGCCGCGCAGGTCTTTTTGCCAGGTTTTGGCGATCTCGCTCACGGGTTTGCGGTTGAGCAGGTCGGGTTTGATGTGCGTGTTGCCGGTGAGCAAATCGAAGTGCGGGGTTTTGCCTTCCCACGAGGTTTTCAAAAACTCAAACTCGCGCGGGTGGAGCTTGATGCAGGCGTCAATCATGTGCAGGCCCAGCTCAAACGTCTTAACCTTGTCGCGGTTGGTGATGTGAACCTGAACGCCAGAACACGCCACGCCCGCGTGTTTGCTGTATGTTGGCGCAAAAAATTGCGGGCGGAACTTCACGCCGGGCAGGTTGCGCGTGTTCAACTCGTGCGCCAGCGCCGCGCCGTTCAGCCAGGGCGCGCCAATCCACTCAAACGGATGGGTGGTGCCGCGGCCTTCGCTCATGGTGGTTCCTTCAAACAAACACGGGCCGGGGTAAATGGCGGCGCACTCCAGCGTGGGCAGGTTGGGGGAGGGCGTAACCCAGGGCAGGCCGGTCTGGTCAAACCACATCTCGCGCGTCCAGTTATCCATCTGCACAACGGTTAAATTGCAAAAAATCTCAAACTCGGTGTTGGCGTAACGCGCAAACTCGCCAATCGTCATCCCGTATCTGGGGGGGATGGGATACCGCCCCACGAACGATGTGATCCCCGGCTCAATCAGCGGCCCATCCGCCTGAACGCCATTGATGGGGTCTGGGCGATCCAGCACCATCACCTCAATGTCGCGCTCAGCGGCGGCCTCCATCACGTATGAAAGGGTGTAAAGATACGTGTAATATCGGCAGCCCACATCCTGAATGTCATAGATCAGCAAGTCAATGTCATCCAGCATCTCGCGGGTGGGTTTGAGCGTTTTGCCATACAGGCTATGCACGGGCAAACCGGTGGCCGCATCCACCGATGAGGCGACCTCCAGACCATCTTGAATCTCGCCGCGCACGCCATGCTCCGGGCCAAATAAGGCGCGGATGGTCACGCCTTTGAGCGCGGCCAATGCGTCTACCGTGCTGCGCAGGTCGCGCGTCATGCCGGTGGGGTTGGTCACAAGGCCAATTTTGCGGCCCTTGAGCAGTGAGGGTTTGCGAAGAAGAATATCAATGCCAGTTTGGGTTGTAGCCATGCGGGCAGTATAAGGGCTAAATGGTTTTTAATCAGAGTAACTTAAAGCGCATTATTCCAATGTCTTGCGCATAAAAACCCGTGGATAACCGTTGACCACGCGATGGTCATACTCAACATACCCGATGTGCGCGTAGAGCTGGCGATTTTCGGTCATGAGTTCGTGGGTAGCCAGATAAATTGAGGCGTAGCCCTGGCGCTTTGCTTCTGACGCGGCAAAGGCCAGCAGTTGGCGGCCAATGCCGCGACCACGCGCAGATGGGCGAACCGCAACGTTATCAATGTAAAAACCTTCGGGGGTGCGCATCAAAACAATGACACCGAGAATGCGTTGCTCTTCAACGGCCACGTGGACATCCGCGGAGCCGATGACATCCCGGTAGTCATCCAGCATAGGCCCCGGCTGTTTGCCAATGCGCTCAATGTAATGAATATACGCCTCACAAACGCACGCGGTGATGGCTGGCGCATCGGCGGTGGTTGCGAGGCGGAGCGCGGGTAGGGGCATGGCGGGAGTTTACAAATGCTTTTCTTAGGCGCCTATTTGAACAAGAATGATCTCGATATTCTTGGTTGGGTTACCACGCGAAATTACCGGTGTGGTTGTGTTGCTGGTAAAAAGCATTTTGCCGGTGGCATCTTTTATTGTTGCACGCACGCTGTAACTGTGCGTGCTGTCAATTTTGCTGGAATCATAGGGAATGGCAAATGAGATGGGCACTTGCGCACCCTTGGTTTCAATTGTCTGCTGGCCCAAAACAATGGCGGGCGCATCGGCCCGGGAAATATCCTGAAGCGAAACGTTCACAACCGCATCGGTTGGCAAGGCTATTTTTTGCCGATAGGTCACTGTGCCTGTAAGTGTGGGGGAAGAAGGGCTTCCGCAACCGGCGAATAGCATGGGTAATACGAAAATCAAAGCCGCTAGTTTTTTATACATTTTGTGTCCTCTCAGTTGGGTTGAGTTTGACCGGCGTTCACCATCATCAAACCCCAACCAATTTAGTGTTGTCTTTTTAGTAGACGCCAAAAAATCTAAATTGGTTCCAACTCACGGAGCGCACAAATCACCCAAATCAGGCGCGCAAAATTTTGTCTATTGCTTTGCCTTTGGCAAGCTCATCAATCAGCTTGTCTAAATAGCGTATTTTTTGCATGAGCGGGTCTTCAATCTCTTCTATGCGCACACCGCACACCACGCCTTTGATGAGTGAAACATTGGGGTTGATGGCTGGCGCTTGGGCAAAGAAAGTTTCGAAATCGTTTTCTTGCTGGATTTGTTTTTCCAAACCGGCCTGATCGTAACCCGTAAGCCAGCGGATGATTTGGTCAACCTCATCTTTTGTGCGATTTTTGCGTTCCGCCTTTTTAACATACAACGGATAAACCCCCGCAAATTTTGTCGTAAAAATTTTATGCCTGGTCACTTGTTATTTTTCCTGTGTAAGAATATCTTTCAAGACAACCGCGTCGTTGTGTTCCTCATCTTTAGCGGCATATACCAGTGTGGTTTTTCCATCGCCAATAGCCGCCTTTAATTCGGAGAACGCGGGGTTTTTCATCAGCTCCGCCTTATACCTTTCCTGAAATTCAACCCACTTATCGGGGTCGTGCCCAAACCATTTTCTTAATTCGGTAGAGGGCGCGACATTCTTGATCCACAGATCGGCGGCAACTTTTTCTTTTGTCAGTCCTCTGGGCCAGAGCCGATCTATCAGGATTCTTTTTCCATCAGATTTTTCAGCAGGCTCATAAGCGCGTTTTATGGAAATTTTCATGTGTGCCTCCTGACGATGCCTAACAGTTTGTGTTGCCTGCGCGTAGGCGGGCACGGATTCTGTTGGGAAGCAGAAAAACGCGAAGCCAGAGAAATGTTCGAAAATGTCGCAGAATCCTATTTGTCAGACGCGCACTTTGTCAGACACCATTCTTGTCAATGCGTTTTTTGATTGTAATGCAAACAAACAACACCAGAAGGAAAAACATGGCTGTCTGTAAGCATCAGCGCTGTTTTGTGTTGAATATTCTTGAACAAGGGAATCCCTTCTCCGAGCAGAACGGGATTGACAAACAGCCAGTAGCCATCCACTGCCCCGATGGACATGAGCGCGTGCGAGGCGGTGGGGCTGCCAAAAACCAGTATCTCTTTGTTTGTGCTTTTCTTGACTTTGGCGATTTCATCACCCAAGTTTTTGCTAATCACTTTTGTGTTGGTGAGATCCGTCTCGTTCAGCGTTTTTGATAAAACGACCTTTGCCGCGCTCTTATACCATTTTGAATGTTCAATATCGTGCTTGGAGGCATCTGGCTGATCTGCCGCCGTCGGCCAGTAGCCTTCCATCATTTGATACGTCTTTCGCCCATACAGGGCGCAATCGGTGGCAAATATTCGCTTTGCGCCGTAATCAAATAATTCTTCGTCGGTATAAATCCAATCCATCTCTCCGTTTGGCCCGGCCACAAAACCATCAAGCGACACATGCATAAATACAATCAGCTTTCCCATTTTTATTCCTTGTTGTTTGGTGTGTGATGCTGACCAAATAAATTTAAAACTTGTGTCGAATAGTTGATTTATACAACCCCGCAAATTCGGAAAATTTGTAAATGGTTTTAACCGTCCTGGTTCGGCAAACAGCGCTAATGCGTTGCCGCCGAACCAGGATTGTGTGCTGGCCTTGCTATGCCGCGAATAAGATTCAGCACCACATGCGATGATTGCTTACGCAACTGGCGCGCGTTGCTGAATCATGGTTGTTTTAGGAATGGGCTAATTTGTTACCGAAGGCGCGCATCCTGAACGCCAGAATCACGAGAAGGATGCCGAAGATCACGGCATATGCCGCAATCAGCCAAAGCAAGGCGAGGGCGCTTGCGCCTGGTTGCGCCATAATCAAAACGCCAAACGCAACCGAGGCAAGCCCTGCAAGGATCAGCCGCCACTCGTTGGTGATCTCCTTCCGCAGACGGATCGCGGCTACGATTTGAAGAACGCCTGTCGCGATTGCCCAAGCTGCAATGTAAAACAGGATGGCGAGCGCAATGGCGCCGGGCGCCATAAACACAAGAATTCCGATTCCAATATCTACAAGCGCCCAGAGGAGCAGCACCCACCAGTCTTCGTGTTCCTTGCGCCCCGCGATGGCAGCCCAGAGTCCAAATATGCCGTTCGCCAGAGTGTAAGCGCCGAAGAGCAACACCAATGTGGCAAGCGAGATCCCAGGCATAAGCCATGTCACTATGCCGAATGCGATGGCCACAATGCCGCGCAGGAGCAAAACCCACCAGTTACGGGAAAGAATTGTAGACAGTCTTTTCTCTATGATAGTACTCATGATTTACCTATTTCCTCCAATTAATTCAGATAAAGATTAAGAACCAGTTCCGGCTAACGATGATTGTATCGCAGATGCGCCAATCATCGCTGATGATGTCACGGCGTTGAGAAAGTCGGGGTGGGCTGGCAGACCAAAATCAATGATGCCTTAAGAGAGTGGCTTAAAACGCATCCGATGAATTCTTGAGCGTGGTGATTCTTGGAAATTCAACTATGAGCGCGGGATGATGGAAGATCAACGGCTGGCGTTACCTGCGCTGGGGTGGGGACGGCGAAGCCGTCCAGCCAGAAAAAGGATAAGGCGTAGAAAACTGCTTGAGATTGCCGCAGAATCCCCAGCGTCAGGTGCACGC
>DAORUN010000113.1:0-10913 GCA_035433205.1 Thermoflexales bacterium | reverse complement strand
AACATGCGCACATCTAATCAGAGCGACTTTGTGTAATTGAAAAACAGTTTCTTAGCGGTGTATCACGCGCCCGCGCTCTGGTATTTGCTCACGCCAAAACGCCACACCAGCAGGGCGGCCATCAGCAAAAGCGCCCCAGTAATGGGCGCGAGAAATGACACAAAACGCGGCAGCCCCAGCGGGTCGGGCAGGTCAAAAAAATACAGCGCTGGGTAATAAATCATGATGGCGGTTGGGATGACAAACGTAAAGACCCGCCGCAAAAAATCGTTGTAAATGTGCATCGGGTAGCTGGCCATGGTTGTTCCGCCGTACGTGAAGATATTGACGATCTCCAGCGACTCGGTGGTCCAAAAACACAGCGCGGCCCCCAGCACAAACAACGCGCCGTAAAAGCATACCGCGCTCACAAACACCATCACCAAATAGATAACTTTCTCCGGCGGCCAAGTCATTTGCAAATTAAGTAGCGCAAACGCAAAGATGGCCGCCCCCTGCGCCACGCGCCCAAGCCGCCGCAGCGCCACATCCGAGGCGAACACCTGCGCCACCAAATTCACCGGGCGCAGCAACATTTGGTCAAACGTGCCGCGCTTGATGCCTTTTGAGAAAAACGATGGGTCGAACCCGCTAAACAGCATATCCATCGTGGCAAAGGCCATTTCCGAGAGACCCCAAAGGAAGGCCACCCGCGCCAACGGCCAGCCGCCAATGCTGCCAAACGCGCCAAACGCCAGCGCAAACGCCGCAAACTCCAACGCGTTGGTCAGCATCACGCCCAAACTATCCACCAGAAAAGAGACGCGGTATTGCATTTGCGAGCGCGTGACCGCCCCCGCAAGACGAAGATAAATGTGGAGGGTGTGCGGCAATTTCATGGCGCTGGTTGTGCTGGGTCTTGTGATTCCGGTTTATTTTAACGTGAGGAGATTTTTCAATTTAATGGGGTTTGCGCGCATGGAATGGCAGGTCTATTCCCAGTAAGTCACCCTGACGCGATGTGCGCCGGTGACCGCCGCCGGATTTTATCCGCTGCCGGTGGAACGCCGATACACGGAATGGCGCTCCACACAACCGCGCGAGCCAACCTGCGAGGTTAGTCTTACGCCCCAATCCAGTTGACTTCTGACCAAGGAGTGGTCAATAGGCAAATGGAGAACGTCATTTCCGCGAAAGCGGAAATCCATAACGCGCCAAGCCAAAACGCAAGGGAAATTGCTTTCCTAACAAGCGTTTTTGCGGGTTTGTTATAGATTCCCGCTTGCGCGGGAATGACGGGCTTTATTTTCCGCGTCTGACAAAACATTGCCCAATTGACCACTTCTTCTGACCACAATCAAATACAACCAGAGTAAAGTTGGCTCTTCACAAAACATGAGACAAGGCAGATTCAACCGTCCCCCGCGCCCCAGCGGCAAACAACCGCGCAAAACATTGGCCGAGCTGCGCGCCGGCGTGGGCGAGGCCGCCATCAACGTTAGGCGCGCTTTGGGGCTGGTGTGGGCCGCCCACCCCAAAGCCACCATCCTGATGGGGCTTGTGACGCTGGTGAGCGCCGTGCTGCCCGCGGGGCAAGCATTTGCGGGCAAACTCATCATTGATGCGGTGGTGCGTAGCATGAACAGCGCCCGTGACGCAGGCGCGGTGAATATGGGGCAGCTTGGCCCGCAAATTGCGCCGTATCTTTTGCTGGAGTTCACGCTCATGATGCTGGGGCAGGTGATGGATCAGGCACGGACGCTGACAGAGCATGTGCTGCACGCGCGGCTGGCGCACCATGTCAACACCGCCATCATCCGCAAATCGCTGGCGCTGGATCTGCACTATTTTGAGGACGCCACGTATTACGACAAACTGCAAAACGCCCAACGCGAGGCCGATTACCGCGCCCTCAACATTGTGAACAGCAGTTTTTTGCTGGTGCAGAACATCATTACCCTTACCTCATTTGCCATCATCCTCATCGCTTTTAACCCGCTGATTGCGCTGGTTTTGTTTGGGGCCAGCCTGCCCTCGTTTTTGGCCCAAACGCGCTTCAGCCGGCTCAGCTTCCGGCTGCTTTCGTGGCGCGCCCCAGAAGCCCGGCGGATGTATTACTGGGAGCGCCTGCTCACTCAGGATTCAGCGGCTAAAGAAGTCAAGTTGTTCAACTTGGGCGAGCCGCTGCTGGCGCGGTATGAAAAACTGTTTTGGAAGTTTTATGCCGAGGACACTGATCTGGCAAAAAAGCGCAGTCTCACCTCGCTGCTGTTTGGCATGGTGGCGTCGCTGGTGTATTACGGCGCGTATGCCTACGTGGCGCTGCGGGCCATGGGCGGCACCATCAGCCTGGGCGATATGACCCTGTATTTGGCGTTGTTCCGCCAAAGCCAGGGGGCGTTTCGGGGCATGTTCGGCAACCTGTCCTCGTTGTATGAAAGCGCGTTGTTCATGTCCAACCTGTTTGGGTTTTTGGAGCTTACGCCAGCCATGCCCGCGGCGGCAAACCCGCGCCCCGTCCCGCACCCCATCAAACAGGGGATTGAGTTTCGGAATGTCTCGTTCAAGTATCCCAACCGGCCCGAAGCCGTGCTAAAAAACGTCAACCTGTTTATGCGGCCCGGCGAGAAGATTGCGCTGGTGGGCAGCAACGGCGCGGGCAAGACCACGCTGATCAAATTGCTCACGCGGTTGTATGACCCATCCGAAGGGCAGATTTTGCTGGATGGGGTTGACCTGCGCGAATATGACCTGAACGACCTGCGAGACAGCATTGGGGTGATTTTTCAGGATTTTGTGCGCTACCAGGCCACCGCCAAAGAAAACATCAGCTTTGGGCAAATAAAGGCGCTTGAAGATGACCTGAGAATTGAGGGCGCGGCAGAACGCGGCGGGGCCAGCGAGGTGATTGACGGGCTGCCCGATAAATGGGAGACCATGCTGGGGCAAATGTTTGAGCGCGGCACGGAGCTTTCTGGCGGGCAATGGCAAAAGATGGCGCTGGGCCGCGCGTTTATGCGCGATGGCGAGGTGCTGGTGCTGGATGAGCCAACCGCCGCGCTGGATGCCGAGCGCGAATACGAAATCTTTCAGCGTTTCCGCGACCTGACCACCGGCAAGATCGCCGTGCTGATTAGCCACCGCTTTAGCACCGTGCGCATGGCCGACCGCATCGCCGTGCTGGAAGATGGCGCCATCACCGAGCTTGGCTCACACGCGGAACTGCTGGCGCTCAATGGCACCTACGCCCGCTTGTTCAACATGCAAGCAGAGGGATACCGGTGAATTGACGGAAGACGGAGGACGGAGGACCGTTTAGGCCGTCTCCCGTCTCCCGTCTGAGATCAAGTATTCCTTCTGAAAATTGTTACACCCCGGCTAAGCTATAATCTCGCCGTTATGATTCTGAACGTATTTCTTGGCATTGCGCAAATTGTGCTGGCAGTGGCGCTGATTGGCGCCGTGTTGCTCCAAAGCAAGGGCGAAGAGCTTGGCGGCGTATTCGGCGGCGGACAAAGCATTTACCAAACACGCCGCGGCGTGGATCGGATGCTGTTTACCGCAACCGTGTTGCTCGCCGTTGTGTTCTTCATTCTTGCCATTGTCAACGTGATTATGTCCGGCACGCTCGCCGCGTCCGCTGGCTAAAAAAAGTTCGCAGGTTCGCAAGTTAACACGTTTGCTCGTTTTGGGTGAGCTTGAGAACCTGCTGACCCGTCAACGCATTTTTCATGCGCTCTTTTAGGCTACCCCTTTTGCTGATTGTCATCGGCATTGCGGCGGTGGCCTTTCTTGTTTATCAGCTCATTGCTCCGCGCCGCACCATTCTGCTGCCCGATGCCGGCGGCACGTATGTGGAAGGCGTGGCAGGCGCGCCACAAAGCATCAACCCGCTGCTGTGCCAAACCAACGAGGCCGACCGCGATTTGTGCAGCCTGGTCTTTGCCGGGCTGACCAGGTTTACGGATGCGGGCGAGGTCGTGCCAGACATCGCCACCACCTGGGACATCTCATCCGATGGCATCACCTACACATTCAAACTGCGCGGCGATGCCAAATGGCACGACGGCCAGCCGGTGACCGCCGATGATGTGATCTTCACCATTGGGCTTTTGCAAGACCCGGATTTTCCTGGACGTCAGGATATTGGCGCGGCGTGGCGCAGCGTAAAAGCGGTGAAGACCGACCCGCAAACGGTGCAATTGGCGCTCAAAGAACCGCTGGCCTCTTTTGCAGATTACACCACCATCGGCCTGCTGCCCGCCCATATTTTGAGCGGCACAAAAGCCAGCGCGCTGGCCTCGCTTAACTTTAACCTGCAACCCGTGGGCGATGGCCCCTGGCGCGTGGCCGAGGCCAACACCAGCGGGGCGCGCGTCTCGCAGGTTTCGCTGGAGCCATACGCCGGGTGGTACGGCACAAAGCCAAACATCAGCCGCCTCACGTTTAAGTATTACCCCAACACGCAGGCAGCGGTGGATGCGCTTTTGAACGGCGATGTGGACGGCGTGGGCAAGCTGGCCCCCGCCGATCTGGCGCGGCTGGACAACCGAAACGACATCAACATTTACACCACCAAGCAGGCGCGATACGGCGCGTTGATTATCAACCAGCGCAAAGACAGCGGCGCGTTGGCGCTTTCAGACAAAACCGTGCGGCAAGCGCTCATGCTGGCGTTGGACCGCGAAACGATTGTGCGCGAGGCGCTAAACGGGCAGGCGGTGGTGGCCAACACCCCGTTTATCCCAGACACATGGGCATATAACCCCAGCGTAAAACAATATCCGTATGACCCCACCCGGGCCAGACAAATTTTGCAAAGCGCGGGCTACGAGCTGGCAACCGTGGCTCCATCCAACGATTTGGTGTGGCAAAAAGATGGCGAACCGATTGCCTTTACGCTGCTCACCCCCGATGACCCCTCTCACCGCGCGGTTGCCGAACTGGCAGCCAAACAGTGGCGGCAAATTGGCGTGCAAGTGGCGGTGTTGCCGGTCACGCGCAATCTGGAGCGCGACTTTCTCACCTCGCGCCAGTTTCAGGTAACGCTGGCAGAAATTTTGCTGGATGGCGACCCCGACCCGTATGCGCTTTACCATCCCAGCCAGGCGGTGCAGGGCCAAAATTACAGCGGATGGGACAGCAAGGACGCCGGGCAATTGCTGGAAAACGCCCGCAAGACCACCGACCGCGTTGTGCGCGGCGATGCCTACCGCAAATTTCAGGATTTGTTTGCCGAGGATTTGCCCGCCTTGACGCTGTATTACCCCACCTACAAATACGCCATCAGCAACCGGGTGAAGAACGTGCAAATTCCCCCGCTGGTGTATGCCAGCGACCGCCTGCGCACCATTGGCGATTGGTTTGTGAACACCAAGCGCGTGATTCAGTAGAAACAAGAAAAACTTGCGCCACGCGCTTTCTTATTTCAAAGCCCCACGCCCAAAATAACCAGCACAAGGATGACCGTGCCGACCACGATGCGATACCACGCAAAGGGCTTGAGGTCGTGGTGAGAGACCCATCCCAAAAACCACTTGACCACAACCAGAGCCGCCGCAAACGCCACCGCCGCGCCCAAAGCGAACACGGGCAAATCGCCGCCCTGAATGTCTTTGATGCTTTTGACAAAATCGTAAATGGTCGCGATTAGCAGCGTTGGAATGGCCAGGTAAAATGAAAATCGCAAAGCCGTGGCCCGGTCAAGCCCCATCAACAAACCGCCCACCAAGGTGGATGCCGAGCGCGACATGCCCGGCCACAACGCGGCAATTTGCGCCACGCCCACGCCCAGCGCGCTTTTGTAACTCACATTTTCCACGCCGGTTTCGCTGGGCTGGCGTTTGGCGATGGCGTTCTCAACCGCCAGCATAATCACCCCGCCGATGATCATGGCGAGCGAAACTGGCAGTGCGCCAAACAAAATCTTTTTGATGGCGCTGCTGGCCAGCACACCCACCACCGCCGCCGGAACAAACGCGATGGCGACGGCGATCATCAACCGCCGCGCAGCCGCATCGCCCTTGAGCGCACGTTGCACAAGCGGGAGCAGGTCGCGCCAGAAGAACACCACCACCGCCAGAATGGCGCCCAACTGAATAAAAATTTCAAATGTGGCGCGGATGCGCTCTGGAAAGTTGAGCAGGCTGCCCGCCAAAATCAGGTGGCCGGTGGATGAAATGGGCAAAAATTCAGTTAAACCCTCGACAATGCCCATGACGATGGTCTTGAGAAGAAGCGCAATATCCATGAAGGGGCAAAGTGTAGCAGAGGCGCTACGCGGGTTATTCCTCAGGCTCGGCGGCGCTGGGCGTGGTCAGGCTAATGATGTCGCCGTGCCGGTCAATCACAATCTTAAAACCCATCATGCCCAAATACTCGCGGGCTTGCTCTGGGATGCCGGTGGTGTGCAGTTGAGCCATCTGCTTGTCGGCATTCTTCAAGCTGGAATCTACGCTGGCCTTGGTGAACAAGTCGTCTTTGCCCATCATCTTCATGATGGCGTCGGAAACCATGCCCTTGTTGGCTTGCATTTGCTCCACAAACGCGGCAATCACCTGGTCGTCCACCCGTTGCGCATCCACATGATATTTAAAGCCATGATCCACAACCACGTAGGTCGGGTCATTGCCTACGTACACCACCGGGATGGGGTTTTCGGCTTCGTCAAACACAAGTCCTTCAAAAACAGCTTTTTGCATTTCTAAAGGAAGCATAAAACCAAAAAATTAGAAATTCAATAGCAACTGTAGGTTTTCGAGCGAGAAATCTGCAAAAACCACGCACCAAGCCTGACTTACTCGCAGATTCCTCCACCTTCAGCGTTCGGAATGACAGGTTTAGGCTGTTTTTTTTGGTCTTATGCCCCATTGCAGATTTGCGATGCTTATCCCGAACTCACGTTATTTTCCAATACGCTCCAATTAAATCGCTCTGACAAGATGTGCGCATGTTGCCGCCACCGGATAAATCCGGCGGCTAGAGGATGGAAAACCCGCTGGCGGGTTCGCGCAAATTTTGTAACCCGCGTCAGCGGGTTTCCCGTTGCTTAGGCGGCGGATTTTATCCGCTGCCGTTAAACGCCGACGCACGCGCACACAATGATGCGCAATTTCTTACCCATTCCTCACACCAGCCCCAACGCCCGCGCCACATCTGGCCCAACGCCAATAACGTTGAGGGTGATGGGCAAAAGCAGCACACCCAGGCAGTTCATGCGGCGGCCACCCACCAACACCGGGATGAGCCCGACGAGCGTGGCAACCGCGGCCACCGCCAAACCGGGCAGCCCGGTGAAGGCCATCGTGATCGCCAGCGCCATCACCAGCGCAAGGGCCGCCGCGATGCGCGGGTTGGTTTTGTTGGCGATGGCCGCCGCGCCGCGCGAGAAAGCCATCAGCAAAACAAACGCCAACGCGCCGCACAACGCCACCCCAGAGATGGCCAGCAAATAGATGCGCCAACCGTATGGCATGTAGCCGCTGCTCAACATCCACGCCATGCCGCCGCGCACCAGCCCCGCGCCCGGCACAAACAACAGCAGCAACCCGCCCACGTAATACGCCACTTTAGACGCGCCCTGCGAAATGAGAAACAGGCGGTCATCGCGCTGGGCGGTGGCGTGCCCGGCCAGCAGCCCGCCCACCCCGCCGCTAACCACCGGCATGATGCCCGCGAACAACCCACCCGCCACGCCGGTGAGCGCGCCGCGGGCCAGCAGGTTTGCGCTCAGGCTGGGCGTGGCGCGGCTGTCTTGTTTTGGGATGGCCGACCCAAACGCCAAAACCTGAATCAACCCCGGCAGCGAGAACAAGCCCACAAACGCGGGCAGCAAATTTTGGTACGCCGCTTCTGGCGGGATGGGCGAGCGATACATCAACACAAAACCCATCAGCCCGCTGAGCAAAAAAGTGAGCAGCCCCGCGCCCAAATATGCCCACGCGCTGGCCAGCCGCCGCGCGGGCGTGGGCAGGCGCTCGTTCCCGCGCGGCCACTCGCCCAAGAGCAAAAACACGATGATGGCGGTCAGCATCCAGCCCAAATGCGGCGAGATGATGGCGCGGAGCGGGCGGATGAGTTCGTCCAGCACGGGGGCCAGCGCCACCAGCGCCACGCACGCCGCCAGGCTGCCCGCGCCAATGAGAATGGCCGCTTCTGCGCCGCGCCCGCGCATCATCAATTTTGTAGATGGCATCACGGTCATGGCGCTGGCGTCATCGGGCGCAAACAAAAACACCGCCGGGATGGCGTTTACGACCGCCCAGCCGGTGACCATGCCCAGCAAAAACATCGCCAGAGATTCGTTTGCCAGCGGGATGAGGTTTTGCCCGGAGAGCGCCAACGCAAACGCCGCGATGCTATACACGTGCAAGCCGGGCATGAGCGCAACAAACGCGCCAAGACATGTGCCAAGAAGGGCAACCCCAATCAATGCGACGTCGGCCATACGAAATTCCGGCAAATGGAATTCCGTGATTTTACTCCGCCTCAATCATCGCGTTTGTCGCGTTTTATCTCCAGCTCCAGCCACTGCTCTTCTGGCGTGTCCACGTAGGCAAATTGATACCCGCCATTTTGCGAGGCGGTGGCGCGGTAATTGTCTATCCACGCCACAAAACCCATCGGCTGATGAGGCGGCGAAGGGGCGCGCAAAACCTCGCGGCCATCCAGCGTAAAGAGCGCGGTTTCTTTGTGCCAGCGCAGGCCATACTCGTGCCAGGCGGTCATATCTGGGTGGATGGCCGCCTCGCGCGGGCGCGTCACCGCGCGGGCCAGCGCCATCGCCATGCGCGAGACGCCCGGCGCGCGCAAAGAAAAGTTGAGCACGGCGTTCATGGCGCGGGTGAGCCGGCCCGGTGATGATGGCAAAACGGACGGGCTGTTTAACACCGCGGCCTTAAACCCATGCCCGGGCGTGTTCCGCGTAATTTGCATGTTGGATTCCTGTGAGGCGTAAAAAAACCACACGTTGCGCGGCGGGGCAATCACATCGCCCTCGCGCGAAAACGGGTGATTCCAAAAGCCAAACCCTGCCGTGCCTTTGATGTGCGGATGCGAAAACCGCGCCCGAAAACGCAGATTTTGCGGCGGCGCGTTGGCAAACACGCGCGGCAGCTCGTGAGCGTAGTCATCCAGTTGGGCATCGGTATAGGCGCTGGCGGGCGTGGGCGGAATGACAAGGCGATACACGCCGGCATTTTGCTCAACGCGCCCGCCATTCACCAAGTGCGTTTTTAGGTTTTGCATGAATTAGAAAAGTTTACGAATACCGGGCGCCCCAGCAAGCAAGGTTACGATAGAGCGCATGGAAAATCATACGCCCGATATTCACCGGGCAAGAAAATTGGATTGGCCCAATAATTTGAACGCGCGGGACCTGGGCGGCTTGCCCGCGCAAAATGGGCGGGCGCATACGCGGCGCGGGGTGTTCATCCGCTCAGACAGCCCGCACCGGTTTACCCCCGAGGGCATACGCGCCGCGCTGGAATACGGGGTGCGCGTGGTGATTGACCTTCGGTTGCCAACTGAATTGGAGAAACTGCCAAATCCGCTGGCGCAGGTGGATGGGATTCGGTATTTGCCAGAATCTTTGCTGGAACAGCGCGACCTTGAAACGTGGGAGGTTGACGACCAATTGCGCGTGGATTGGAACCGCGAGGCGGTGATTCACAAACAAAAGCGCATTGCAGAAATTTTGCAAATAATGGCCGAGGCGGATGGCGCGGTGATGTTTCATTGTCACGCGGGCAAAGACCGCACCGGCATTATCGCGGCCATGTTGCTGGGCATTGCTGGCGCGCCGCCAGAGGTCATTGCTCAGGATTACGCATTAAGCGATGTGTATTTGGCGGAGCTATACGAGATGATTGTGGCGAAATATCCAAACGACCCGCTTAAACAGACCCGGCTAAGAGAAAGCATGTTGTGCAAGCCAGAAGCCATGCTTATGGCGCTGGCACAGGTGAACAAAACGCACGGCGATGTTGAAGGCTATTTACGCAGCGGCGGTTTGAAAGATGAGAATCTGCGCCGTATTCGCGCCCGGTTTATTCAAATGCGCTAGGATTTGATGGAGTAAATTAGGGGAACAGGCGCGACAATATTGGTTATTTGGAGGCTTTAAGAATATGTGGAGCAACATCGGCAATTGGGGCCGAAAAACAAATCTTCTTTTAAGAGGTCTGGCGGGCCTTTTGGTTGTGTTAAGCGCTTTTTTTGCCGCGCCTGCATCTGGTTTTGGCAAAGAACCTGCGCCAGACGGGCCTTCTGGAATAAATTCCATTGATTTGATGTACTTTAACGCCAGCAACACCGTGTGCGATCAAGTGACGATATATTGGGGAACGCGCTCGGAGAGTGACACCGCCGCGTATCTCATCTACCGCAACACGGTAAATAGTTCAGCCACCGCCACGCTCATTTCAGATTGGATCCCGGCCATGGGCGGCCCTGGTCTTTCGTGGGATTACGAGTGGGTGGACACCGCGCCGATACCCGGGGTGACAACGTGGTACTTCCTGGCAGAAATCCTCGGTTCCACCGGCGCTGTTGATTTTAAAGGTGGAACGAACACGGTGGCCGCAGCTTGCGGGCAGCCCACACCAACATCTACGCCAACATTTACGCCGACATCCACGCCTGCATTTACATCAACGCCCACGCCAACGTCTGGTGTGCCTGTTAACACGCCCACCCGCACACCAACGCCAACCGCAACGCGAACATCCACGCCAACGGCAACATTCACACCAACGGCGACTCGAACAGCTACATCAACGCCCGCCACAATTCCACCAACCAGCACAGCCACGCCCACCGGAACGCCCGTGGATACCGCAACACCAACGCCCACCACAATTCCATGCACCAGCACGCCCACGCCCACCGGAACGCCCGAGGCAACCGCACAGCCAACGTCCAACGCACTTCCATCC
>DAORUN010000112.1:0-11093 GCA_035433205.1 Thermoflexales bacterium | reverse complement strand
CTGGCCAGCATTGCCACATTTGGCGAAACCGGCGCATATACGTGGAAGGATTTTTGGAAGGACATGCGAGCCAACGGCGTGGTGATTCAGCCCGGCTGGAACGAGGCGTATTACCAGAGCTTTAGCGCGGGCAGCGGGTCACAGGGTAATGTGCCGATGGTGGTCTCGTATGCCACCAGCCCGGCGGCGGAAGTGTTTTTTAGCGAGGGCAAGCTGACCGAGCCGCCCACCGGGAACATCATGCCGGACAACGGCGCGTTTAAGCAGGTTGAGTTTGCGGGTGTGCTAAAAGGCGCAAAGAACCCGGAGCTGGCCCGCCAATGGCTGGACTTCATGATTAGCAAGGATTTTCAAGAGGATATTCCGCTGAACATGTTTGTATACCCGGCCTTGCCCAGCGCCAAGCTGCCAGATGTGTTCACCAAGTTTGCGCCGGTTCCGGCCAAACCCGCCGCGCTTACGCCAGAGCAAATTTCTGCCAACCGCGACCGCTGGATTCAGGAGTGGACGCAGGTGGTGCTGAGATGAGCTGGACGATGGACGATAGACGATGGACGATGGACAGTGCAAATCGTCTATCGTCCATCGTCTATCGTCCTCATCAACTTATAACCAACAACGGGTAAAATGCCCTCATGCCGCGATCTATTTCGGCCATTGCGCATGTGGCGCTCATTGCCCTGGTTGTGATGGCGCTGGGGCTGGGCGTGTCTTGGCAGCCTGCGCCAATGCCCGCCAGCGCCCCATCCACCCCGGTTGCCATTTTGCAGCCGGGCGCGCCCACGCCTACGCCCGCACCGGGCGGGGCCAGCCAGCCCGCCACACCCACGCCCGCGAACGCGGGAGCAGCCACGCCTGCGGGCGCGTTGCCCACCGCCATTGGCCCGGTTGCGCCGCCAGCTTCCCTCAACAAAGACGTGAAGATTGAGCCGGGCGATGCGCCGCTGATTGACCTTGCGCCCAGCACAATCAACGTGCTTTTGCTGGGCAGCGATGCCGCCGCCGATGACCGCTATGCCCGCACGGATTCGATCATGGTCGCCAGCATCAACCCCGATATTCCCTCGGTGAGTTTGTTGTCTTTCCCGCGCGATTTGCAAATTAAGATGATTGGTCACGATGATGACCGTATCAACACGGCGATGGAATACGGCAACGTGCAAAACTATCCGGGCGGGGGCGTCTCGTATTTGGCGGCGGTTTTGCGCAAGAATTTTGGCATTCGCATTGACCATTTTGCGCGGATTGACTTCACTGGGTTTGTGATGGCGGTGGACGCGCTGGGCGGGGTGGATGTGCTGGTGGAGTGTGAGTTGCACGAAACTTTCCCAGATAAGGCCTCGCCAAATGGGCGGCTGGATTTGGATTTTTACCCGGGCAAAATGACGCTGAACGGCAAGGCCGCGCTGGGCTATTCTCGCGCCCGCTATTCCACCAGCGATTTTGACCGCGCCCGCCGCCAGCAAAAGGTGATCCGCGCCATCATGAGCAAGGCGCTGCACGGCAATTTGCTGCAAAACGCGCTGCCGCTGTATGGCACCTTCCGCCAGAATATTCAAACCGATGTGGGCGTGACGGACTTGCCTGCGTTTGTTGATATTGCGCGGCGAATGAACGACCTTTCGATGAAGAGCCGCGTGCTTTCTTTCCCGGCGGTTAAAAATTTCACCCGCAAAGATGGGGCCTCGGTGCTGATTCCAGCGGATGACATTCGCTCATACGTCATTGAGGCGCTCACACCGCCCATCACCGACCGCGCCTCTACTTTGCCGCGTGTGGAGCTGGTGAATGCCACCGGCAAACCAGACATGGGGCTGGTGGCCGCCGAACGGCTTGTGATGGAAGGGTTTAACGTGGTGAGCATGACGGTGGCGGCCAAACAATCCACCACGTCCATCGTCAATTACGCGGTCACGCCAAAAGGATCGCCGGTGGCGCGGTTGCAGCAAATTTTTAGCGTGCTCAACAAAAATGTGGATGCCCAGCCAGACCCCAGCAGCATTGCCGCGGCGCAGCTTATTCTTGGCGCAAATTACGATTCCTGCCCCAATACCTATCAGCAAAGCGGCGGTGTGACGATTGAGACCGACCCGAAGAAATTGATCCCCACGCCAACCAGAGTGGTCAAGAATTAAAAGGCGAATCCAAAAAAATTATTTTTTAATTTTTAATTGTCGTCGCGGCAGGTAAAAGTCGAACACGGTGGCGTAGATGGCGCCCATTATGGGCACGCTGAAGATGAGGCCCCAAAAGCCGAAGATTTGCGTGCCCACCGAAACCGCCAGCAGCGCCAACAAACTGGGCACGCCCACCGAGGTGCTGAGCAGCCTGGGCAGGATGACATAGCCCACCAGCGCGTTGATGACGAACAAAATGATCGCGATGGGCAGCGCCGCGCCCGCGTTGAAGAACAGCGTCACGATGATGGCGATCAGCACGCCAATCGGGGAACCAATCAGCGGGATGAACGAGAGCAGGCCATACACAAGCCCCACCACCACGCCAAACGGAACGCCAAACCCGCTGAACACGATGGCGGTGGTGAACGCCAGAATCAACGCGCTGATAAAAGTGCTGCTCAGGTAGCCGCTGATGGCTTTTCCGGTGGCGGCGGCAAAGGCCGCAACGCCCTCGTGCGCCTGCGCGGGCAGAACGGCAAAAAATTGTTTGCGCAGATCGCGGCCTTCCATGCTCATGTACACGCTGAGGATGAAGGCGAAGAAAAACTGGCCCATGAAATTGGCCGCGCCCGCCGCGATGGTGACCGATTGCGCCGCCACCACGCCCGCAATTTGCCGCAATTGCGTGGAGAGTTCCTGAGGAGTGGCGATTTGCGGAATATCTGCGGCGGAAATGCGCAAGAAGCCCAACACGCTGTTAATCACATTTTGCATCTGTGCCGGAAAGCTGGCCGCGATTTCCGGGAAGCGGTTGAAGAAGTCGGCGGCTTGCGGAATGATGGCCGCTGCCAGAATGGTGACCGCGCCAGACACAATCAGCCCGATAAAAAGATAGGTGATGCTCACCGCCGCGCTATACGGCAATCGCCATTTCAGCGCCCGTGATGCCCGCGCCCGGCCAAATCTGTGCTCAATCCAATGGATGATGAACATGGGCAACACCCCGCGCCCCAGAAAAATGATAAATGGCCTTGCCAGAACCGCGATGAGAAATGCGCCCACCAGCGTGGACAAAATTCCACTGAGCGTATGACCAAAGGCATACAGCCGCTCTGCGATGAAAATGCTCAGCGCAATGATGAACAAGCTGAGCGCAACACGCAACAACTGGTTTGGCGCGCTTGATGAGTTTTCTTCCACACGCTCATTATCGCAGGATTTTGATGGGGCGATAGAGAAGGAGTGGTCAATTGGGCAATGTTTTGTCTGGCGCGGAAAATAAAGCTCGTCATTCTCGCGCAAGCGGGAATCTATAACAAACCCGCAAAAACGATTGTGAGGAAAGCCATTTTCCTTGCGTTTTGGTCTGGCGCGTTATGGATTTCCGCTTTCGCGGAAATGACGTTCGCCATTTGCCTATTGACCACTCCTATAGAGATTGATTTGAACGAAATCGCATTGCTTCGTTCGTCGAAGGCGTTTGTTAGCGTCTCAGCCGCGTTCGCGATGCAAAGACCCCAGCCATCTCTCGCGCGTGGGTGCGGGCATAGCGCAGATGGGCGCGGGGGCTGAACCACTCGGCCACACCAGAAGCGCCATCGGTCACCCAGCCCGCCACCTTGTCCAGAAGCGCCTTGGGGTTCAAGACCATGAACGCCACGCCCAGCAGCACAATGCCCAGCGCCAAAACGGTGATTGGCGTGAGCGCATCGCCCGCAAACAAAACGCCCAACCCCACCGCCACGATTGGGTTGACATACGCATAGCTGGCCGCCACCGCCGGGCGGGTGTTCTTCACCAGCCAGGTGTAGGCCACCTGCGCAAACATCACCCCAAAAATGGCAAGAAAAACCAGCGCCAAAAAGCCATCCGCAGAAACGGTTTGGGGGATGGGTTCCTCAACCAGCGCGGCCAGCGCGAACATGCTCAGGCTTGCGCCCAGCATTTGCGCCCCGTAACCGGCCATGCCAGCGGGCTGGCGAATTTTTTTGCCAAACACCGACCACGCGCCCCAGTTGGCCGATGAGAGCAAAAGCAGCGCCACGCCAATGGGCTGGGCGTTCAGTTGTCCATCCAAATTGAGCAGCGCGATCCCCAGCGTGGCCGTGCCAATGGCGATCCACTCAAAGCGGGTGGTTTTGTGACCCACAAACATGCTGAAGATGACAACCGAGATTGGCTCGGTTGTATACAAAATCGCTGCAAGGCTGGACGAAATATATTGCTGCGCCATTGAGCCAAGCGCGTAAGTCACGCCCAGCATCCCCGTGCCAAAAATGGCGGCGTTCAGCCATTCGCGTTTTGTGGGGAGGGCATCGCCGCGGGCTTTGCCAAAGGCCATCAGCAAAACGCCCGCGATGGCGAAACGCAGCCCGGTGAGCAGCAGCGGCGGAAACACGCGCAAGGCCACATCCAGCCCAAGATACGTTCCGCCCCACACAACGTAAACGGTGAACAGCGCAAGAGCGATGAGCGCGGTTTTGCGTTGAAATTTGAAAAAATTGAGAAGCCGCGCTTTGCCCTTGCCAATCGCCCCACTTCTCGGATTGCTAAACAGTACACTCGCCATGATGCAAAGAGTGTACGGTTTTGGGCGCAAAAAGTGAATGCAAAAACAAAGGCGCGGCGTTGCGGGCGCGCACAAACTTAAAGGCAAAAACACCGTTTGGGTTTGAAAATATATGGCGCGGGGTTTTGAAATGACGCGGGCAACTGGTTTTGCCGGCTTATCTCCTCAAAAGCTGGATTGAAGAAAAATGAGATCGCAGCATTTTTCACCGCAGAGGCGCAGAGAAAACAAAGAATTGCTCCGCGCCTCTGCGCCTCTGCGGTGAAAGACAAAAGCCTTTCTATGCAATGCTCCTCACATTTCCTCAAACCGGTGCGCGGCGCGGTTTTTGCGCACTTCATCTGCATGAAACACGCGCCCGTTCATGGCGATATACACGCCGGGTGGCAGACACTGCGCGGCGGCCAGCGCAAACCCCACGTTAAACGGGGCGTCGCTGTCTTTGAGCGTGGCCGGAGACATGGCCCCCACCAGCACGATGGTTTTGCCCGCGATGCCTTGCAACGCTCTGGCGGTTTGCACCATCGTGTCTGTGCCATGGGTGATGACAACCCGGTCGGCAGAATCGCCAGCCACCGCCTCGCGCACGCGGTCGCGGTCAGCATCGCTCATGTCCAGGCTGTCTTTGCGTAGCAGGCTGCTCACCTCGCAGGGGCCGGCGTTGGCCTGCGCCAAAATCTCCTCCACCTGCGGCTTGCCCACCTGAAACTCGCTCAGCTTGTCAAAATACACTTTGTCAATTGTGCCGCCGGTGGTGAAGAATTTGATCATGTTGGGTTGCTCGTAGACGGAGGACGGGAGACGGAGGACAGTTTTTGGCCGTCTTCCGTCTCCCGTCCTCCGTCTTTCTTATAAATTCACGTATTGTTCAATTTTCGCGCCAATCACATCCAGGCTGCTCTTCCAAAACGCTTTGTCGCGGATGTTGATGCCGAAGCGGGCGGCGAGGTCGGCGGCGTTGCCTTCGCCGGTGCTGGCCAAAAGCTGCTCGTATTCTGGCACAAATGCCGCGCCGCGCTTTTGGTAGATGGAGTACAGCCCCAGCGCGAACAACTGCCCAAACGCATACGGGAAGTTGTAAAACGAAAGACCCGCGCTGTAATAATGCGGCTTCCATGTCCACATGTATTTGTGCATGTAACTTTCGTCCAGCCCATCGCCATACGTTTCTTTTTGCGCCCGCAGCATGGCGTCGCACAAATCCTCTGGCGAAAGCTCGGCGTTGGCGCGGCGCTCAAACACTTCTTTCTCAAAAATAAAGCGCGAGGTGATGTCCACAATCACCTGAGTCGCGCCGATGAGTTCGGTCTCAAGGATCGCCAGCCGCTCATCTGCCGTTTTGGCCTGGGCGAGGGCGGCGTCAATGATGATGGTCTCGCAGAAAATGCTGGCGGTCTCGGCCAAAGTCATGGGCGTGAGCGCGTTGAGCGGGGTTTTGCCCACCAGGCACTCGTTGTGAAAGGCGTGACCCAGCTCGTGGGCGACGGTTGAAACTTGATCCAGTGAGCCATCAAAATTACACAAAATGCGCGATTCATCGGTGAGGGGAATCTCGGCGCAAAACGCCCCGGCGCGTTTGCCTGGGCGCTGCTCGGCGTCAATCCAATTGCGCTCAAACGCGCGTTTTGCAAGCCCCATCAACCGCGGGCTGAATTTGCCAAAGTTGCCCAGAATGAACTCGCAGGCCTCATCCCACGAATAGCTGCGCTCGTTGTGCCCAACCGGGGCCATGAGGTCCCACCAGGGCAGACCGCCCGCGTGCCCCAGCCGTTTGGCTTTGGCCTTTAGATATTTTCGGAAGACGGGGAAGGATTCTCGCATCGCGCCCATCATGGCATCCAGCGTGGCCTGGTCAATCCGGGCCGCATCCAGCGAAGGCTGAACGGCATTTGCGCGCCCGCGCCGCCGGTTGAGGGTGTTGGCCGTGCCTTTGATCCCGTTCATGGCCGCTGCCAAAGATTCTTGCACGGTTCCCCAGGTCGCCATTTCTTTTTCGTAGGCGCGTTTGCGGGTGGCCTGGTCTGGGTGATGCTGCTCGATGTTGAGCAGCGCGGGCATGGATACGTTTTGCGCCTTGCCGTCCACCTCAAAATCCACCGCAATCTGAGACACAATTGTGCCTTGCAGCTTGCTCCACGCGTTTGCGCCGCTCAGGTCAAGCTCGGCGGCCAGCCCTTCTTCGCTCTCGCTCATCAGGTAGCGGCTTTGCTCGGCGGTCTCTTGCAGGTAGAAGGAATGGTCGCCCGCCGGGCCGCCCAGCTCCAGCACATGCGGCAACACATCCGCGTTTTTGCCCAACCAGCCGCGAAACCGCACTTCGATATTTTGCAATTGCACCCCCAGCGGCTCAACTTCCGAGAGCATTTTGCGGGCGGTGGCGTTGAACGAATCGGTGGTCACGGTCAACTCAATATACGAGACGACGGTCTGGAACAGCCGCCGCAGCGCGTTCATGCGCTCCAGGTAGCCGTTCATGCTTTGGCCGATGGCGCCCTGGCTGGCCGCATCATCCTCTGCGGCGTTTTTGTCCGCGCCGCCAATGTGATGCTCGTTCAGATACGCCTCAAACTCGCTCAGGCGCGTTTTTGTCTCGGCGATGGCGTTCGCCAGTTCCGGTGATTCAAGCGAGGGGTAGACATTTGTCAAATCCCAGCGCGGGGGTGTTTGTGTTGTCATGCGGGCATTTTGCCACAAATTGCGCTGATAGGTTTGCGGGTTCACCTCTGCGTGAATGAGAACGCGAATATTTATCGTTTGCGCTTTTTGAATACGTGCGATTCTTGTATACTACACGTGCGAGGAAATAAAACCATGCAGACAAAACTAACGCTTACGATTGAGAAAGATGTGATCAAAAAAGCCAAGGCTTACGCGCGAAAGAAAGATAAAAGCGTTTCGCGGATCGTTGAGGATTATCTTCGCAATGTCTCACAGGAAAAACTTGTTTCCACGACCCAGCTCAATCTAAAAGCCCCCATCACCGAAAGCCTGGTTGGTATGTTTGAAGACAGCGGCAAAAGTTACAAAACCATGCTGGATGAGGCGCGGGCGGAGCGAGGGCTATGATTCGGCGTGTTTTTGTGGATTCGGATGTCATTCTGGATGTGGCGCTGGCGCGGGAGCCTTTTGTAACCAGCAGCAAAATGACGCTGGGTGTTTTGGAAAATGGCTTGATGATGGGCTTTGTGTCTGCAAATGGACTGGCAAACTTGTATTACGTGCTCAGAAAAGCCGGGGGTGATGCCAAAGCCCGCAAATTTCTTGGCAGTTTGCTCAAGTATCTTTCGGTTTTGCCCATTACCCACGCCAATGTGAGTGACGCGCTGGCTTCTGGCTTTGCGGATCTGGAAGATGCCATGCAGTATTTCTGCGCTCAAACAAATCAATGTGATGCCATCATCACCCGCAATCTTGCCGATTACCGAAAATCCAAAATTGCGATATACACACCCACCGAATTTTTGGGGTTATTGGAATAACCGATGCGCGAAAGAGCTTGAAATATTTATCGCTTTCGCTTCTTCTCCGGCAAACCCGCGGCAATGGCAAACAAAATCTCCGCCAAATCCGAAATTTTCGCCACCTCGTTCGCCTCAATCAGATGGTAATCTTTTGCGCCGGGGTAGGGCTTGCCGGTTTTGCCGCGCTTTGCCAATGCGGCGCTGGCGGGCAAAATTTTCACCAGCAGGGTGCCATCACAAATAAACCCAACGGTTTTGCCATCGGCATGCAGGGCGTATTCGCCAAACATGGGATGGGTTGTGAAACGGTCTGGATGCGCGAGATCATCCAAAATTTGGAGCATGACGGGTTTGCTGGTTGCCATATTTAATTTTCGCATGAGTTGGCTCATTCGTTTGCAATGCTTGCCGCTACAATGAAGTTTCGCAGGAGGCGAACAAATGAACACGAACGCATACGCAGATGGAAAAGCATTGGTCAGCACAGGCTGGCTGGCAGAACATTTGAACGACAAAAATCTTCAGGTGGTGGAATCCAACGAGGATATGCTTTTGTATGATACGGGCCACATCCCCGGCGCGGTGAAGATTGACTGGACGACCGACTTGAACGACCCGGTGCGCCGCGATTATCTTGACCGCGAGCATTTTGAAAAACTGATGCGCGAGAAGGGCATCTCCAACGACACGCTCGTGGTGTTTTACGGCGACAAAAACAATTGGTGGGCGGCCTATGCCTTGTGGGTTTTTCACCTGTTTGGGCACACCAACACCGCGCTGCTAAACGGCGGGCGCAAAAAGTGGATGGACGAAGGCCGGACGTTCACCCGCGAGAAACCCATCACCCCGCCCACAAATTACACCGCCCCGCCGCGAGATGACAGCCACATCCGCGCTTTTCGCGATGAAGTTTTGGCGCACGTGCGGAAACAGGGCGCGCTGGTGGATGTGCGCAGCCCGCAGGAATACACCGGCGAGCGTCTGCACATGCCCGATTACCCCAACGAGGGCGCGTTGCGCGGCGGGCATATCCCCGGCGCGCAGAGCATCCCCTGGGCGCAGGCCATCCGCGAGGACGGCACGTTCAAGAGCGCCGACGAGCTGACCGCGTTGTATGGCGGCAAGGGCATCACCCCAGACAAGGATGTCATCGCCTATTGCCGCATCGGCGAGCGCAGTTCGCACACCTGGTTTGTGCTTTCGCATTTGCTGGGTTTTAAGAATGTTAAAAATTACGATGGCAGTTGGACCGAGTGGGGCAACGGTGTTGGCCTGCCCATTGAAAAGTAAAAAAAAGAAAATGGAAATAAAAAATAAGAAAAGTTTGCACTCAAGCTGGTTTTTGTTTCTTATTTCTCGTTTCTTCTTTGCTTCTTGTATTCTGGAATGTAAAAATTTATGAGCGACTATATTTTTGCGGCCAAGCTGGCCGACCTGACCGAGGATGCGATTATTCCGCTGGATTACGATGACGCCCCGATCGCCATCGCCAAAAAGGGCAACCGCATTTTTGCTTTTGGCGATATATGCACCCACGATGACGGCCCGCTGGCCGATGGCGTGATTGAACCATGCAATGGCAGCCTGTGCGTGGTGTGCCCGCGCCACGGCGCCACGTTTGATTTGTACACTGGCAAAGAAACCTTCCCCGCCGCCGCGCCCATCCCCATTTACAAAACAAAAATCATGGGTGATGAAGTTTGGGTGTGCATTGATGGAGAGGCTGACTAAACCGTTGGGCAATTCCGAACAGACGCGCAGCGCGGATGTTGGCGCAAAAGCCGCGCCGCTGCTGGCCGTCCTCGCGTTTCTTGCGGCGTGGCACTTGCTCAGCCTGCGCTACCCGCCTTTTATTTTGCCGGGGCCGCTGGCGGTGGCGCAGGTGTTTGCCCAAAAATTGGGGGATGGAACCCTGCTGCCCCACGCGCTTACAACACTGACCGAGGCGCTGGGCGGCCTGCTGGCGGGCGGCGCGGTGGGCGCGGTGTGCGGCTATCTCATCGCGCGGTCACCGCTGGCAGAACGCCTGCTCTCGCCGTTTATCGCGGCCTCGCAGGGCATCCCGGTGGTGGCCATTGCGCCGTTGCTGTTCATTTGGTTTGGCAGCGGGCTGGGCGCAAAAATTTTGGTGTGCGCGTTGGTGGTGTTCTTCCCCATCACCATCAATGTGGCGGCGGGTGTGCGCGGCATTCCAAAAGCGTGGCGAGACCTGTTTCAGGCCATGCGGGCCACGCGCCGCGAAATTTTGTTCAAGCTGGAGATCCCCGGCGCGTTGCCGGTGATTTTGGCCGGGTTGCGCATTGGCGCCACGCTCTCCGTTATCGGCGCGGTGATTGGCGAGTTTCTCAGCTCAACATCCGGGCTGGGGTTTTTGATAAAACAAGGCACGGGCTTGTATGACACGCCGCTGGTGATGCTGGGCGTGGTCTGCATCATGATCGTTGCGCTGGGGTTGTATGGCGGCGCAAAAGCGCTGGAAAAACTGGCGATCAAAGATTGAGCGCGCCCACCGCGCGCAACGCCTTTTTTTGCGCGGCCCACATCACTTTTTTATCTTGCGGGGTCATATGGTCGTGGCCCAGCAAATGCAATGTGCCGTGCGCAACCAGCAAGGCCAGCTCATCTTCCACGCTGTGCTTCTTCGCCTGGGCGCGGCATCGCTCCATCGAAATTACGATGTCGCCCAAATATGGGTCGCGCGCGCTTAGTTCGCCCGCGGCTTGCGCGTTGAACGAGAGCACATCGGTGGGCTTGTCAATTTGGCGAAATTGCGCGTTGAGCGCGCGCAGTTCCGCGTCGTCCGTTACGCGCACGGTCATCTCGCAGGGCGTGGAAAACTCCTCGGCTTGCATGGCGGCCAGCGCTGCCCCCCGGATGAGCGCCGTCAGCCCTTTGGCCCGAAACGGCCCGGCGATTTGGACGTGAATTGTGGTTGTCATTTTT
>DAORUN010000111.1:0-11202 GCA_035433205.1 Thermoflexales bacterium | reverse complement strand
ATCCGCATTACCCGTAGTTTGGCACAGACGACAATGTTTTGTCAAATATCAGTAGCTGAGAGTTTGATAAGACAAACATCGTTTTTTACCAATTTCCTACTATTGCCAGATACCTTGTTTGCCATGAAGCAATCTACCGGGTTACTCATTGCGGCGGGTGTAACCGCCATTGTGATGGCTTGTGCGGGCACAACCGCAGCGGGCATCGCGGCAATCAACGCGGTGGATCGGGCTTCATCCGCGCAAGAGCGGCAACAACCCGCGCAAAACGCGCCGCAAGCCGCGCCGCAGCCCAATGGGCCAGTTGTGGAGCTTGATCAGGGAACAGCGGTGCCAACGCAAACGCAAAACGCCCAGCCGACCGTGCAAACCACGCGGCTATCATCGGATGAAGCGGTGGCAATTGCCATGCGGTTGGCGCGGGGCGCGAGCCTGCTGGAGACGCCAGCATTGGTAACCCTGCGCCGCAATGTGCAGGCGTATGAGATCAAGCTGGATGTGGGCACGCTTTACATTGATGCCAACACCGGACGCCTGCTGGGCGTGACCCGCCCGCAGAACCCGCAGCCCACGCCGGGCAGCCATGGTGAGCGCGAGAACGAAAATACACATACATCTTTTAAAAATTACTCGGAACAGGAGCACAACGAAAATGACTAACCCGACCCCAGCGGCGCCACCGCCATCTAAAAATCCGCCTGGATCAACGGGCAAGCAGGCCATCAAACCCAAGAGCTATGGCGCTTCCACGCTGAAAATTGTGCTCACGGCCACATCAATTGCGGCAACCATTGGCGGGTGGGGCTTAATTAGCGCCACCGCGCCGGAGATGAAAGCGGAGTTTGGCGATGCGGCTGTGGCGCAAGCGCAGACCACAGCCACCCCAACATCGCGGCCAACCAACACAACTGTGCCCACACCTACAACCCAAAACCGGGCGCAAAATCAAACGCAGGCTCCTGCGGCCACGGTTGCGCCAAAGGCCACCGCTGTGCCAACCGTGCGCCCGCAAGCTACGGCCACGCCACAAGCGCGTGTTCAACCAGCGCCGCGCGCCAGAACGCGCTCCTCACGGTAATGCGCGGGGTTGCCCCGCCACCCACGCGATGAGACCCTGCTGGGCCGAGACCTCGGGCTTTGACCCGGCCAGAGCCGTAAAACGGATGGCATCATTGAGCGAATAGCCCAGCAGCGCCAAGACGCTGGCGCACAAGGTGCCTGTGCGGCCAATGCCATACGCGCAGTGAATCAGGATATTTTTTCCACCGCGCAATTCATTTGCAATGCCCTGTGCCAGTTTTAGATATTCTTCGCGGCTGACTGGCGTGCCCATATCCACAATTGGAAACGAGGTGACCTCGCATGGCACAGCCCCATCGGCCAAAGCGCGGGCGTAGGTTGGCGAATAATGCGCCACTTCTGCTGGGTGCGCCAAACACACCACCCGATCCACCAGCCGCCATGTTATTTCGTCCAGACTGTCTTTTAGCGGCTCTTTGTAGCCCGGCATGGAGTGCAAATACAAACTGCCAGAGGACGCCTCTGGCAGTTTTACGGCGCGAAATAGTGGCTTGCTCATGGATTGAATTCAGAATTCAGAATTCTAATTTTCCCGGCGTTTATCTTCAAAGTTTATTTCATCCATCAGCTCATCTACCGTTGGCAAAACCACGCGCTGGCGCTCGCGCATGCCGCGCATGGCAATTTTGCCCAACCGGTCGTGGTGTTTGATGGCTTGCTGGAGGGCGTCACGCGCCTCTGGGTAGTCGGGTTTTAGGCGGGGGATATCCCAGAACTTCATCACCTCGTCAATCACCTGGGTGTAAAACTCGGATGGCCCGTAATGCACGTGCTTGGCAATGATGTCCATGCGGCGTTTGTAATCTGGCATCCCCGCGCCGGGCATCTCGAATTTGCGCATCACATCGGCCACAATGACAACCAAATTGGGGTTGATGTCCAGATGCGCTTGCACGGCATCGCGGTAAAAGGTGTAATGCAGGGTTTCATCGCGGGCCAGGCGGCGCAGCACCCGCGCCAGGCCGGGGTCTTCTTTCTCGCAGGCTTGCGCCACGTTCAGGTAAAACACCATCGTGGCGCGTTCTTGAATGGACGTGTAAACCATCACCTCCAGCGGGGTTTGCAACCCGGTGTGAAAACCGCCCTCCACCACACCCTTGCGCAGTTTGTGCCGCGCCCAGGCGTCGCCGTTTTCGGTCAGCATCAAATACACGTCCAGCAAATCGCCGTGCTGGTCTTCTTCCGCCGTCCAGGTGTGGACAAAATCTACCAGCACCTGCAACGACCCCTTGAACGTGGTGTATAGCTCGGTGGTGAACCAGGGCAGGTTCACCTCGGTGAGCAGCGCGGTTTCCACCGCCAGATAGGTTTCCTCGGTCAGTTTGCGCGGTTGTTCTGGCTGTTTGGCCAAAACTTCGCTCTCAAACAAATCTTGCCGAGACATGCTTTTGCCGGGCAGCGGCAAAAACTCGTGATAACTCCAATCTATTTTTTCTGCGCGAACCTTGTGCTGTTTGTATAGCTCAACAAGGCGGTTTTCCAATCTCTGATCAACTTGTCCAAATGATGGCATGACTACTCCTGTGAATGTTTAACAATGGTGTGAATGGGTAAAAAGCCTGAAAGTCTGACGACCTGTGGCTCTTGACCACTAGCACAACAAGTTAAATAAATTCGTGGAGGGGTCAAAGCCGCGCCGGGTTTCATCGCCCCCGTGCGCGGGCTGAAACGCTGCGCGAGGGAGCGCGAAGCGGCAGGCTGGCAAAATTTCGCGCAGCAACGCGCCCAACGCCCACAACCGGCGGTCTAGCGCGTTCACCAGTGGGCTGATGGCGCTTGTGACCTGCGCCGCCAGCGCCTGATAGACCAGATGCAGTTGCGCCGCGTATTCCATCACCCGCTGGGCGGCTGGCCGCGAGCGCAGCATGGCCCGCATGTCTGCCAGCGCGCGCATGGGCGCATACACGCACGTCTCGCGCAGGCGGATGCTGACGCACGCCAGCGTGAGCGCCGGGATGAGGGTGAAGGTGAGGAAGTCGGTCAGTGTTTCTGGCCGGGGGCGGGCCAGTTGGTCGCGCAGCAGGCCAATCAGCACAAACCACGCCAAAATAACAAGATGCCGCGCGCCTTTTGCCAGATGACCCAGGTCATCGGCTGGTTTGAGCAGCGGGGCGGTGTGCGACCGGCGTATGTTTGGCATTCGGTTTGTAATAACACCGCGCAGGCGTTAAAGAAACGAGAAGCGGGGAGTAAGAAATGAGAAATAAGAAACAAGAAATGTGTGGCGCAAGTTTTTTTGTTTCTTACTGGATCTGCGCAAGATCAAAGCCTCGCAGGTTGGCCTGCGAGGCTGGTTGCTTCTACCGCGCCATTCTCAGCGTTCTAGGAAGTTTTTGCGTAAGTCCAGTTCTTATTTCTTATTTCTGTTCTCTTACTTCTCTCCCGCAATTTTCGTGTAAGAATCCTTCAGGCCAACCGCGCGGTTGAAGACCAGTTTGTCGGGCGCGGAATCTGGGTCAACCGCAAAGTAGCCGATGCGCTCGAACTGATATTTTGCGCCGGGGGCCGCGCCTTTCACGCTTGGCTCAACAAAAGACCGAACCACCTCCAGCGAGTTGGGGTTCATCACGCTCAAGAAGCTCTCGCCTTCCGGCACGTCATCTGGGTTGGATTTGGTGAACAGCGAGTCGTACAAGCGCGTCTCAATGGGCAAAGCATGTTCTGCCGAGACCCAGTGAATGGTGGCCTTGACCTTGCGGCCATCGGGGGCGTCGCCGCCGCGTGTGGCGGGGTCGTAGGTGCAGCGCACTTCAACCACGTTGCCCGCCGCGTCTTTCACCACGCCCACGCATTTGATGAAATACGCATAGCGCAGGCGCACCTCGCGGCCCGGCGCAAGACGGAAGAACTTGGGTGGCGGCTCCTCGCGGAAGTCATCTTGCTCAATGTAAAGCACTTTGCCAAATGGCACTTTGCGCGTCCCGGCGGATGGGTCTTCTGGATTGTTCACCGCGTCCAGCTCATCGGTCTGGCCGTCGGGGTAGTTTTCAATCACCACCTTCAAAGGTTTCACAACCGCCATCACGCGCGGGGCGGTTTTGTTCAGTTCTTCGCGCAGGCAGTGTTCCAAAATTGCAATATCCACCACGCTATCTGCTTTTGCCACCCCAATGCGGGCACAAAATTCGCGGATGGATGATGCGGTGTAGCCGCGCCGCCGTAGCCCGCACAGCGTGGGCATGCGCGGGTCATCCCAGCCGTTCACGCGGTTCTCTTTCACGAGCTGCATCAACTTGCGCTTGCTCATGATGGTGTACGAGAGGTTCAGCCGCGCGAACTCAATTTGGCGCGGGGCGTAGATGCCAAGCTCCTTCACAAACCAGTCATACAAAGGCCGGTGAATTTCATATTCCAGCGAGCACAACGAATGGGTGATGCCCTCGATGGAATCGCTTTGGCCGTGCGCAAAATCATACATGGGGTAAATGCACCATGCATCGCCCGTGCGGTGATGGCTGGCCTTGAGGATGCGATACATCACCGGGTCGCGCAGGTTGATGTTGCCAGAGGCCATATCAATTTTTGCGCGCAGCGTGTGGCTGCCTTCGTCAAACTCGCCTTTGCGCATACGCTCAAACAAATCCAGGTTTTCTTCCACGCTGCGGTTGCGGTATGGGCTTTCTTTGCCGGGTTGGGTGAGCGTGCCGCGATATTCGCGCATCTCATCCGCGCTCAGGTCGCACACAAACGCCTTGCCTTTTTTAATCAGGTCAACGGCGTATTGATAAATTTGCTCAAAATAATCGGAGGCGTAAAACAGCCCGTCGCCCCAATCGTAGCCCAGCCAGTGAATATCGGCCATGATTTGGTCCACATATTCCTGGTCTTCCTTCACCGGATTGGTGTCGTCAAAGCGCAGGTTGCACGTGCCGCCAAAATCCTGGGCGATGCCAAAATCCACCGCCATCGCCTTGGCGTGGCCAATGTGCAAATAGCCGTTTGGCTCTGGTGGAAAGCGCGTGCGCACGTAATTGAATCGCCCGCTTTTCAAGTCTTCGCTCACCGCTGTGCGGATGAAGTCGGAGGTCTGGGTTGTTGTGTTCTCGGCCATGTTTTTGTGTTGCGTAAGAGTATAGCCGAACACAGACGATGGACGATGGACGATGGACGATTTGCATCGTCTATGGTCTATCGTCCATCGTCATCTTGTATGCCGGCCCATGCCCCGGATAAACAACCCGCGCTCCGGCCTCGCGCAGACGCGCCCAACTGGCGTGAACCTGCTCCGCGTTTTCCACGCTGATGAACTCCGGGCGGGTGAGGTCGCCGGTGAAGGCCGAGCCGTCATCCAGCACCAGGCTCACGCTGTCATCCGAGTGGCCGGGCGTGGGGATGATTTGCCCGGCGATGCCGATGCGACCCAGAAAAGCGCGGCTTTCGCCAAACGTAATTTCAACATTTCCGTTTGGCGTAATTTCCAAATAGTTGTCTTGTGGTTTTGTCCAGCGCTTCATGCGTGGAACCCATGCTGTTTGGGTTTCCATCACCAAAAGCGGCACGCCCGCTTGTTTTAGCTCTTGCGCCGCACCTGCATGGTCAATATGGTAATGCGAGGCCAGCGCATATTTAATCTCGCGCAGCTTGATATCCATCCGCTCGATATTGGCTTTGAGCGTTCCAAACAGACCCGGCCAGCCCACATCAAACAAAATGCGCGAAACGCCGTTGCTCACCACCCAATAATTTGTGGAGCGATACCCCACGTTGACAATGCTGAGACCCATGTGGGCATGATAAACGACGGAAGACGGCGCAAACCGTCTTCCGTTTCTTTTCAAATTTACTTTCTCTCGCCCACTTCCACTTGCAACGCGGTCAATGTGCCGCCGCGCAATACCTGCACGGGAATGGATTGGCCCGCGCGGCCCGCGAGCGCCGCGAGGAGTTCATCGGCGTGGCTCACCGGTTTGCCATCCACCGAAACAAGAATATCGCCCACCATCACCCCGGCCTTCTCGGCGGGAGCGCCTTCCTCCACCTTCATCACCAGCAAGCCGGTCTCGTTTGCGCCCGTGCGCTGGGCGGCGGGCAGCTTCACCTGCTGGGTCACCACGCCAATAAACCCGCGTTTGATGGAGCCTTTTTCTGCCAGCGTTTGGGCCACCCGCAAGGCAATGCTCATGGGGATGGCAATCGCCTCGCCACCGCGCAGCAACCCAGTGGTCACCACGCCATACGCCGCGCCGCCAGCGTCAATGAGCGGGCCGCCGCTAAAGCCGGGGTAGGGCGTGGCATCGGTGCGGATGAAGCCATCCAACTGCGCGCCGTGCCCAAGCTTCACCGGGCCGCTCACCAGGCTGATGGCGCCGAGGCTGGCTTGCAGACCATCGCCATCTGGGCGGCCAACCGCCAAAGTGATGTTGCCCACCCGCGCGGGCTGCGCCGTTTCAATGGCGGGCAAGTTCAGGCCCGGGGCTTTTAGCACGGCCAAATCGGTGGATGGGTCTCGCCCCGCAAATTGCGCCGCCACCGTCCGGCCATCGTGTGTGCGCACAGACAGGTTGTCCTCGCGCTCCAAAACGTGGTCGGCTGTCAAGATTAAATCTGCGCCAAACACAATGCCGCTGGCGGGCTGCCGCTCGCGCCCGTTCACCATCACAATAGATTTGCCAGCGCGTTCCACCGCGTCGGCCAGTTGGTTGGAAAAATTTGATAGTTCGCTCATAATGTGTAATTTTTAACGTGTTAATGTGTCATTTGGTGATGGCGGATGAAGGTCTCGCCTTCCAAATCACACGTTAAACAGTACACATCGCGCATCGTTTGCGCCACTACCCGTTTGGGCGGGGAAAAACAAAAGGGGCCAGCGAAAGACTTACCGGTCGGCTAAAAAACAATCTGTGGCGAGGCGCTAAACCTGAATCTCTAAAATTACCGCGGCTCCACCGCGAAACGAACAGCGGTGCGCTCCGCGCCCTCAATATCCACCTCGCCAAAGGAAGGAATCAAAATGACGTTAATTCCATCCAGCAAGAGATACCCGCGCGCGATGGCTGCCGCCTTGATGGCTTGATTGACCGCGCCCGCGCCAATGGCCTGCACCTCCGCGCGGCCATGCTCGCGCACAACACCGGCAATAGCCCCCGCTACTGCTGTTGAACGCGATGTTGATGATACTTTGATGAGATCCATGTTGTTACTCCCTGATAGCTCTTATTGTTTTCGATTCTCACCTTTAGTAAATGCAAAAACAGCTTGCTGAGTACATCTCTAAGGTTTTCACAGCTACACGCTGCAACATTGTTTTGGCTTCAAAAGCGCGCAAACTCGGCCAACGGCATGACCGAATTGTTCTACTATTATCTCTCATTTTTCTAAAGGAGCTTGCACAGCCCACATTATTACAAATTAAAATCCCGCTGGTCGTATAATTTCGCTTTAATCGCAAAATTTTAAGGAGAAGAAGCCCTAACCAGCGCGAATACCCAACCTGGCACACCACAACCGGCGTCCATCATATTTCAGACGCACACCTCACTTCGCCGCGTGCTTGTGCTCAACGCCACATACGAGCCGTTAAGCGTCATCCCCACCTCGCGGGCGATGCATCTTTTGTTGTCTAATCGCGCCGAGTTGATTGAGTCCACAGGCGACATCATTCACAGCCAGCGCCAAAATTTTCCTGCGCCATCGGTCGTGAGGCTCAACCGCTACATTCGCGTGCCGCACAATTTGCCCATGCCTCTGTCTCGCCGCGCAGTTTTGCTGCGCGATGGCTTTACCTGCCAGTATTGCGGGCAGCAACCCGGCAAAGAGCACCTCACCCTGGATCACATCATTCCCCGCTCGCGCGGTGGGCGGATGGATTGGGAGAACGTGGTGACGGCCTGCGCCCCGTGCAACCGCCGCAAAGCCAACCGCACCCCGCAAGAGGCCAACATGGCGTTGCTTTCCACGCCGGTTCGCCCGCGCTTTTGGGCCATCACTTTGCTCATCAGCCCGGGCAACGAGTTGTGGAAAAAATACTTGTTTCAATGACAAATTCGGTGACACATTCAGTTTTGCGCGATGACATCAACATCATCCTCCGCGCGGCGTTGAGCGCGGTTGACCCCGCCAACGCGGTTGCAGCCCACGCGCGGCGGGTGGGGCCGGCGCTGCATTTTTCGGATGGCTTCTCGCGCGATTTGAACGATGTTGACCGCATCGTTTTGCTTGGGTTGGGCAAGGCCGCCGTGCCCATGGCGCAGGCCATCTTGCCGATGATTGCCGACAAGCCTGTTCAGGCCATCATCGCCACAAAATACGGGCACAGTTCGGGGGCCGAATCGCTCCGGGCGGCCAAACACCTCACGCTCATTGAGTCCGCTCATCCTGTGCCGGATGAAAACAGCATCCGCGCCGGAAACGCTGTTTGGGATGCGCTGGGCGGGCTGAGCGAAAAATCGCTGGTCATCGCCTGCATTAGCGGCGGGGCTTCTGCGCTGGTGGCCGCGCCGCTGGATGGCATTCGCCTTGGCACGCTCCGCGCCATCAACACCGCTTTGCTGGCCAGCGGGGCCGACATTCGCGAGATGAACACGGTGCGCGCCGCGATTGACCGGCTCAAAGGCGGCGGGTTGGTCCGCCGCGCCGTACCTGCGCAAGTGGTTGGCCTGGTGCTTTCGGATGTGATTGGCGACCCGCTGGATGTGATTGCCTCTGGCCTGACCAATGACCCATCTGCAAAAAATATTTTGGTGGGCAACAACACGCAGGCTTGCCAGGCCGCCGCCCGCGCCGCGCAGCAGCTTGGCTACGCGCCGCGCATCGTCACCACCGCGCTCACCGGCGAAGCCCGCACCCGCGGGCGCGAGATTGCGATGAGCGCCCGGAGCGGTCAGCTCAACTTGTTGGGACACGCTCCGGGCGCTAGAGAGGCGTTGATATTTGGCGGGGAAACAACCGTGACCTTGCGCGGGGCGGGCAAAGGCGGGCGCAATCAAGAGTTGGCGCTGGCCGCCGCCATTGAACTGGATGGCGCGACCGGGGAGGTATGCGTGGCCTCGTTTGGCACCGATGGGACGGATGGGCCAACCGATGCCGCCGGGGCCATCGCTTTGCCAGACACGCTGGCCCGCGCAAGAGCCATCGGCCAAAACGCCAGCGCCGCGCTGGATGCCAATGACAGCTACCCGTTTTTTGCCGCGCTGGGCGACCTCATCCTCACCGGGCCAACCGGCACAAATGTGGCCGATGTGGTGGTGGCGCTGCGCGGGTAACGGGTGCCAATACTTTTGCAAAGTCATCTGGCGCGGCGGGGATGTCTGCTTTACAATTTGCGCATCACCATGCCCCACACATCTTTTTTTGGAAAAAGTATCGGCGCTGCCATTGTGTCTGCCATCGTTGTGACGATGAGCGGATGCCAAACCGAGGCGCCATCACCTGCCATGCCCCTGCCTGTGCTTTGGAAAGCCAATGTCACCACCGATATTAATCGGCCCGCTGTGAGCAACGGGATTGTGTTTGTCATCAACGAACAGGATATGTTGCTGGCCCTGGATATGAAGACCGGCGCAAAAAAATGGGAGACAAAGGTGGCGCTGGCCTCGCGGGCCGACTCTCCCGTTGGGGTTGATGGCGAGCGGGTGTATGTGGCGCTGGGCGGCGATGACGGCAAAGTTTTGGCGTTGGATGCCAAAACTGGCGCGGTGGTTTGGCAGGCCTCGCTGGGCAGGTATTTTGGCGGTGAGCATCACCCAGTGGCGCAAAATGGAAAGGTGTTTTTTGAAGTTCCGCCCACCGATGCAAAGCCAGCCAGTTTGCGCGCGGTGGATGCAGTGAGCGGCAAAATGATTTGGGATTTTCCCATCGGCAGTTATCTTGTCACGCCGCCCGCGGCTTCCCAAGAGCTTGTGTTTGTTGGCGCAAATCAGTTTGATGCGGCCTCTAACCGCACAACGCAGCTATTTGCGATTGATATTGCGACTGGCAAACAACGCTGGGCGCAAAAGATTGAGCCGCAATTGGGCAAACATCTTGCGCTGGATGGCGCGAAGGTGTATTTGGGCATCAACGGCGGGGTGATTCAAGCCCGCAACGCCGCAACCGGTGCGGGCGAGTGGACCGTGCGGGTGGGTGGCACAACCAATGATGCGATTGCCGTGCTGGACAACGCGGTGTATGTGGGCACAACCGATGGCGTGTTGATAGCCTTGAACGCGGCGGATGGCGGTGTGCGGTGGGAGAATCAGACAAAATCCGACATTCTCACCGTGCCAGCGCTGGCAGAGGGGCTTGTTCTGGCTGGCGGGCAAGATGGCTATTTGCGAGCGCTCAAGGCCGACACGGGCGCGGAGGTCTGGAAAGTGCAATCACCCTTGCGCAAACCTTTTGCTCAGAGCGAGTACATCCCGCCGCTCAGCGTTTCGCCTGTCATGGCCGATGGCGTGCTGCTGTATTACAACACCGAGGCGTTGTATGCGCTCAAGCTGGGGAAATAAAAACATGACTCATTTTGACCGTTTGCTTTGGGATTAGCAGCTTCCTCAACAAGAACCAGCATGACCAAAACTATCATGGCCGAGATTGGCAGGCAGTATCGCAACACGCACGAAAATTTGCTTGATCTTGTGGAAAGCCTGACCGATGATCAGATTGCGTGGACGCCAAACGAAACAACGCCCTCGGTGGGATTTCACGTGTGGCATTTGGCGCGTTGGGCCGATTATTTGCAAGAGATCATTAACGGGCGCGGAAGTCAGATTTGGGAGAAAGAAGGTTTGGCCGCCCGCTGGAATTTGGAGACCAAAAGCCTTGGATATGCCCAAACTGGCATGGAGATGGATGAAAAAACGGTCATGTTGTTGCGGATGCCGAAAAAAGCTGTTCTTCTTGATTACGCCTGCCGCGCCTTTGCCGCCGCCCAGCAGGCCATTGGCACGATTGATGACGCAGACTTTTACAAGGTTTACGAAACTCTGCATGGCGAAAACTGGCGCGATGGCTGCATTGGCCCTATTATTTCAACTTGGATGACGCACGATAACCGCCACCTGGGAATGATTGAATGCCTCGTTGGTGTGCAGGGTCTCAGCGGCAGCGCGGACGCATAGGTGGCCGCTGGGTTGTTTTTGCCAGCTCAGTAAAGACACAAAATCAACATAATAGCGAATTTGATCCTCATTTTTCTAATTTGGG
>DAORUN010000110.1:7764-11224 GCA_035433205.1 Thermoflexales bacterium | reverse complement strand
TTCTTGATTTTCGCCCGATTCTCTAAACCTCGTTCTTATCCAAAACTCACGTTAAAATAATGGGCATTCATGCAAAACACTGCCCATCAAAGCGCCCCATCGCTCACCCGCTTTGCGTGGCTGTCCATCGCCGCATCCATCGCCACCATTGCGCTCAAAACCATCGCGTATTTCCTCACCGGCTCGGTGGGATTGCTCTCCGATGCGCTTGAATCTGGGGTAAACCTCGCGGCAGCTATCATGGCGCTGATTGCGCTGGGCGTAGCAGAGCGCCCGCCGGATGAAGAACATCTTTACGGCCACACCAAAGCCGAGTATTTCTCCAGCGGCATCGAGGGCGCTCTCATCATCTTCGCCGCCATCACGATCATCGCCAGCGCCATCCCGCGCCTCATCCACCCCATGCCGCTGGAAGAAGTGGGGCTGGGGTTAATCATCTCATCCGCCGCATCACTCATCAACTTGTTCGTCTCGCGCGTGCTGGTGCGCGAGGGCAAAAAAAACAACTCCATTGCTCTGGAAGCCGACGGCAAGCACCTGTTCACCGATGTGATCACCTCCATCGGCGTGATCATTGGCATCGCGCTGGTGGTTCTCACCGGTTGGGAGCGGCTTGACCCAATCATCGCTCTGCTCGTGGCCGCCAACATCATTTGGTCTGGGGTGCAGTTGGTGCGCCGCTCTGCTCAGGGGCTGATGGATACCGCCCTGCCAAAGGAACAGCTCGCCCGCGTAAACGGCGCGCTGCAAAAATACACCGCCGATGGAATTCAGTTTCACGCCATGCGCACCCGCCAAAGCGGGGGCCGCAACTTCATCTCCTTTCACGTTTTGGTGCCAGGCGATTGGTCTGTGAACAAAGGTCATGACCTGCTGGAAAAAATCGAGGCCGATATCCGGCAGGCGCTTCCGCAATCCACCACCTTCACCCATTTGGAATCGTTGGACGACCCCTCTTCATGGGAAGACCAGACGCTAGATAGAGAGCGATAAAGACGGAGAATTTTGCGCCTCCGCCTTCCAGCCATAAAGCCAGTTTGTAATTGGCAATTTCATCCATGACCTTCGAAGACTTCAAACAAACCCTCTCCCAGCCCCATCCACCAACTGGCGCAAGCATGGCCTTGCGCGCGCTCTGGCATGATGGGCGCGGCGACTGGGGCGCGGCGCACACCTGCGCCCAAAATCAGGATGATGCCGATGGCGCATGGGTTCACGCCTATTTGCATCGCGTGGAAGGCGATGCAGGCAACGCGGCTTATTGGTATCGCCGCGCAGGAAGGTCCGTATGCAAAGACCCGCTCAAAGCAGAGTGGGAAACAATCGCCAAAACGCTGCTTGCTCAAAGCTGACCATTTAGCCATCCCTAACTATCCCATTGGCTAAGGACAGCGCGTTTTTCAAACGTCATAATTTTCTGGGGCTGCTTTGCCCAGATCATGACAACGATTGACTTGAACGCGGATTGCGGCGAGGGCATTGGCAACGATGCCGACATTTTGCCGCACGTGACATCGGCCAACATTGCCTGCGGCGGCCACGCGGGCGATGAGGTTACGATGCGCGAGACGCTGCGCATGTGCGCCGCGTTTCACGTCGCGCCCGGCGCTCACCCATCGTTTCACGACCGCACCCATTTTGGGCGGCGCATTTTGAATGTGCCCGCCGCCGAGATTGAGCGCGACATGCGCGAGCAAATTCTTGCGCTGCGCGGCATCGCTCAAACGCTTCACCTTGAGCTGGCGCATGTAAAACCGCACGGCGCTTTGTATAACGTGGCAGCCGAGGAGCCGGGCATTGCGGCGGCCATCGCCCGCGCAGTAAAACAAATTGACCCCGCGCTAATTTTGGTGGGGCTGGCTGGCTCGCAGTTGATAGAGGCTGGGCGGGCGGCTGGCTTGCGCGTGGCCGCCGAGGCTTTTGCCGACCGCGTCTACGAAGCGAATGGCACCTTGCGTTCACGCAGTTTGCCCGGCGCGATGATTGAGGATGACGAGCGCAGCCTGGAACAAGCGCTCAGCATCATCCAGCATCACGCCGCCACCGCGTTTGATGGCTCGCGCATTGCCATTCACGCCGATACCATTTGCCTGCATTCCGACACGCCCGGCGCCGCCCACCGCGCCACTTATTTGCAGCAAGCCCTAAAAAAAGCGGGCGTGCGAATTCGCCAGCTCAAGAATTAGCCCGGCGCGTTCTCTGCATTTCGCATTCCAATTTCTCATCTTCCCTCTTGACAAAAGTTGCGTCTAGACTATACTTTGTTCAGTGAATAAAGTAAGTGAACCCACTTTAGCCAACCCGGTCTTTCGCACCGGTCACCGCGACCTGATGCGCGAGATTAACGAGAAGCTCTTGCTCAATTTGGTGCGGGCAAACGGCCCCATTTCTCGCGCAGAGCTGGCCAAGCGCACCGATCTTTCACCCGCCACCGTCTCGCAAATTGCCCAGGTTTTGCTGGATTCAGGATTTGTAGAAGATATTGGCGAAGGGTCATCCAGCGGCGGGCGGCGGCCCACCCTGCTCAAGCTCAAACCCAACGCCGGTTTTGTGGCTGGTCTCAAATTGTCGGATGGGTCTGGCTCGGTGGCGGTCACCGACCTCAACGCGAACGTGATTCACTTTGAAGAAGCCGAGATGCGCCGCGGCGCGCCCGCCGAACAAACGCTGCAAGAAGTTGCCCAAATCATTCGCCGCGCCATCAAAGATTCTGGCGTGGAAGAAAGCCGCGTGCTGGGCATTGGCATTGGGCTGGGCGGGGTCATTGACGCGACGCGGGGCGTGTGCCATCACTCCACCATCTTGAATTGGCGAGACGTGGATGTCGCCAGCCCCATCAGCCAGCATTTTAATTTGCCGGTTTACATTGATAACGACGTGAACACCCTGACGATTGCCGAGCAGTGGTTTGGGCACGGGCGCGGCGTGCCGCATTTTGTGGTCATCACGGTTGGGCGCGGCGTGGGGATGGGCATTGTGACCAACGGCCAGTTTTACCGCGGCGCGGGCGGCGGCGCAGGCGAGGTGGGCCACATGCGCCTGAGCGACGAGGGCACGCTGGAGGAACTCGCCGCCGACCCATCTGTCATCAAACGCATGGGCATTTTGGGGATGGAACCCGCGCAGATGTACGCCGCCGCGCAAAATGGAGACCCATCTGCCACGCAGGCGCTGGCGCTGGCCGGGCGCTGGCTGGGCATTGGCATCGCCAACATCATCAACGCGCTCAACCCGGCGGTGGTCATCGTGGGCGGCGAGGGTGTTCAGGCGGGCGCGGCCCGGCTGGATGCAATGCAAGCCGCAATTGACGAGTTCACCTATGCCGGTCTGAGCAAATCGAAGATCGTTATTGAATACGGGGGCAACCAAACCTGGGCGCGCGGCGCGGCCAGCCTGGTTCTGGACCGCGTCTTTCAAACGCCAGTCCCCGGAGGGTTTATCGCATGAAGGTTTATCTCAT
>DAORUN010000110.1:0-7664 GCA_035433205.1 Thermoflexales bacterium | reverse complement strand
CGCGTCTTTCAAACGCCAGTCCCCGGAGGGTTTATCGCATGAAGGTTTATCTCATAAGGAGGTGATGGCTTTCGCCAAAGGCTTATTCAACACACAACTCGTTACTTTTGCAGGCGCAACGCCAAAACCTGCATTTTTGTCAGAGATAAAAATAAATTCAGTTCAGTTTAGGAGGAACCCATGTCTCTCAATAAATCTTTGCCCGTTCTGGGCGCAATCTCAATGGCATTGCTTGCCGCATGCGGGGCCGCCCCCACCCCAATCACCATCAAAGAAACGGTGCAAGTACAGCAAACAGTGGTGGTGGAAAAAACGGTGCAAGTGCCGGTGACCGTGGCTCCCGCGCCAACCAAAGCGCCGCAAATCACGCTCAACTTCTGGCACGGCTACAACCCAGTGGAAACAAAATTGCTGGATGAAAAGCTGATCCCCGCTTTCCAGGCGGCCAACCCCGGCGTCACGGTCAAGTCTCAGGCTGTGCCATATGACGACTTCCACAAAAAACTGCTCACCGCCATGGCGGGCGGCACAGCTCCAGATATCGCCCGGCTGGACATCGCGTGGATTCCAGAGTTTGCGGAAATGGGCGCGCTGGCCAAGCTGGATGGGATGAAGGGCTTTAATGACCTGAAGGGCAAGATGTATCCCGGCCCGCTTTCTACCAACTTGTGGAAGGGCAGCTATTATGGCCTGCCGCTAGACACCAACACCCGCACCCTGCTCTGGAACAAAGAAGCCTTTGCCAAGGCTGGCGTGGATGCGCCCCCCAAGACAATTGAAGAGTTTCTGGCCGCTTGCGCCAAGTTAAAGGCCGCCAACATCTCTTGCTTTGCCGATGGCGGCACGTATGGCTGGGCGGTCATGCCCTGGATTTGGACCTTTGGCGGCGACATCACCGACAAAGACATGACCAAAGCCACTGGTTACATGAACGGCCCAGAGACCATCGCGGCCTACACATTCCTGAAAGACATGCTGGACAAGGGCTACCTCAACAAGGGCATTTTGGGCGGCGGGTTTGACGCCAACACCGCCTTTGCCAAAGACCAGCAAGCCATGTTGCTGGAAGGCCCGTGGATGCCCTCCATCTTCGCCTCGCAGTTCCCAGACAAAAAGCTGAATTGGGCGCTCACGCCCGCGGGCAAGGGCGGCGCAATATCGGTGGTGGGCGGTGAGGACATTGCCGTGTTCCAGCAATCGCCCAACAAAGAGGCCGCCATGGCTTTTACCGCGTTTATGCTCTCGGCAGACACGCAATTGGCGTTTGCAGGCGTGGGCCAGGTGCCGGTTCGCACCGATGTAACCGACGCCGCAGTCAAGGCACAGCCTTACTTCCAGTATTTCTTCGACCAACTCAAGACCTCCAAGGCGCGCCTGCCGCACCCCAACTGGTCTAAGATTGAGAGCGTGTTGACAGATGCCGGCCAGCAAATTCTGCGCGGCGAGAAATCGCCCAAAGACGCGCTGGATGCCGCTGCCGCCAAAGCCGATGCGTTGTTGAAGTAAACCTGTCATTTTGAGCGAAGGAGAAATTTGCGATTAGGTACATGCACATCGCGCCTTTTATTCGCAAATTTCTCCTTCACATGGTCGCCAAAATGACAAACCTATTCTTATTCGTTCTTATCGTTGTCCCTTAAGTCGCACGTTGCGATAAGTTTTTAACTTTGTTGACATGACCAGCGCATCCCGAACAGGCCGATTCACCCCTTACATTTTTTTGCTGCCGGGGGCATTGCTGTTCATCACGTTCATGATCTACCCGCTGGCAGATGCATTTCGCATCAGCTTGCTGGACTGGAAGATCATGCCGGGCGCGGTCAGCCCGTTTGTGGGCGCAGAGAACTACGCCCGCGCATTTAACGACCCCATCTTTTGGCAGGCATTGAAAAACACGCTGCTTTACGCCGCAATTACCGTGCCCGCGCAGATGGCGCTGGCGATGTTGGTGGCGGTGGCGCTGGATGTGGTGCCGCGCGGGCGGGTGATCTTTCGCACCCTGTTTTACCTGCCCGTGATTACCTCGTGGGTGGTGGTGGCGCTGCTCTTTCGCTACCTGTTTGATGCGAGCGAGGGCGGCATCATCAACTTTTTGCTGATGGCGCTGGGGCTGGCCAAAGAACCCATCGCCTGGTTAAGAGAGCCGGATAGCGCGATGTTTGCCATCATAGCGCTGGGTGTTTGGAAAGGCATTGGCTGGTCTATGGTCATTTTTTTGGCCGCCCTGCAAACCATTCCCCCAGAGTTGCACGAGGCCGCCGAAATAGACGGCGCAACCAGCGCCCAGCGCTTTTTTGGCATCACCTTGCCGCTTTTGCGGCCCACAATTGTGTTTGTCATGGTCACGCTCTTGATCGGCGGGTTTAACGTCTTCATCTCAATTTATCTGATGACCGGCGGCGGCCCGCTGCACCGCACCGAATCCATTTTGACTTACATGTATGACCAGGCGTTCAACCAGCTTCAATTTGGCTACGCGGCGGCGCTCTCGTATATTCTCGCCATCATCGTTTTCCTGGTCAGCGCGCTGCAAATAAAATTTTTACGCTCACCAACGGAGATGTGACCAATGACCCGCCGAGTTCCCATCACCCGCACCGTTTTTTTGCTGATTGCGCTCACGCTGGGCGCGGCGGTGATGATTGCCCCATTTTTGTATATGATTTCCACCTCGCTCAAGGGGCAAATTTACGTTCTGGATGTTCCGCCGCAATTTATCCCCAAACAACCCACCCTGCAAAATTACATTGACGCCTGGCAAAGCAACAACTTTGCTTTGTATTTTGCAAACAGCCTGATCGTCGCGGTTGCCACCACAATTGGCACGGCGCTCATCTCCGCGATGTTTGCCTATGCGCTGGCGCGGTTTAGCTTTCGCGGGCGCAGCGTGGCTTTTTATGCCGTGCTCATCATGCTCATGGTGCCCGGCCTCATGCTCATCATCCCCCAATTTATTTTGGCCACAAAGCTGGGGCTGCGAAACAGCCTGCCCGGCCTGGTGTTTGTGTATATCGCCACCAGCCTGCCGCTCAACGTCTTTCTTCTGCGCGGTTTTTTTGAGCAGCTTCCCCGCGAGTTGGAAGACGCGGTTTTAATTGATGGCGGCAACCATTTCACCGTGTTCTTCCGCGTGGCGTTGCCGCTCTCCACGCCCGCGCTGGCCACGGTTGCCATCTTCAGCTTTTTGTTTTCGTGGGATGAATTCACCTGGGCGCTGACCGCCATTGATGACATGGCAAAACGCACACTCCCGGTTGCCATCGCCACTTTTCAAGGGCAATACGTGACGCAATGGGGTTTGGTGTTCGCCGCGTCTCTCATCGCCATCATACCGGTTATCATCATATTTGTCGCATTACAACGGTTTTTTATCAAAGGACTAACCGCAGGAGCTGTACGTGGATAACCTCTCACAAAAAACAAAAAAACTGGTCGCGCATTCCATTGATGTCATCAAACGCGGCCAATCGCCAGACGGCGGGTATGTAGCCTGCCCCAATTTTGGGCAATACACCTTTTGCTGGTATCGCGATGGGTCTTTCACCGCCCACGCGATGAGCGTGATGGGCGAGACCGCCAGCGCAACGCAGTTTCACGACTGGGCTGCCCGCACCGCGCTGGCCAACGCGCATTTTGCCCGCGAGTGCATTTCTCGCGCCAACCGCGGCGAGCCAATTGACACCAAACGCATTTTGCGCACCCGCTACCCGCTCACCGAGCCGCACGCCGATGACGACTGGCCCAACTTTCAGCTGGATGGTTTTGGCACATGGTTGTGGGCCGCCATTGACCACTTGCGCCGCTCGAAAGACGCGCAAGCCGCCGCGCGGTGGCGGCCCGCGCTGGATTTGGTGGCCGAATATTTGGCCGCGTTGTGGCGTTTGCCCAACCACGATTGCTGGGAGGAAAACGGCGACCGCGTGAACATCACCACGCTGGTGGCGTTGTATGGCGGGCTAAACGCCTACGCCTTGCACACAAACAGCGCGTTTGCCAGCGCCGCCGCTCACAACATCCGCACAGAAATTTTGGCGCGGGGTGTGTGCAACGGGCACTTGCGCAAATTTGTGGATGAGGGCTGCGAGGTGGATGCGGCGCTCATCGGCGCGGCGGTTCCGTATGCGCTTTTTGATGTGCAAAATCCCATCATGAGCGCCACCGCCGAAAAAATAGAGCGCGATTTGCGCCGCGGCGGGGTTCATCGCTACGCCACCGACTCGTATTACGGCGGCGGCGAGTGGATTTTGCTCACCGCCTGGCTGGGATGGCATTACGCGGCGGCGGGCGACATACCCGCTGCGCAAAACTGTCTGGACTGGATTGTTAACCAGGCCGATGACAACTTGGAACTGCCCGAACAAGTCGCGCAAAACTTGATCGCCCCAGAAAAGCTGCCCGAATGGCAAGCCCGCTGGGGCGAAGTGGCCAAACCATTGCTCTGGTCGCACGCCCAATTTTTAATTTTGTGGCAAGCGCTGAACAAGATGTGATGTATGACGTGTAAGAAACCGGGCACATGACACGTTCGTCTTTCACCCTTCACCCTTCACTCTTCACCCTTCCAAATGCCTTCCATTCTTGATTGCCACCCCACCCGCGCGGCATACGCGCCCGGTGCAACCGCGCTCATCCGCGTCACGTGCGCGGGCGCGGCTTCCATCCCCTGGCGCGGGGTTGCGCGGGCCAGCTTGTGCGCGGTGGATGGGGTTGTGACCCACGCCGAGCGCCCCGTTGACCTCGCGGCAAACGAGGTCGCGCAAGTTCACATCCCTCTGAGCCTGCCGCCCGATGACCTGCGCGGCTATGGCGTGGAGCTTGAATTGCGTGATGCAAACGGCGCGGTGGCCGCAAAAGCCATCACCGCGCTGGATGTGTGCGCCCGCTGGGAACGCGCCCCGCGCTACGGCTTTGTGTGCGATTTCTCGCCCGATGAGCGAGACACAACCGAGCGCATGAACGCGATGGCGCGTTATCATTTGAACGCGGTGCAGGCGTATGACTGGATGTATCGCCATTACGATTTTGTGCCGCCCACCCGTGTCTTTACCGATGCGCTGGGCAGGCCGCAATCGCTGGATGTGGCGCAAAACAAGGTGAATTTGGCGCACGAGCTGGGCATGAAAATTTTGGCTTACGCCGCCATCTACGCCGCCCAGCCCGATTTTTTTAACACCCACCGCGAGCTGGGGCTGTTCAAACTGGATGGCTCGCCGTTCTCGCTGGCCGATTTTCTAATCAACACCGACATCACCAACCCCGTCTGGCGCGACCTAATGCTGCGCGAATGCCAACGCGCCATGAGCGCGCTGGGCTTTGACGGCATCCATTTGGATCAATATGGCTACCCGCGGCTGGCGCATCGGCTGGATGGCGCCCCGGTTGATCTTGAAGCCGCGCTGCCCGATTTTCTCAACGCCGTGCGAGACGCGATTGGCGATGCGCCCACCGTTTTTAATGCGGTGAACGCCTGGCCGCTGGAGGCGGTGGCGCAATCGCGGATGGACCCGCTGTATATTGAAATTTGGCCGCCAAACGACACCCTGCGCGATGTGCGCGAGGTCGTCCTCCGCGCCCGCGGGCTGCGCGGGGGCAACCCGCCGGTCATCGCGGCGTATATTGAGGCGCTCAAATCTGGAGATGCGGGCGCCATCACCGCGCTGCGCCGCCTGACCGCCGCAATTTATCTCAACGGCGGCTCGCACATCGTTTTGGGTGAGCGAGATGGCGCCTTGGCCGACCCTTATTTTCCAAAATACGCGCGGTTGGATGCAGCCTCGGCTCAACTGGTTCGCCGCGATTACGATTTTATTTCGCGCTACTCCGAATACTTTTTTGCCCCAGACTGGCGCGATGTCTCGGCCACGCATGTCGGCGGCATCAACGAAGAAATTCGGCTGAATACGCCGCGCTTTGGGCCAAACGCCGCGCCAAACTCAATTTGGGCCATCGCCAGAACACGTGGCGGGCAACTCACGCTGGGCTTGGTCAATTTGGTCGGGCTGATGGATACCGCATGGAACGCATCTCAACCAGCCCCGCCCATTTTGCAAAATGTTGAAGTGCGCCTGCAACTGGAGTTTTGGCCGAATGCCATTTACTTTGCCTCGCCAGATGTTGACGATGGCCGCCCGCAACGGCTGGAGATTTCGCGCGAGGGGCGCATCGCAAAAGCAGTTCTTCCTCGGCTGGATATTTGGGGCGTGTTGATGGTGAGCTAGCGCGAAAGATTTGATTTGGGCAAAAAAAAGAGCCAGACTGCGTAAAACAGTCTGGCTCTTGCGCATTCAACCGGTTTGCTAATACCCGGTCACGGCGCTTTTTGTTGGCAAAGTGATGATCACCGTTGCCTTGCGGCGGCCAAAATCGTAGGCGCGTTTCAGGCGTTCATCGCCAGAAACCAGCGCGATGTCAAGATTCCAATCTCGCACCGCCCCGCCCCGATCCACACACGAGACACGGGTGGAGATGCCGCGCTTGCGCAGTTCTTCCGCCGCGCTGCCAGTCACCTCAAACACTGTGCCAAATGGATACGAGAATCCACATGCCGCGTGGCTGTCCTCAATCCGCTTGCCACTGGCCGACATCAGGCTGCCCTGAATATCGCCCATCCCCGGCGCATACACGCTCACACTCATCGTCATCGTAAGTGCGGCCGCCAATCCTAAAAGTGAACTCATATGAAATTGAAAATGTTCCGCCCAATTGAACGATTGGGTCACAAGATTCTAGCCCAATGAGGATAAAACGCGGCGGTTTGGCCCAAAAATTTGAGGTCGCGTTAAGATTGCGTTATGGAAAATTAAAACTTCGCAGGTTGGCCTGCGCGATTTTGGAAAAACCACGGCTGTGCAGACCAACCTGCGAGGTTGACGGATAGTAATGCTTATCATCGTTTTTTGAGTGATTTAGATTCAGCTTTGCATAAGCCCATTTCTCATTTCTGTTCACCATGCAACCAACCATCATCCCAATGGGCGAAGCCGCGCTGCTGGCAGAGAACATCACCAATGAGCAGGCCATTGCGCTATGCCAGCTTTTGCCCGCTCAGGTTGAGGTGATCTCGGTCACGCCCGCGGCAACCTCGGCGCTGGTGCGGTTTGACCCGTTGCGCGTTCACGCAAATGAGGTCGCGCAAGCCATCCGCCGGCTTTTACAAGCCAGCGTTTCCTTGCAAATCAACTCCCGCACAATACCCATCCCCACCATTTTTGATGGCGAAGACTTGCCAGATGCAGCCCGCGCGTTGGGCACGACCGAGCGCGAGGTGATTGCGCGGCTGTGCGCCCAGCCCTGGCGGGTGATGATGATCGGGTTTGCGCCGGGGTTTCCGTATTTGGGGCCGCTGCCCGCCAACCTAACTTTGCCGCGCCGCGCCACGCCGCGCAAGGCCGTGCCCGCTGGCTCGGTGGCCATTGCGGCGGGCATGGCGGGCATTTACCCATCCAAACTTCCGGGTGGATGGCACTTGCTGGGGCGCACCGATGCCGTTTTGTTTGATGCAACCTGCGCCCAGCCCACGCTCCTTCGGCCCGGAGATTTTGCGAAGTTTGTTGAGGTTGACGCGCAAACTGGGGGCACGCAAAACGGGGCTAATCTAACGTGAGTTTTGGATAAGAAAAACGAGGCAAAAAATGTCATTCTGAGCGACCGGAGGGAGCGAAGAA
>DAORUN010000109.1:8232-11241 GCA_035433205.1 Thermoflexales bacterium | reverse complement strand
GTATGACCCTTCTAACGGCAATTTGCGTTTGCGCGTCACCGACCCCGGTTTGGTCACGCTTAACCCGCAACATCCAGATGCCGTGCCGGTGCGAGTGATTGAGGTCAGGTAATTACGAATTACAAATTACGAATTTTGCGCCGGGATTGTTTACAACTTACACGTTACACGTTCACAAAATGCAATGTGTAACGCGTAAGTTTTGTCTGCCCAAGACCCTATTAATTCGTAATTTGTAATTCGTCATTTTTAATTTCTCAAGTCTCTCACTGGGACAGCCTCGCCCGGCCAGAACTCTGGCAAAGCGCGCGGGGATTCCTCGAAGGTACGCTTGTAAATTGTGGCGTAGCTGCCGTCATCGCGCATGGCTTGCAGGGTCAGGTTTATTTGGTCGCGCAGCGCGGAATCATTGGCGGGCAAGCCGATGACATACGGGATATCGTTTAGTTGGTCGCGCACCACGTTTGTGTCATTGGTCAGGCGGTCGGCGGCGAAAATAGCCAGCCTGTCCCCGGCGATGGCGATGATTTGCTTGGAGCGCAGCGCGGCCAGCGCGGCGGTCATATCTGGGAAGGACACATCGTTAAAGCTCAGCTCCCGCGCTGTTTTGAGCGGCGCGAGCGCGTCTGCGCCAACACCCACCAGCCCAACTGTTTGCCCGTTCAACCGCGTTACATCGGTGGTGATGCGCGAGGCTTGCAAAACCATGAACGTGACGCCGGACTGAAAGACCGGGATGCTCAAATCCAAATTAAACTCGTTGGCTTGCGAAGGCTGCACATTCCCGATGGCGATATCCACCTGGCCCTGGCGCACCGCATCCAAAATTTGCCCCTGGGTCAGCGGCACAAACGAAACCGCCTCTGCCTTGCCCAGCCAGCGTTTGGCAAACTCTTTAATCAAGTCAATCTCAAAGCCGCCCACCACATTTTGTTTGCTCACGTAAATCAGCGGGTCGGTTTGGGTGTAGCCCACCACAATTTTTTGGTTGGCCTTTATTTTGCTCAGCGTGTCGCGCGGGGCAATGTTGACGGGTAACGCGCTGATGTCGGTTTTTAGCGCGTCGGTTGGCGGGCGGGGCGGGTTGCCATCCACGCCCATCCACTTTTTGTAAAGCGTGTTGTATGTGCCATCGCCGATGATGGCGTTGAGCGTGATGTTGACCAGGTCGGCCCAGTCGGAATCGTTTTGGGGGAGGACAATAGCCACCGGCTCGCGCTGCATCACCGCCAAAACCTGCGTGCTTGGGTCGGCAATCGCTTTGGCTTTGAGGCGGCGCAGGCGGCCCGCGATCCCATCGGTTGAGCCATTTTTGAGCGCGCTATACGCCGCATCATACGAATCCGCAATCTTGAGGGTGAAGGTGATGCCGTTGGCGTTTTGCGTGTCGCGCAGGGCAAATGTGGTTGGCGAATCAATCCAACTGATGCGATCCCCGGCCAACTCTTTGACCGTGTTAAACGCGCCTTTGCGGATGAGGATCGCCTCGCCATCTTCAAAATACGACTGGCTGAAATCTGCCAGCAGCTCGCCAGATTTGGAATGCACAATGCCGCCCAGCGCCATATCCAGCTCGCGGTTGCCCACGCTTTTGGGCGCGGACGCCGAAGTGACTTGATAAAACTCAATCGCATCGGCTTTGCCCAGCCAGCGCCGGGCCATCTCTTTGGCGAGGTCAACGTCAAAACCCACCAGTTCGCCCTGGCCGTTGATGCTGGCCAGCGGCGGCGCATCGTAGCGGATGCCCACGCGCACTTTTCCGCGCTGGCGCACCAACGCGGCGGTAGATAGATTTGCGGGTGGCGGGGTGGGGGTTGGCGCATTTACAAATGTGGCCGGGGTGGCCACGATGTTTGCAACCCGGTTCAGGTTCAGGCTGTCGGTGACAAACGCGGGCAGGGCGCATGCCATCAACAAAAATTGAACAAGCGCCAAACTGATGGCGATGCGCATCTGTGCGCGTGACGTGCGAAATTTCATCGCGCCAAATTTAACACAAGCCAAGGAATTCTGAATGCTGAATGCAGAATTCTGAAATGAAACAAAAACTCAACCTTCTTTCAGAATTCAGAATTCAGAATTCTTTTGCATCAGTTCAATGCGGTTGCCAAACGGGTCAAACACGTGGGCGCGGATGTAGCCATCCAGCGGCGGCTGAGACTCATCCACTTCGCAGTTGGCGGCGCGGCAACGCGCAACCAGCGCGGCCAAATCATCCACCAAAAAGGCAGGATGGGCTTTGCGGGCAGCGCGAAAATCCTGCTCCACGCCGAGGTGCAGGTGGAGCAAACCGCCCTCAAACCAGCATCCGCCGCGCCTGGCAAGTTCGGCAGGCTTTGCAACCTCGCGCAGGCCCAGCGCGCCCGCATAAAACGCGCGGGCGGCGGCCTCTTCGCCGGGCGGCATGGCTATTTGAACATGGTCAAGCGCGTAGATGAACATTGCGACAAAACGGAGTGATGTCAGTCGTTCAGCGTTCGCGGCTTTTGCCGAAACTGCTTGGTGTTGCTCTTTTTGCGTTTGAAATCTAACCGCGCCATTTTTTGGCCGTGCGAGGGTTGTGTGGCGCGGCGGTCTGGAAAGACCATCAACGCGGTGTGCAGCATTTTTTGAAAGCGGTAGATGGCTACCTCTTTGTTGCGTTGCTGGCTGCGTTCGTTCTGAGAGACAAGGCGCAACGTGCCCATCTGGTCAATATAGCCGCGTAGTTTTTCCATTGCTCTTCGCCGTTCATCCATGGTTAGATGAAGCGTATTAGCAATATCAAACGACAACTCTATTGCCGTCTCATTTTTGTTTACATTTTGGCCGCCTGGGCCAGAGCTACGCGTGGATGCAAATTTTAATTCGCTTAAGGGAATCCGCACGCGAGCATTGATCTGTAAGATCGTGCTTTCTGACATGGGTGATGGGCCATATCATACCCGTTTAGTTTGCAAATGCAAGGCCGCGTTGAAATCAAGAGTTACTTTACTCAGAAATCCTCATTAGGATGGAAGACGGAAGACG
>DAORUN010000109.1:0-8132 GCA_035433205.1 Thermoflexales bacterium | reverse complement strand
CCACTCGCTGCGCAAAATGCCCATGCAAAAGAAATCCCAGCGTTTGCCATCGCGCAACATGGCGCTGCGCTCGCGACCTTCCATTTTGAACCCCACCTTCTCGTAGGCTTTTATGGCCCGCGCGTTATATTCAAACACGCCCAGCGAGACACGATGAAGATTCAACTCCAAAAACCCATAGCGCACCAGCGTTTTCAGCGCATCGCTGCCATACCCTTTGCCCCAGTAATCGCGCTCGCCAATGCCAATGGCCACAAACGCGTTGCCGTGCTGGGGTGGCGGTGTCCACAAGGCGCAAAAGCCGATGGGTTTATCGCTCTCCAGCTCTCGGATCAAAAACTCTGGCTTGCCGCGCTCGATGCGTTTCTCCATCCATTCCTTGGTGTTCTTGGACGTGAACAAACGCGGCGGGCCGCTATCTAACAAGCGAAAATATTCGGTATCCTCATTCCAGCGCGTCACCATTTCCGCGTCGGTCTCTGGGTTCATGGCCGCCAACCGCGTGAGCTTGCCGCGAAACAAATCAATTGTCATGCCACTCCTCCTTGAGCAAACTTACCCCAACCTGGTCGTAGCGCTGGCCCATGATGTAAAGCGATTCGCGGCGGCGAAACTCTTCCACAAAACCGAACCGCGCCAAAAACCGCAACCCATCCGCGTTCCACGATGACACAAACGTCGCCAGCCGGTGCAAATTCAACTCGTGGAAGGAATAGCGCAAAAGCAGGCGCATGGCCTCGCTGCCCAGCCCCTTGTTGCGATCCTCTGGCTTGCCAATGCCGATGGTGAAGTGCGCCGCGCCATGCGGCCACTCAACCCAGTAAATCTGCGCCATGCCAATCAGGCGCTCATCACCGGGCTGGCGAATGCCAAACACGAACACTTCATTTTTGTCCATGTCTTTCATCCACTCCTCAATTTTCTTTTTGTAGCCGGGTGGCGGGATGGGCGCGGCGATCTCGGTGGTTGTGCGATGAAGAAAGTCCGCATCGTGCGACCATGCCGACATGACCTCCGCGTCTTTATCCGGGTTGAGCGCTGTCAGCCGAACTTTTTCTCCCTTAAACAATTGTGTGTTCATGTGCAGGCATTTTAGACGGAAGACGGATGACAGGTGACGGATGACGGGTGACGGATGAGAATTTTGCTAACAGACCGTCTTCCGTCTTCTGTCTTCTGTCTTTGAATTCATGTCCATTAAAATCCTATGCCATGTCTCACACACTCTGTGTTATTCCAGGCGATGGCGTTGGGAAAGAGGTAATCCCTGCCACCGTTGAGGTATTGCAAAAAGTTTTGCCAGATTTGCAGGTGATGGAAGCCGAGGCCGGCTGGGATTGCTTCACCCATACCGGCGATGCTTTACCCGCCGCCACCCGCGAAAAAATTGCGACCTGCGGCGCGGCCTTGTTTGGCGCAACCTCATCGCCCTCGCGCAAGGTGGAGGGGTATCGCAGCCCCATCGTGCACATGCGCCAGCTTTTTGACCTGTATGCCAACCTGCGCCCCACGCGCCTGCTCAAAATGCGCGGGTCGCAATTGGCCGCGCGGCCAAACGCGGTTGACCTGCTTTTGGTGCGCGAGAACACGCAGGGCTTGTATGCGGGCCGCGAATATCTGCGCGAAACGCCCGCAGGCCCGGAGGCCATCGCCGAAAGAGTGATTACCAAAGCCGCCAGCGAGCGCGTGGCAAAAACCGCGTTTGCGCTGGCCGAGGGCCGCCGCAAACAGCTTTGCATCGTCCACAAAGCCAATATCTTGCCGCTCACAGATGGCACTTTTCGGGATGCGGCCCGCGCGGTTGGGGCGGCGCACCCCGGCGTAAAAGTTTCGGAGATGCTGGTGGACACCGCCGCCATGTTGCTCGCCTCGCGGCCAGAACAGTTTGACATGATTGTGACGACCAATTTGTTTGGCGATATTCTCTCGGACATTGCCAGCGTGTGGGGTGGGGGCATGGGCGTTGCGCCCGCGCTCAACCTTGGCGCGCATGTGGCGGTGGCCGAGCCGGTGCATGGCTCCGCGCCAGACATCGCGGGCAAGGGCATCGCCAACCCGTGCGGGGCCATTTTGAGCGCGGCGCTGCTGGCGCGGCATTATTGGAATTTGCCGGAGGTTGCCACGAAAATTGAAAATGCCGTTTATACTGTTTTAGAAAATGGCTTGGCTACGCCCGATCTGGGCGGTCATGCCAGCACAGCCCAGGTGGCGCAAGAAATTCTTGGCGCGCTTGGATAAATTTTTTGGAGTTGCAAATATGGCAAAAAAAGATAAAAAAACCAAAGAGGCCGCCGCAGAGGTCATCTCGTCCGTGGCCCGCGTGACAGAAATCATCGCCTCATCGCCCGTGAGCTTTGACGATGCGGTAAAAACCGGCATAGACCGCGCCTGCAAAACGCTGCGCAATGTCAAAAGCGCGTGGGTGAAGGATCAAAGCGTGAAAGTGGAAGATGGAAAGATCACCAACTTCCGCGTCGTTCTTAACATCACCTTTTTGCTGGAAGACTGAATCAATTACGAATTACTAATTACGAATTACGAGACAAACCGGAATTTGTAATTAGTAATTCGTAATTTTTAATTGCCATGCATATTTGGTTCGCTCAGCAAACCCCCAGCATAGAAGCAGCCCAATCTTTGCGCGCCAACACCATGATGGAGCATTTGGGCATTGAGATCACCGAGATTGGCGAGGATTACATGGCGGCGAAGATGCCGGTGGATCATCGCACATCTCAGCCGTATGGCATTTTGCATGGCGGGGCATCTGCCGCACTGGCCGAGACCATTGGCAGCATTTCTGGCGCAATGTGTGTTGATCTGTCAAAGAAAATTGTGGTGGGTCTGGAGATCAACTGCAACCACATTCGCGCGGTGCGCAGCGGGTATGTGCATGGCGTGGCAAAACCCATCCACCTGGGCGGCACAACTCACGTCTGGGATATTCGCATCACCAACGACGACGGCAAACTGGTGTGCGTCTCGCGGCTCACGCTGGCGGTGCTGGACAAAGGAAAGTGACGGGGGACGGAAGACAGCGGACGGCGAATTGACCGTCTCCCGTCTCCCGTCCTCCGTCTACCTTCTCACCGGCACTCCCTTGCCTGCCAGATATTCCTTCACCTGGCCCACCGAGAAAATTTTGTAATGAAACACGCTGGCGGCCAGCACTGCGCTGGCCCCGGCGTCAATCGCCTCGTAAAAATGCTCCAGCTTGCCCGCCCCGCCAGAGGCAATGACGGGTATGCTGACCGCGTTTGAGATGGCGCGGATCATGGGCAGGTCAAACCCGGTTTGCGCGCCATCGGTGTCCATGCTGGTGAGCAAAATCTCGCCCGCGCCGCGCTGTTCGGCATCCATGGCCCACTTCACCGCGTCCAGCTCGGTGGGCACGCGCCCGCCGTTCAGAAACACGCGGTAGATGTCGCCATCGCGCTTGGCGTCAATGGCCAGCACCACGCATTGCGCCCCAAATTTCCAGGCCGCCTCGTTGATGAGCTGCGGGTTGCGAACCGCCGCGCTGTTTATGCCGCACTTGTCTGCGCCCGCCAAAAGCAATGTGCGGAAGTCTTCGGGTGTTCTTACCCCGCCGCCAATTGTGAATGGGATGAACACCTCATCCGCCACGCGGCGGGCCATGTCTATTGTTGTGCCGCGCCCTTCGTGCGAGGCCATGATGTCCAGGAAAACAAGCTCGTCTGCGCGTTCATCGTTGTAAATTTTGGCTTGCTCAACCGGGTCGCCCGCGTCTTGCAGGTTTACAAAGTTCACGCCTTTCACCACGCGGCCATTTGCCACATCAAAACAAGGTATTACTCTTTTTGCTAACATGTTTGGCGAATATAACAGGCTGGGGGCTTTGTCTTCGTTTATCATACGCCGATATGCTTAACGCAACCGGCGCATTGGCAGTTTTAGATCGCGCCATCACGCTTAACTGGGAAGATGGGGCCACGATGCACCGCATCACTGCGCAGGTGCGTTATCACACGCCAAACTCGGCCAGCACACAGGTTTTGCGGGTGAGCGCGGGCAAACGCCTAAGCGAAGACCCGCTCACGTTGATGAGCGCAGACGCGCTTTTGCAAGCTACCTGGGCATGGCAAGGCGTGGAGTTGTTGGGCGCCCCGCTCTGGCAGGTCAGCCTTGATGTGCGCAATCAGTCCGATCAAGATGTGTATTTGGATTCATTGGATGTGTTGCGGATTGACGCGGCGTTTGGCGGGATGTTCAACCTGGGCGCGCCGCCCGGGTTGTGGCGTTGCGCCCGCGAGAACGCGTTGAGCGTATTTTGGGACAACTGGGGGGATGGGACAAACAGCGCCAATGGGTTTGCGCGGTTTAACAAAATGCTGGTGCAACCGGGCGCGTCCAACCGTTCCGCGCCGCCAGCGGTGTTAATCGCTTCGCTGGCCCAGGCGCCATCTGCCCTTGCCACAACTGGGATGGAGCTTGCCGTGCCCGCGCCAGAAATGCGCACCGAGATTGTGGCCGAGATGAGCGGCGAGAAGTTTGAACGGCTTTACGCGCGGGTTCGCACCGATGGCGCGTTGCTGGGCATGGGCGCAACCATTGCCTCGCCCGTGTTTCTCATTGTCTCTGGCAATGACGCCGCCGAGTTGTGGGCGTTGTGAAAGCCGAACTCAGAAGTCAGAATGCAGAATGAAGAAGAGTAATCCAGTGCCCATCAACCAACAATCAATAACCAACAAAGCGCAACTTGCAGCCGAAGTTCACACGCGCCTGCTCAAAGAATATGGCGAGCCAAAGTGGACAAAGCTGGATGGCGTGAGCGAGTTGGTGGGCACCATCCTTTCGCAAAACACAAACGATGGCAACCGCGACCTGGCCTACGCCCGGCTGCGGGCGCGTTTCCCAACCTGGGAGCAGGTGCGCGATGCCGACGTGGACAAGGTGATTGAGGCGATCAAACCGGCTGGGCTGGCAAACCAAAAAGGCCCGCGCATTCAGGCCGCGCTCAAAAAAATTACGCAGGAACGCGGAAAGTTAAACATAGATTTTCTGGCAAAAATGCCAATGGAAGAAGCGCGGGCGTGGCTCACTTCCATCAACGGGGTGGGCGAAAAAACCGCCGCGATTGTGCTGCTGTTTTGTTACGACATGCCCGCCTTTCCGGTAGATACGCATGTGCATCGCGTGACCGGGCGGCTGGGTCTGCGCGATGAAAAAATGAGCGCGGACGACACCCATCGGCTGATGGAGCAACTTTGCCCGCCCGGCGCGGAGGGCGCGTTTCACCTCAATTTGATCCGGCATGGCCGCGCGGTGTGCCAGGCGCGTTTGCCCATGTGTGAGCGCTGCGTGCTGGCGGATATTTGCGCGTTTAACAACCGATAAAAATGCAAAGCCTCGCGTGTTTATGACGCGCAAAATTTGTAATTCGTAATTTGTAATTTCCAAAATGAACTGGATTGATTCTCTTCACCACGATGGCAGCTCAAAATATGTGAGCGGCGAGATGCGCATTGGCAAGACCGCGCGGATCCGCGTTCGCGCGGACGTTGCGGCTCCCATCACAAAAATGTTTGTGCGCACCTGCCCGGATGGCGAGCAAAAAATTGCGCCCATGACCCGCGCCGCCGATGAAGGCGTGTGCGCGTTTTGGGAGGCCGACCTGCCGCTGAACATGCCGCGCACCGGCTACCGCTTTTTGATTCACGCCGATGATGGCGACTGGTGGCTCAATCAGCAGGGCGCGGCGCAAAGCACGCCCACCGATGCCGCCGACTTTCGCATTTTGGCTGATGCGAGTTTTCCATCGTGGGTGCAAGACGCCATCTTTTACCAAATTTTTCCAGACCGGTTTGCCGATGGCGACCCGGCGGGCAATGTGCAAAACGGAGAATACTCGTGTTACGGGCGCGAGGTGACCGCGCGGGCATGGGGCGAGCAACCGCGCAAACACAACGAGGGCGGCGGCGTGGAGTTTTTTGGCGGCGACCTGCAAGGCATTGCCCAAAAACTGGATTATTTGCGCGACCTTGGCGTGAACGCGTTGTATATCAACCCTATTTTTACCTCGCCCAGCAACCACAAATACGATGTGGCCGATTACTACCATGTTGACCCGCACTTTGGCGGCGAGAAGGCGCTGATTGAGCTTCGCCGCGCTCTTGACCAGCGCGGGATGCGCCTGATGTTGGACATGGTGCCAAACCATTGCTCTAGTGTGCATCCCTGGTTTTTGGATGCGCAGGCCAACCCGCGCGGGCCAACGGCAGAATTTTTCACCTTTCATCATCATCCAAACGATTACGAATCGTGGCTGGGTGTGCGGTCTTTGCCAAAGTTGAATTACAAAAGCCAGCGCCTGCGCGAGGTGATGTTTGAGGATGACGACGCGATTATGCGCTACTGGTTGCGCGCGCCATTTCGCATTGATGGCTGGCGGCTGGATGTGGCGAACATGATGGGCAAACAAGGCGCCACGCAACTGGGCCACAAAATTGGCCGCGCCATTCGCCGCGCCATCAAACGAGAAAAGCCCGATGCCTATTTGCTGGGCGAACATTTTTTTGATGGCACGCCTCACTTGCAAGGCGACGAGCTGGACGCCAGCATGAATTACCGCGGGTTCACCTTCCCGCTGCTCAATTGGCTGGCCGGGTTTGACATGGCCAGCGTGTGGGGGATGGAATGGGCCAGCGGGCATCGCATGCCCACGCCCGATTTTGCCGCGCAACTGCGCCAGTTTGCGGCGGCTGTGCCGTGGCAAATTGCGCTCAATCAACTTAACTTGCTGGGCAGCCACGATACGCCGCGCGTGTTGAGCGTGGTGCACGGCGATTTGGCGCAGTTGCGCGTGGCCGCCGCGCTGCTGTTCACGTATCTCGGCGCGCCATGCGTGTATTACGGCGAGGAAATTGGCCTTGAGGGGTGGGGCGACCCGGATTGCCGCCGCTGCATGGAGTGGGACGAATCCAAGTGGAACGGCGAGGTGCGCGGTTTGTATTCTGGCCTGATGGCGCTGCGCCGGGAGAACTCGGCGCTGCGGCATGGCGGTTTGCAATGGCTCATGGCCGAGCACGAGACGCTGGCATTTTTGCGCGAGGATGAACATCACAAGGTCATCGTCGTGGCCAAGCGCGGCGCAGATGACGCGCAAACCCTCAACGCGCGGGCGACTGGTTTGGCGGATGGGGCCGTGCTGCGCGAATTTTTCAGCGGGGCAGAGCAAACCGTGAGCGGCGGTTTCCTCTCGCTGGCGGGTTTGGCTGGCCCGGGCGCGCAAATTTGGATTGCATGACAGAAGACGGAAGACGGCGGACGGATATTTATCCGAACTCAGTCTTCCGTCTCCCGTCTCCCGTCTTTTATACACGTTACAATCCCCTCCCATGTCAATCAATGGCTTTATAGATTTTCGCTCCGACACCGTAACCCAACCCACACCCGCCATGCGCGAGGCAATGGCAACCGCCGAGCTAGGCGATGACGTTTTTGGCGACGACCCAACCGTCAATGCTTTGCAAGAAAAGGCCGCCGCCATGCTGGGCAAAGAGGCTGGCTTGTTTGTCTCAACCGGCACCATGGGCAATCTCATCGCCCTGCTGGCGCATTGCGGGCGTGGCGAAGAAATCATCATGGGCGACGCCTCGCACACGTTCAACAACGAACGCGCCGGTTTGGCCGCGCTGGGCGGGCTTCAGCCGCGCGTGCTGCAAAATCAGGCAGATGGAACGCTGCGCCTCGCGGATATTTCTGCGGCCATCCGCGCCGAAGACCCCAGCGGTCACGCGCCCGTGACGGGAGCCATCAGCATTGAGAATACCCAAAACGTGATGGGCGGCGCGGCGTTGCCGGTGGAATATATGAACGCGGTGGCGCAGTTGGCGCACTCGCGCGGGTTGGTCTTTCATGTGGATGGCGCCCGGATTTTCAACGCGGCCATCGCGCTGGGTGTGCCAGCAAAAGAGCTGGTGGCGGGCGCGGATTCCATCACCTTTTGCTTGAGCAAGGGCTTGAGCGCCCCGGTTGGCTCTGTTTTGTGCGGGTCAAAAGCGTTTATTTACAAGGCGCACAAATACCGCAAAATGGTGGGCGGCGGGATGCGCCAGGCTGGCGTGCTGGCTGCGGCGGGCATCGTGGCGCTGGATCAAATGGTGAACCGC
>DAORUN010000108.1:2928-11457 GCA_035433205.1 Thermoflexales bacterium | reverse complement strand
CCCGAATTTCCTGTTTCAGCCGGGTGAGCACGCGATTCACCACATCGCGCATGGGGCCGGGCAGGGTGCAGCCCGCCGCCGCAGGATGCCCGCCGCCGCCAAACTCCAGCGCCACCTGAGATACATCGTAGCCGGGCGCGGCGCGAAAGCCCACTTCCACGCTGCCATCCGCCAACTCCACAAACGCCGCCGCAATTTTGGCCTCGTTTGCGGTGATGAGCGTGCCCACCAGCCCGGCATCACCGCGATCATCGGTGTTGCCCGCCGCGGCGCGCAGCTTGCGCGTCAGGCGGGTATACACAATGCCTTCCGGGGTCGCCTCGGCTGCCGCAATGCCCGCGCCCAAAAACTTTATTTGGTCGAGGGGGCGCAAAACCAGCGCGTTGCGTGTGATGTCCGTGAGCGATGCCCCCGCATTCATCAGCTCCATCGCCGCTGCCAGCGTGCTGGGCGTGGTGTTGCTGGTGCGGAACGCCAGCGTGTCGGTGATGATGCCGGTCAGCAAGGCCACCGCGATATCGGGCGTAATAGGCGCGTTCAGCCGGTGAATCAGTTTGAGGATGATCTCGGCAGAAGAGGCCGCTTGCGGATCCACCACGTTCACCGTGCCAAACTGGGTGTTGGTGATGTGATGGTCAAACACCACCATGTTCAAATTGCCGTGCTGGGCGGGCATAAACGCCGTGCCCAGCCGCTGCAAATCGCTGCTGTCAATCGAAACGATCAAATCAAAATTGCCCGTTGGCGATTGTTTAAAATCCTTCACGCCCGCCAGATAATCAAACCGCGAGTGCGGGCGATCCTGGCTGGCGATGGTGACCACTTTGCCCATTCCACGCAAAGCATGGGCAAAAGCCAGTGTGCTGCCAATGGCATCCCCGTCTGGTGCGAGGTGTGTGATCGCCAAAATGCGATCTGCCCGTCGCAAATATCCCTCGGCCTGCTGCCACGCCTGATTACTCATTGAATTACAAATTACAAATTACGAGTTTTGAGTAGAGTCTGTGTTCTTCGGCTCTTGATTCATCATTCGCAATTCGTCATTTTTCTTTACTTCGTCCAGCACTCTGGACATGTGATCGCCGTATGCCAGCGAAGGATCGTAATGAAAAGACAGCTCTGGGGTGTGGCGTGTGCGCAAGGTTTGGCCCAGCTCGTGGCGCAGCCAACCCGCCGCGCTATCCAGCCCGCGGGCGGCTTGCTCGCGTTCTTTCTCATCCCCAATCATGCTCCAAAACACTTTGGCGTAGCGCGTGTCATCCGAAAGCTCCACATCCGTCACGGTCACGCCCACCACGCGCGGGTCGGCAATTTTGCGCTCAATCAGCGTCACAATGTGCGAACGGATCAGCTCGCCAATGCGCTTCTCGTATTTCTTGCTCATATCACATCAAGCGCCCGGAGCGGTCAGCCGAACTTGTTCGGACGCGCTCCGGGCGCTAAAGCGTTACTCCACTTTCTTCTCTTCGGTGATCACGCACTCAATCACATCGCCCACCTTGATGTCGGTAAAGTCCTCCAGGCTGATGCCGCACTCGTAGCCCTGCTTCACCTCTTTCACATCCTCGGTCAGGCGCTTGAGCGAATCAATCGTGGCCTCGGCCACTTTCTCGCCCGCGCGTATCACGCGCCCCTTGGCCCCGCGCTGGATGAGACCCGTGCGCACAACAGAACCGGCGATGGTTCCCACCTTGGGAATGCGGAACACCTGCTTCACTTCCGCCGCGCCCAGCACGCGCTCCACCATCTTCGGCCCAAGCATGCCCTTCATCGCTTTTTCCACATCGTCAATCAGGTTATAGATGACGTTGTAACTGCGCACATCCACGCCGTTGTTCTCGGCCTTGCGGCGGGCGCTGGTGTCCATGTTCACCTCAAACCCCAGCATCACCGCGCCAGAAGCAATCGCCAGGTCCACATCCGATTCAGAAATGGTGCCCACGCCCTGATAAATGATGTCCAGCCGCACCTCGTTATCCTCGGTGTTCAGCTTGTTCAATGATTCAATGATTGGCGGCAGCGAACCCTGGTTGTCAGACTTCACCATCAACACCAGCTTCTTGCTTTGCCCTGCCTTGGCCTGCGCAAAATATTCTTCCAGCGTGGTGGCGCGGCTGGGTGTGCCCTCGCGCTGAATCACGCCCCGGTTCAACATGCGCTGCGCCACAATGGCCCGCGCCGTTCGGTCATCCTCGACCACCTCAAACGTGTCGCCTGCACGAGGCACATCCGACATGCCGGTGATGCTGACCGGGATGGACGGCCCCGCCTTTTTAATGCGATGGCCGCGGAAATCAAACATCGCGCGGATGCGGCCAGAAACAAGCCCGGCCACAAACGCATCGCCCACATTGAGCGACCCGTTTTGAATGAGTACCGTGGCTTTTGCGCCCTCGCGCTTGTCCAGTTGGCTCTCAATAATCGTGCCGATGGCCGGCCGGTTGGAGTTGGCTTTGATCGTATCCAGCGACTCGGCGATGAGCAACACGCCTTCCAGCAAGTCCTCAATTCCTTTGCGCTGTTTGGCCGAGACCGGCACAATCATTGTGTCTCCGCCCCAGTCATCCGGCTGAAGCCCAGCCTCGGAAAGCTGCTGCTTCACGTAATCTGGGTTGGCGTTGGCCTTGTCCACCTTGTTCATGGCCACAATGATGGGAACCTGGGCGGCTTTGGCGTGCGCGATGGCCTCTTTTGTCTGAGGCATCACGCCGTCATCTGCGGCCACAACCAAAATTGCCACATCGGTCACATGCGCCCCGCGCGCCCGCATGGCGGTGAACGCCTCGTGGCCGGGCGTGTCCAAAAAGGTGATCTTTCTGCCATGCAGATCCACCTGATACGCGCCAATATGCTGAGTGATGCCGCCCGCCTCGCCGCCGGCCACATCGGTCTTGCGAATCGCGTCCAGCAACGACGTCTTGCCGTGGTCTACGTGCCCCATCACCGTTACGATTGGCGCGCGCGTCTCGGTCATCTCCGCGCCTTCCTTGGCCAAAATCTTTTGTTTCAGCGTCACCAGTTTGGGTGATGGCTGTCCGGTGACCTGGTCAATAATAACCGTGTCATCCAGCGTATCAACCACCACTTCCTTTTGTTTGGCCTCGTATCCAAACGGCTCAACCACAATCGCCGCGGTGTCAAAATCCAGCGCCTGGTTGATGTTCGCCATCACGCCGTTGTTCATCAACTCACGAATCAGGTTGATGGGCGTGGCATGAATCAATGTCGCCAAATCGCGCACAGTGATGGTGTCTGGCAATTCAATTTTCTGTTTCTCGCGGGGTTTTTCTGGCACAATTGGCCGAGACGGGCGCGGCCCGCCACCCTGCCCGGGCGGGCGAGGGCCGCCGCCAGAGCGCGGTCTGTTGCCGCCGCCGCCGTGATGCGATCTGTTTCCGCCACCGCCACCGCCAGGACGATATCCCCCGCCACCGCCAGAATTAGGCCGTGAAGACCCGCCCCCGCCGGTGCGGGGTGGGGTTTGCCCGCCACCCGCTGGCGCGCCGCTGGGGGCTGCCCCCGCGCCTTGCGCTGGCCGGGTGGCCGGAGAATCTTTTGTAACAATTGCCATACACACCTCCACAAAAAAACAACGCAGGCCTACCCGACCTGCGTTGCAGCGCGGCATACACACACGCCGCACGAATAAATTGAGCGCAAAGTCAAGTCAGCACATGACGTTAATCTGCTTAAAAAAGCCGGTTAAAACCAGATGTGGCGCAAAACTTTTCATGCGCCGCCTGTCTGGGTCGAATTCTCGAACTGCTTAAAAAACACCAAAATCGCTTCACAATCTTCTGGCGGAATTGGGCGCTCAAACTCCGCCTGCAATTTCTTGTGCCGAATGGCCGCCTCTGCCGCCGTGTAGCTTTTTGAAAGATACGCGCCACGGCTGCCGCCGCGCTTGCCGGTTGGATCCACACTCACATGCCCGTCCTCAGCGCAAATCAGGCGAACCATCTCTCGCTTTGGGAACTTTTGCCCCGTGCCAATGCACGTCCGCATGGGCACATGCTTTACCTTGCCCGTCACTGGTCACTCACATAGGCCAAGGCATCTTGCGAATGCCTTCACCTTGAATAAAACTAATCCTCTTCGTCAAACTCGCCGGGGCGGCCTTTGCGGGCGCGCTGCGGCACCATTCTGCCAAGTTCTTCATCGTATATTAGCACAGGGCCTTTGGCTTTGCCTTTCACTGCGCCCTTTTTCTTGCCTTTCTTGGCGCCGCCAACAGATGGAGTCGCGTCCTCATCATCGTCTTCTTCCTCTTCAGACATCGCGTCGCGGAAGATTTCTTCTGGCGTGCGGGTATCCACCTCTTCCACCGGCTCCGGCTCTGGCGCGGCCACCGGGGTGGTGATGGAAACCGCTTCTGCCTGCGGCTTTTCTGGCGCGATGGAAACCGCGCTCGGCGTGGTGACCATTTGCCCCACCAATTTATCCAGCGCCAGCTTTACCTCGCCCATGGCGCGGGGGCCAATGCCTTCAATGGCCAGCAAACCTTCATCGCCGCGGGCGTTTTGCTCCAACAACTGGCCCACGCTGGTCACCCCTGCGGCCACAATGTGCTGGGCCACGCGCGGAGAAAGCTCCAGCGATTCAATTGGCATGGCGTAGGCCGCCTGGGGTATTGCGGCGATGGCCGCCTGGCGGGCTTCGCGGCGCTCAATGGCCTGCGCGCCCGGCGCAAATTCCGCCGCCCGCTCTTGAACAGCGTTGGCGTGGGTGGTGGCGGCAAACACAGCCTCCACCACTCTTTTGACGGCCGGGAATTCATCGCCGGTAAGCGGCGTGACTTGCGCGCCTTGCCGCACCAGTAATTCCTTCATCATTGGCACCAGCGCAACCACCTCTGGCCCAGCCGCGGCGCGAATGGCGTCATTTTCTTGCAGCTTGTTCACGCTGTCTCGCAGGGCTTCGTTGCTGCTCTTGATGTCTATGTGCCAGCCGGTCAGCCGCGCCGCGAGGCGGGCGTTTTGCCCTTCGCGCCCAATCGCCAGAGAAAGCTGGTCATCGGGCACAATCACGGTTGCGTTCTTGGTGTCTTTGCCGTTTGGCGGAATATAAACCGACATGACTTTTGCCGGGCTGAGCGATTTGGTGATAAATGCCACCGGATCCTCGCTCCACTCAATCACGTCAATTTTTTCGTTGTGCAGCTCGTTAACAATGGTTTGGATGCGCGCCCCGCGCTGGCCCACGCACGCGCCCACCGGGTCAATGTTTGGCTGGGTGGCGAACACCGCCACCTTGGAGCGCGACCCCGGCTCGCGGGCAATTGCCTTGATCTCCACCAAACCCTTCTCAATTTCGGGCACTTCAATTTCCAGCAGGCGGCTGAGCATTTTTTTGCTGGTGCGCGAAAGCATGATCTGCGGGCCGCGCGCGTTGCGCTTCACCTCAACCACATACGCCCGCACCCGCGCCTGGTTGTCGTAGCGCTCGCCGGGGATCTGGTCCTTTTTGCTGAGGATGCCTTCCACGCGCCCAAGGTCCAGCACCAGCCCGGCTGGGGATTGCGATTGGACCATGCCGCTCACAATTTCGCCCTCGCGCTCTGCAAACTGGTTGTATTGAAAGTCTTTTTCGGCCTCGCGCAGCTTTTGCACAATCATTTGCTTGGCGTTTTGCGCGGCAATGCGGCCAAAGTCTTTCAGGGTCACGTCAATCAGTAACACATCGCCCAGTTCGGCATCGGCTTTGTTTTGGCGGGCTTCTTCCAGGGTGACCTCTGTGCGGTCATCCAGAATTTCTTCCACCACTTCTTTTTCGACAAAGATGCGCATATCGCCAGTTTCAATGTCTACCTTGGCGGCAACGTTCTGGCTGCTCATCACAGTTGCGTTTTTGCGGTACGACTGTATCAGCGCAGATTCAAGAACCTGCGTGATAATTTCGCGGGGCAGGTTACGCTCCGCGCCGATTTGGTTTAGCGCTAATGCAAATTCGCTCTTCATGTTTATTCTAGCCTCGCATGGCTCAGAGAAAAAGAAAAGTGGGTGTTTTATACCCACTTTCTGCCCAGCCAATTGATGAAAGTAACCCTATTTTACCAGCCGGGGCAATTCTTGTCAAAAATTAAGAAAGTTTCACTAACGCGCGGGTTTTGCTAACCCAGCGCGGCTTTGGCCGCAGCCAAAACTTCCTCGTAATGAGGCTCATCGCCCAGCTTGGGCATGTATGCGGCGTACACCAGCTTGCCCTGCGGGTCTACCACAAACACCGCCCGGCGATGAAACCGGCGCTCTTTGATCAGCGTGCCGTATTTCACGCCAAAGTCGCCATCCACCACATCCGAGACTGTGTGCACCCGGTCAATTCCCTGCGCCCCGCACCATTCTTTTTGGCGAAAGGGAAAATCGGTGCTGATGGTGTAAATCACAATGTTGGGGTCCAGCTTGCTGGCTTCCTCGTTAAAGCGGCGGGTTTCGCGGGCGCACACGCTGGTATCTAGCGATGGCACCGCCGCCAAAATGCGCACCTTGCCCGCGCTGGCGGCCAGCACATCCACCGGCGTCCAATCGTTGGCGCTGGCGATGAACGCCGGGGCGGCCTCGCCCACTTTCACGTCGTTGCCAATCACGGTGGCAGGCTTGCCGCCCACTTCAATTACGCCGCGGCGTTCCGCGGGCGGGTTGGTTGCTTGTGTCATGTTTCGTCTTTCCTTTTATAAAACAAATTGCAAAATAAACTCAATCGCGCTCTTTCAAGGCGCGATCAATCTCGCGCTGCGCATCGCGTTTGGCGGTGGTGGCGCGTTTGTCGTAGTTCTTCTTTCCGCGGGCCAGGGCCACCTCAATTTTTGCGCGGCCTTTTTTGAGATACATTTTGGTCACCACCGCCGTGTAGCCCTTGCGAGAAACCTCGGTGTCAATTTCGTCAATCTCTTTTTTGTGCAAAAGCAGGCGGCGCTCGCGCAGCGGGTTGGCGTGCGCGTCAAAGCCTTTGGAAAAATCATACGGCGAGATGGTGGCATTGATCAGCCACGCCTCGCCGCCGCGCACCAGCACAAAGGCGTCGCGCAGGTCGGCCTTGCCCATCCGCACCGATTTAATCTCGCCGCCTGTCAGCGCAATGCCCGCCTCAAATCGCTCGCCCAGCTCGTAATCGAACCCGGCGCGGCGGTTGGAAGCCACAATTTTGATGGCAGCATCTTTATCTGTCATAAGGATATTTTAGATGACCCTTGCCGCCCAGCCGGCCCTTTCCTCATCCATTCAAATACCGCCGCACGGTCTCGGCCAGCACCGCCGCGCCGGTAGACAAAATAGATTCGTCAATATCAAAATCCGGGTGGTGATGGGGCCGGGGCTTGTCGCCGATGGCCGCCCCAATGTTGATAAACCCGCCTTTGGCTTTTTGCGCCATGTAGGCAAAATCCTCGCCCGCCATCATCGGGATGGCCGTTTCAACATGATCCTTGCCCACCAGTTCTTCGGCCACGCCGCGAATATACCGGGCGCTCTCCGCCTCGTTCACCGTTGGCGGGTAGCCATACGGGTGCTCCAGCGTGAAATCACCGCCCAGCGTTCGGGCGATTGAGAACGCATCCACCAGCCCCTTGTGCAAAATGGCGCGGGTTTCCTCGTCAAACGAGCGAATCGTGCCGGTCAGATCCACCTTCATGGGGATGACGTTTGGCGCAGTTCCGGCGTTAATTTGCCCCACCGTGATCACGGCCATCTTCACCGGGTCCAACCGGCGCGGGATCACGCCGTAAATGGCGGGCAACACCTGCGAGGTCAGCCAGATTGGGTCTAGCGCGCGGTGCGGGAACGCCCCATGCCCGCCCATGCCCATGATTGACCCACGGAAAGAATCTGCCGCCGCGGTGATGGCTCCCTCGCCAACTGAAATCACGCCGGGGGTCTCGCCGCTGCCCACGTGCAAACCCCACACCCGTTCCACATCATCTAGCACGCCCTCTTGTGTCATGAGCAGGCCGCCGCTTTTGTCTTCCGCGCCGCCTTCTTCGGAGGGCTGAAACAAAAGTTTGACCGTGCCGTGCAATGGCTCTTTGGACAAAAGTTCGGCCACGCCCATCAAGATAGCGGTGTGCGCATCGTGGCCGCAGGCGTGCATCACGCCCGCCGTGCGCGAGCGATACGCCTTGTCTTCGTTGTTCTCCTGAATTGGCAACGCGTCCATGTCTGCGCGCAAAGCGACGATTGGGCCGTTGCCATCACCCAGCACCGCCACCACGCCGGTTTTTGCCACCCCGCGCTGGTGCTCAATCCCCAACGATGTCAAATGATCCGAGACATACTGGCTGGTTTTGACTTCCTCAAATCCCATTTCTGGGTTTTGGTGGATGTGGCGGCGAAAGAGCACGAGTTTGGGTTGTAGTTCGCGGGCGCGGTCTAGCATGGTTTTTCTCCTTGTGATGAAAGGTGATGAAAGCGCATTATCGCCCATTGCGGAAGGGAGATAGGGGTTAGGGGCCGGGGGTTAGGGGGATAGAGGCTGGGGGCTGAGCTACGTTTTTTGCAATGCGTTACGCAAAGCAGACAGTTATTTGGCAAGAGCATC